>NZ_JBYEXN010000001.1:0-415979 GCF_057621855.1 Parazoarcus sp. PS-13 R2A
GAGAGGCCGGCATGACGGCACAGATCATCGACGGCAAGGCGCTGTCGAAGCAGCTTCGCGTGGGCTTTCGCGAGCGCGTGGGACGGCTGGTGGAGCAGGGCGTGCGCCCCGGGCTGGCGGTCATCCTGGTCGGGGACAACCCGGCTTCGCGGGTGTATGTGGGCAACAAGGTGAAGGCGTGCGAGGAGTGCGGCGTGCGCTCGCTGCACGTGGCGCTGCCGGCCGATACGCCGGAAGTGGAGATGCTGGCACGTATCGCCCAGCTCAACGCCGACCCCACGGTGCACGGCATCCTGATCCAGCTGCCGCTGCCCGGCCACATCGATGTGCGCCGGGTGCTCGAAGCGATCTCGGTGCATAAGGACGTCGACGGCTTTCATCTGTACAACGTCGGCGGGCTGGTGGTGGGCAACACCATCTTCCCGCCCTGCACGCCCTACGGCGTGCAGCTCCTGCTCGACACCACCGGCACCGAGGTCGCAGGCAAGAACGTGGTGGTGGTGGGGGCGAGCAACATCGTGGGCAAGCCGATGGCGCTGATGCTGCTGCAGCGCGAAGCCACGGTGACGATCTGCCACGCGAAAACGCGCGATCTCGCTCAGCACACCATTCTGGCCGACATCCTGATCGTGGCCGCCGGCAAGCCGGGGCTGATCGTGCCGCAGATGGTCAAGGAGGGCGCCATCGTCATCGACGTCGGCATCAACCGTCTGCCGGACAACCGCATCGTCGGCGACGTGGATTTCGACGGAGTGAAGGAAAAGGCCTCGTGGATCACGCCGGTGCCCGGCGGCGTGGGGCCGATGACGGTGACCATGCTGATCGAGAACACGCTGCGCTCGGCCGAACGCAGCCTGCAGGCGACCCCTGCCGACGACTATCAGGACTGGGAAGCCCCGGTGCTGAAGGCGGTCTGAGATGGGCGCCGACGAGTGCGTGATCCGTCTCGAAGGGCTGGCGCTTGAAGCATCGATCGGCATCTACCCGCACGAACTGGCCGCGCGCCAGACCCTGCTGGTGGATCTGACCCTGTGCATCGACGGCGCCGCGTCCGGGCGCAGCGACGACATCCGCCACACGGTGGACTACGACGAAGTGGTGGCGTGTCTCGAAGCCTTGATCGCAGCGCGCCACTTCAACCTGCTCGAACACCTGAGCCAGGTGATGCTCGACACCCTGGGCGAATGCTTCGCCATCCGCCGGTTGGAGGTAACAATCGCCAAGCCGGCGGCGGTGCCGGGTGCGCGCCGGGTATCGGTGAGCCGCATGGCGGCGTGGCCGACCGTCGTGGCGACGAAGGTGCCGGCAGTCAGGGCCGCGGCCTGAGCCCTGCGCGCGATACTGTTTTCATGGCGCGCCGGCCCTTGCAGACTTCATGCGCTGCAAGGGCCGGCGCCGCCATTTTCATCAGACGCCTGCCACCACGCCATCGCTGCGCGGGTCGACCGCGCCTTCGATCAGCCCGTTCGGGTGTCTGACCAGCGCACCCGCGTGGCCCATGGTGTCGCTGTAGGCCTCGTCCAGCACTTCGACCTGATGCCCCGCGTCGCGCAATGCCTGCACCAGCTCCGGCGGAAAGCGGCTCTCCAGCTTGAGGCTGGTGCTGACATCGCCCCAGGTGCGGCCCAGTAGCCAGCGCGGTGCGCTGACCGCCTGCTGCAGGGGCGTGCCGAAGCGGGCGTAGCGGGTGAACACGGCGGCCTGGGTCTGTGGCTGACCTTCGCCGCCCATGGTGCCGTAGGGCATCACGCGGCCGTCGTCGAACAGCGCCATTGACGGGTTCAGGGTGTGGAAGGGCTTGCGTGAGGGCTCCAGTGCATTGAGCGCGGCAGGGTTGAGCGAGAAGCTCATGCCGCGGTTCTGCCAGGTGATGCCGGTGTCGCGCAGCACCACGCCGGAGCCGAACTCCCAGTACACGCTCTGGATGAAACTCACTGCACGCCCTTCGCGGTCGATCGCGCCCATCCAGATGGTGTCGCCCGGTGCGGCGGGATCGGGCCAGGGTAGCGCGACCTGCATGTCCACATCGGCGGCGCGGGCGTCGAGCGCAGGCGCGTCGAGGAAGCTGCGCGGGTCGGCGGGCAGGCGGCGCGGATCGGTGACCACGCGGTCGCGCACGCGGAAGGCGCGTTTGGTGGCTTCGACCAGGCCGTGGACATGGGCGAAGCCTTCGCCTTCGCTGACACCGAGGCGTTCGAAGATGCCGAGAATCATCAGTGCGGCGAGGCCCTGGGTCGGGGGCGGCAGGTTGTACACCGTGCTGTCGCCGAGCCGCACCGATAGCGGATCGACGATCTGTGCGGCGTAGGCGTTGAGGTCGTGGGTGCGAACCGGGCTGCCGACGCGTTCGAGTTCGGCGCCGATCAGTTCGGCGATCTCGCCGCGATAGAAGTCATCGAGGCCGCGTGCAGCGAGGGTCTCGAGCGTCTGGGCCAGCGCGGGCTGGCGCAGCAGATGTCCGGTTTCGGGCGGCGCACCATCGACCAGGAAGGTGTCGGCGAAACCGGGCGCGTCCTTCAGTCCGTCGAGCTTCTGGCGCGTGAGGGCGGCCTGGCTGGCGGTGACGGCTACGCCGTTGCGCGCATGGCGGATGGCGTCGGCGAGCAGGCGCGACAGCGGCAGCGCAGTCCCCCAGTCGGCGGCGACTTCCAGGGCCTTGTTCCAGCCGCCGACCGTGCCGGCAACCGTGAGTGCCGCCTTCGGGCCACGAGCGGGGATGGCATCCAGCCCGGCGTAGAACTGGCGGTCGGCAAGCCCGGCGGCAAAGCCACAGGCGTCGATCGCGACCGGCGCCTTGCCCGGTTCGTGGATCAGCCAGAAGCCGTCGCCGCCGATCGCGTTCATGTGCGGATAGACCACCGCAATGGCGGCGGCCGCGGCGACCATGGCTTCGACCGCGTTGCCGCCTTCGCGCAGGATGTCGCGTCCGGCCTGCGCGGCGAGGTGGTGAGGGGCAACCTGCATGCCGCCGAGGGCAGTGAGGGTGTGCAGCATGAGTGTCTCCTTGTAGGTGGCGTGGCCCGCGCCCGGTCAGGCGAGCAGGCCGTAGAACATGCGCAGCGAGGTGAGCGCGAGGAAGGCCGCGAACACCTGGCGCAGACGGCGCGCGTCGATGGCGTGGGCCAGACGGGCACCCCATGAGGTGGTGACCATGGTCGCAGGCACGATCAGTGCCATCCCGAGCAGGTTCACATAGCCGACGGTGGCCGGCGGCAGGTTGGGTACGCCCATGCCGTTGATCAGGAAACCGATCGCACCGGGCAGGCTGATGATCATGCCGAGTGCGGCCCCGGTGCCCACGGCCACGTGCATCGGCGTACGGAAGGCGTTGAGGGTGGGGACGCTGAGCGTGCCGCCGCCAATGCCCATCAGGGTCGAGATGCCGCCGATGGTGACGCCGATCATCGCGGTGCCGAGCGGCCCCGGCAGACCCTCGCCAAGCGCAAAGCCGTCGCGCTTGAAGGCCATGTTGAGCGCGACCAGCAGGGCGACCGTGGCAAAGATGGAGGTGAGCACCTGGCCGCTGAAGTAGCCGCTGGCGACCGAGCCGATCAGCACGCCGACCACGACGGGCGGAATCAGCTTGCGCAGCAGTTCGGGGTTGAGGCTGCCACGGCGGCGGTGCGCGCGGGCCGACATGATCGAGGTCGGAATGATGGTGGCGAGGGAAGTACCCACCGCCACATGCATGCGTACCGACTCGTCGATGCCGAGCAGGGTGAAGAGGTGGTAGAGCACCGGCACGATGACGATACCGCCACCCACGCCAAGCAGTCCGGCAAGGATGCCGGCCACCACCCCGGTGGTGATCAGGGCAATGACCAGCCCTGCCAGCCAGGTGGCACTGTAGCCGTCGAAAAATTCCATTGTGTTGCCTCCGGGGGCTTACCAGCCGATGAACTTCGGCAGCCAGGTGGCGATGCCGGGGAAGATGAAGAGAAGGGCGACGGCGAGCATCTGCAGCACCACGAAGGGCAGGGCGCCGACGTAGATGTCGCGCGTGGTGATGCCCGGTGGCGCCACCCCCTTGAGGAAGAACAGTGCCCAGCCGAAGGGCGGGGTGAGGAAGGACATCTGCAGGTTCAGCGCCACCAGGGTGGCCAGCCATACCATGTCGGTGCCGTAGGCGTGGAACACCGGCAGGAACATCGGCAGTGCGATGTAGGAGATCTCGATCCACTCCAGGAAGAAGCCGAGCACGAACAGCAGGACCATCAGGAAGATCAGGGCACCCAGTTCGCCGCCAGGCAGCAGGCTGAAGAGGTCGTGCACCATCTGTTCGCCGCCGAGCCCGCGGAAGGCCAGCGAGAAGGGCTGTGCGCACAGCAGGATGAAGAACACCATGGCGGTGATGGTGAGCGTGCCGTGCAGGGTTTCGCTGATCAGCTTCCAGCTCATGCGCCGTGCGAACAGCGCGATCAGCGCACTGCCCAGCGCACCCATCGAGGCCGCCTCGGTCGGCGCGGCAATGCCGCCGATGATGGAGCCCAGTACGGCGACCACCAGCAGCAGCGGCGGTACCACCGAGCGGACCAGGTCGCGCCCGAGCGTGCCGGGGACGGCCTGCGCGCGCTCAGCGGCGGGAATCGCCGGCACCCACGACGGACGCAGCTTGCCGACCACGAGCAGGAAGATGACGTAGATCAGTGCCAGCGCGAGGCCGGGAATGAACGCTGCGGCAAACAGCGTGCCGACGGACTCGCCAACGATCTCGGCGAGCAGAATCAGCACCAGGCTGGGCGGGATGATCTGGCCCAGCGTGCCGGATGCGCAGATCGTGCCGCAGGCGATGCTGGGCTTGTAGCCGCGACGCATCAGGGTGGGCAGGGTGAGCATTGCGACCGTGACCACGGTGGCGCCGACGATGCCGGTCGAGGCACCCATCAGCACGCCGACCAGGATGATGGCGATGCCCATGCCGCCGTTGAGCCCGCCCATGGCGCGGCCGATGGTCTCGAGCATGTCCTCGGCGACGCGGGATTTCTCCAGCATCACGCCCATGAAGACGAACAGCGGAATCGCCAGCATGGTGTAGTTGGTCACCACGCCGAACAGGCGCGCCGGCAGCAGCGAGAACAGCATCGAACCGAAACCGAGGTAGCCGGCGACAAAGCCCGAGACCGCGAGCGCGATGGCCACCGGTATGCCGATCATCATCAGCGCCAGGAAGCCGCCGATGAGACCGAGCGCAATCCATTCGTTGGGGCTCATGTGCGTATTTCCAGCGAATCGTGAGGGGTGTGCGGCGCGCCGCTGATCAGCGTCGCGGCGGCGCGCAGCGTGTCGATGAGACCCTGAAGGGCAAGCAGGGAGAAGCCGAGCGGGATGAAGGCCTTGACCAGATAGCGCATGGGAAGCCCACCGGGGTCGGGCGAGACCTCGCCGATGTCGTAGGCCTGCATCACGTAGGGCACGGCCAGCCAGGCGATGATCACGCCGACGGCGAGGGTGAACACCCCGCTCACCAGATCGATCACGGCCTGACTTCTGGCGCCGAGACGGTCGTAGATGAAATCCACGCGCACGTCCGCACGGTGATAGACCGCGTAGGCCATGCCGAGCAGCGCGATCGGGGAGATCAGGTGCCACTCGAGTTCCTGCGCAGCGACCGGGCTCCAGGAGAAGACGTAGCGCAGCAACACATTGCAGGCCACCATCAACACCAGCGCCAGGACCGCGGCCCGTGCCACCCACCCGAACCCGACTATCGCGAGTTCGAGCGGCTTCAACAGCTTGTTCATCAGCGTCTCCGGAGGGTGCTTACAGCGACAGGAATGCCTTTTCGCTGACGGCGGCCCACGACTCGTGCTTCTTGCGGAAGGCCATGAAGGCGTCGTGCACCTTGCGCGTGTCGGCGTCGGCCTTGGCCAGGCTCTCGAGCGTGTCGGCGGTGACTTCCTTCAGCTTGACGATGACGTCGTTGGGCAGCGGCCGTGCGATCACGCCCTGATTGGTGACGAGATCGGTGAGCGCATCGGCATTCACCGCTTCGCACCAGGCGTGACTCTCGACGTTGCAGGCAGAGGCGGCTGCCTTGACGATGGCCTGCAGGTCCTTGGGCAGACTCTCCCACGCCTTCTTGTTGATCATCAGCTCGGTGACGTTGGTGGGTTCATGCCAGCCGGTGGTGTAGTAGTTCTTGGCCGCCTTGTGCAGACCCATGCGGCGGTCCTGGTAGGGGCCGACGAACTCGGCCGCGTCGATCACACCACGCTCAAGCGCCGGGAAGATCTCGCCACCCGGGAGCAGACGCACGGCCACGCCGAGCTGGGCATAGACCTTGCCGGCCAGACCGGGAATGCGCATCTTGAGACCGTCGAAGTCGGAAACCTTCTCGATCGGCTTGCGGAACCAGCCCGTCATCTGGGTGCCGGTGTTGCCCATGGGCATGGCAACGAGGCCGTGCGCGGCGTAGAGCTCGTTCCACAGTTCAATGCCGCCGCCGTGATACATCCAGGCATTCATGCCCTGGGTGTTCATGCCGAAGGGCACGGTGGTGAAGTACTGTGCAGCGGGAATCTTGCCGGCCCAGAAGTAGGCGTTGGCGGCGTTCATCTCCACCATGCCCTTGGACACGGCGTCGAAGCCCTCGAGTGCGGGAATCAGTTCGCCGGCGGCGAAGTGCTGGATCTTGAGCCGGCCGCCCGACATTTCCTCGACCTTCTTGCAGAAATCCATCGGGCTGCCCGGGCCCTGAACATAGAAGGGCGATCCCGGGCCATAGGCATTGGTCATTTTCCAGTTGAAGGTGGTCTTCGACTGTGCGCTGGCGATGGCAGGTGCGCCGAGGATGGCGCCGGAAACGGCTGCGCCGGTGAGAAATTTGCGGCGATTCAGGGTCATGGCTGCGTGCTCCTGTTGGGATCTCGATGTGGCGCCCTTGTGGGGTGCCATTTGTAAAGTGACTCGAGACAGGTTTAGCAATGGCCGTGCCAGCTTGTGAATTTTAGTAAGTTGTTAATTTTTAACGATTAGTCAATGTGGGTGGATAAGCCTTTAGGTGTAGTGCAGTGCACAAACTGGGGCGCGGGGTGAAAGAATTGGGCATACAAATGGCCAGCTTCATCGGGTTCTGATTACATTCGGAAGGTCCGCAATACCATTTGGCGCCGGATGTTGGCGCATCGGCTGTGTAGCGTGCCGAATGTCTTGAATGCACTGCGCTGGTGTTTTTGCACCATGATGGTGCAAAAATGTGCGTCTGCTTGCCGCCGTGAAGGACTACAGCCGGGCCCCGCCGCGGCGATTTTTCACCCGTGACATCAGCGTCTTGCAGTCGACAAAGAGAATCTCGGGACGATTGAAGATGCGTTGCCGAACGAAGGCGTCGAAGGTTTCGTAGCTGTCGGTGAGGGTGTGGATGTGCAGGCTCTGCAGGTCGCTCATGATGTAGAGGCTGACCACTTCGGGACAGTTGGCCAGCTCGTCGGCAATCGGCTCCAGCCGTGCGGGCGTGACCTTGAGATCGATGAAGGTGGACACCACCTTGCCCAGCTTCTCGGGATTGACCACTGCCGAAAACTGTTCGATGACACCGCTCTCGACCAGGGCCTGCACCCGCGTCCGGGCATGGGCGCGCGAGATGTCGAGCTGTCTGGCGATGTCGGCAAAGGAGGCGCGCGCATCCTTGATCAGGATGGCGAGCAGGGCGCTGTCGAGCTTGTTCATGGTGGTTCGCTGCGAAAGTTGATCCGGTTTCGACGCAGCTTCCGTGCCCGCCGGGCTGCTTACCTCAGCCCCAGCATGCGAGCGAGACTGTGCTCCTCTTCCGATCGGTCGAGGCAGATGTTGCGCTCCAGTGTATCGAGATGAGCCTGCATCAGCGCAACAGCCTCCTCGGCGTCGCCGCGCTCGATGCAGTCAACGATGCGGCCGTGTTCGTCGTGCTCGCAGGTGGCGTTGCCCGGGGGTTCGTAGAGCGCGACGATCAGTGAGCAGCGCGAGACCAGTTCGTTCAGATAGCCCTGCAGCACCGCATTGCGCGCCAGGCTGGCCAGCTTGAGATGGAAGCTGCTCGCCAGACGGGCCCAGGATGGCTGGTCGAAGCGGTGCATTGCCGTGTGTTCGGTATCGAGCTGATCGCGCAGAAAGGCAATGTCGTCCTTGGTGGCATGCTGCGTCACGAGCCTGACGATTGCCGCCTCCATGACCTGGCGCGCTTCAAAGATCGCGCGGGTTTCTTCCGGCGTTGGCGTGGCAACAACCGGGCTCTGATTGGGACGCAACTCGACGATGTGGTCGTGGGCAAGTTGTTGCAGCGCCTTGCGCACGGTAGAGCGGCTGACGCTGAACAGCTTGCTCAGCACCGCCTCCGGCAGGCGGGTGCCAGGCGCAAGGCGCTGGCTCATCACGCCCTCGAACACCGAGTGATAGATCTGCTGCTCGATGTCGCCACTGCCCCGGCGCCCCAGGGCAAGTGTCTCATCGCCATCGTCGCCGTGCGCGGCAGTGATGGTCGATAGCCCGCTGTTCGCGTGTTCGTCGGGGGAAATGTGCTTGTTGTCCATGGCCAGTGTCTTGCGGCAAACCGCCCGGCCTGGGGCCGGGCGTCGGGTGAGTCAGAGCATTTCGGCAATGCGGATGGCGAATCTTACCAATTCGGCATCGCTGCCGGCGGGCCCCACGAGTGAGACGCCCAGTGGCAGTCCGTCGCTGCCTGTGAACGGGATGCTCACCTGGCACAGGCCGCCGATGCCCGCGAGGCAGGTGATCTGCAGCGTGCGCATCCGGACCGAATCGACCGCGCTGCCGCTCGCGCCACGCTCCGGTGCGATGCTCGCCGAGGACGGGATGACGGCAATCGCATCGTCCCCGAACAGTCCGCGGATGTGCGCGCGCAGCGCAAGAATGCGCTGGCGCGCGGCATTGCCGTCGGTGTCGCTTACGCTGGCTGCGTGTGCCCAGCGCGCGGTGATGGCCTCTGAGAAGCGCGGCTGGTTTGCTTCGATCCAGTTGCCATGTGTTTGCCAGGCTTCGTGCGCACCGGCCGTCACATAGGTCCGGCGCCAGTCGTCGAGCGTCTCGCCCTCTGCGCTCAGGCTGATCTCCTCCGGGCGCGTGTCGAGTGTGGCTGCGACCGCGTCAAGCACCCTGTTCAGTGGCTCCTTGAAACACGCGTCGGCCAGCGCCCAGCTTGCAGCGGGTTTGAGCAGACGGCGGAAGCGATGCGCAGATGCCGGCAACAGGACATCGGCAACGAGGGCAAAGGTTCTGGCGTCGTGTGCCAGCCAGGTGGCGGTGTCGAAGAATGGATGCAGTGGCACCATGCCGGCGCGCGGCAGCAGCCCATGCGTGGTGCGCAAACCGTAAAGGCCGCAGTAGCTCGCCGGAACGCGGGTGGAGCCGCCGGTGTCGCTGGCGAGTGCGAAATCGCACAGGCGAGCCGCGACCGCTGCAGCCGAGCCACTCGAGGAGCCGCCGGGTACACGTCCGGGCGCACGGGCATTGATGGGGGTGCCGTAATGGACGTTGTCGCCGTTGATGCTGTACGCCAGTTCGTCAGTCATCACCTTGCCCACAAGGGTGGCGCCGGCGGCGCGCAGGCTGTCGACGATGGGGCTGCTCGCGTCAGGCACAGGGTGAGTGGCGAGCCAGGTGGGGTTGCCTGCGCCGGTGGGGTGGCCGGCGACGTCGAAGATGTCCTTCACGGCAAAGCTCAGGCCGCTGAGCGGGCCGGATGCGGTGGGCTCGAGCACGAAGCGGCCGTGCTCGACCCAAGCGCCTACGCTGTCTTGAATGGGAAAACCGGATTCGCCGGGGAGCGAGGATGAGGCGTTCATGGAGCGTCCTTCAGGGGTTGGCGCGCTGCGAGGCAGGCGTGGCATTGTGGTCGAGGGTGGCGACATGGCTGCAGATCTGTCCCGGCGTGGCGAACCAGATCTCCCCGCGGTCGCGCGCGGCTGCAATGTGCGTGAGCGCGCGCCGCAGATGGCGCAGGCGATAGGGTTGCCCGACAAGATAGGGGTGCAGTGCGATACCCATGACCAGGGGCTGAGCCTGGGCCTGCATGCGCATCTCTTCGAAGTTGTCGATGATCATGTCGGCAAAGGGCGCTGCGTCCATCTGGCGCGCGATCAGCATCGGAATGTCGTTGAGCTCCTGTGGATAGGGAATGGACCACAGCGTTTCACCGCTGCGGGTCAGCATCCGTGTGGGCTGATCGTCGTGGCTCCAGTTGAGGGTGTACTGATAGCCGGTTTCGCTCAGCAGATCCGGGGTGAGCCGGCTCTCCGAAATCCACGGCGATAGCCATCCCGCCGGTGCGATACCGCTTTCGGCCTCGATCCGGGTCCGGCAGGCGGCGATCAGGCGGCGCTCGGCGGCTTCGTCGAGCTCGCTCTGACGCACGGCGTTGGTGTGGCCGTGCGCAATCAGCTCGTCGCCTCGTGCGCGCAGGGCGGCGATGAGTTCGGGGCAGTGGTCGTAGAGTGCGGTGTTGATCAGGGCACCGGTCGGCAACGAGAGCTGGTCAAACAGTTCCAGGCAACGCCACGCCCCCACACGGTTGCCGTATTCGCGCCAGCTGAAATTGAGCACGTCGGGCTGGGGGGAGGCTGGGCCGAGATTGGCGCCCAGGCCTTCGCCGAATGCGAAGTGCTCGACGTTGAAGCCGATATAGACCGCAAGGCGCGCACCGCCGGGCCAGCAGTAGTCGGGGCGCGCGGTGATCGCCTGGTAGGGAAAGCGGCCGTGGTCTGCAAGCCTTTCGTGGGCAGCTGATTCAGTCATGGCGGTGGCTCGCTCAGCTGTTGAGGCCGGCACGGCTCAGCAGGCGTTCGGCGCTGTCGTTCCAGACCTCCATTCGGGTAATGCGTCCGTGGCTCAGTACGTAGCGATCCACGTAGCGGTTGCCTTCGAAGGGGGTGCCATCAGGCCATTCGCCAAACAGCGTGCCAAGGCTGTACACGATGGCTTCCTTCTCGGTGGCGCCGCTGACGACCTCAATGCGCTCGTAGCGCTTCTTTACCCAGGCGTAGCGTCCGGCATTGAACGCTGCACATTCGGCAGGGTCGTGCATGACACGTCCGCCGGTGAACGTGATCTGCAGATCGGGTGCGATGAAGCGGCGTGCGCTCTCCGGGTCGGGAATCATCAGGGTGCGCAGATAAGTGTCGACAATAGTTGCCGCTTTCATGGCGCATTCATTGTCGGCAATGATCGGGATTGGTGCGTCATTCATCTCTATTTCCTCCGAATTGCACCGTGGCGGTGCGACTTTGTCGAATCAGGCGGTTCCTGGATGTGAATGCAAGAGTTGGGCCAAAGTGTCGGCACTTTGTTGTATCAAGTGATTCCACTTTGTTTTTGTTTCTGGTGAATATCTGGCACGGGGCTTGCGACAGGAGTTCGGGTTTCCGATCTTTCCTCTCCCAGAATGGAGTGATGCACCATGAACATGTCCCGCCGGAGTTTTCTGGCCGCTGCGTCTGCTGTGGCCTCACTGAGTCTTCTTTCTCCCGTCCACGCCGCCGAACCGATCAAGATCGGCCTGGTGGCCGCGTTGTCCGGGCAGTCCGCCCTGTCGGGTGAGGCCATCACCCGCGGCCTGACGATCGCGATCGATGAAATCAACGCGAGCGGTGGCCTGCTTGGGGGGCGCAAGCTGGAACTGGTGCGTCGCGACGACGAGTCCAATCCGGGCAAGGGCGTGGTGGCAGCGCGTGAGCTGATCTTCAAGGAAAAGGTGACCGTGCTTTTCGGTGGCCTCGACACCCCGGTCTCGATGGCGATCGTGCCGCTGGTCAATCAGGAGAAGGTGCCGTTCATGGGGCCGTGGGCAGCAGGTACGCCGATTACCAAGAACGGTGCCGAGCCCAACTATGTATTCCGTGTGTCGGCGGTTGATGAGATCGTCGATCAGGCCATGCTCGCGTATGCGCAGAAGACCTTTGGTGCGAGCAAGTTCGGCATGATCCTGGTGAACAACCCGTGGGGCGAGTCGAACGAGAAGGGCTTGCGCGCCGCACTGTCCGAGAAGGGGCTGCAGGCTGTCGGCGTGGAGAAGTTCGAGGGCAACGACGTCGATGTGGTCCCGCAACTGTCGCGGCTCAAGGCCGCAGGGGCGGATGCGCTGTTCATGGTCGGCAACGTCGGTCCTTCAGCACAGGTCGTGAAGTCGCTCGATCGCATGGGCTGGAAGGTGCCGATCGTGTCGCACTGGGGGCCGGCGGGTGGCCGGTTTACCGAGCTTGCCGGGCCCAGCGCAAAGAACGTGCATTTCGTGCAGACCTACAGCTTCTTCGGCAAGCAGACCGCGGTCGGCGAGCGCGTGACCAAGGCCCTGATGGCGAAATACCCCGATATCAAGGGACCGGAGAACATCTCGCCGGCTGTGGGCGTGGCCAATGCCTATGACGGCATGCACCTGGCGGCGAAAGCCATTGCGAAAGCGGGTTCGACGGATGGCGACGCGGTACGGAAAGGCTTTTACGCCATCGACGAGTATCAGGGGCTGATCAAGACCTATACCAAGCCCTTCTCGCCGGGTGTGCATGACGCGGTCACGAAGGATGACTACGTCTGGGCCCGCTTCATCGACAACCGCATCCTCCCCGTCAGCCTGGGCGAGTGATGAACCGGCCGGCGGGCGGCGCGTGCCGCCTGCCGGGCCTTCATTCCTTCCGATACGGAACTCATCATGTTGTTATCCGCCCTGATCAGCGGCATCGGACTCGGAAGCATGTACGGGCTGATGGCGCTGGGTTTCTACCTCACCTATGCAGTGTCCGGTACCGTGAACTTTGCCCAGGGCAGTTCGATGATGCTCGGTGCCGTGCTGACCTTTGTCTTCGCCCAGAGCTGGGGCTGGCCGCTGTTGCCTGCGGTGCTCGTCGCACTGCTGCTGTGTGCGCTCTATGGTCTGGTGGTGGAGTTCGTGGCGGTGCGTCCGTTCGCCAGCCGGGGCTCCGACGCCTGGTTGATGGCGACGGTGGCGCTCGGGATCGTGCTCGACAACCTGGTGATGTTCTCTTTCGGCAAGGAGCCACGCAACCTGCCGTCGCCGCTGGCGCAGACGCCGCTTGAGATCGGTGGCGCAGGGCTGGGCGTTTATCCGCTGCAGGTTCTGATTCCGCTCGTCGGTCTGGCGCTTGCGGCGGTGCTGCACACCGTTTCCCGGCGCAGCCGCTGGGGTACGGCCATGCTTGCGGTGACCCAGAACCGTGACGCGGCGAGACTAATGGGCATTCCCATCCGGCGTGCGATTGCGGTCGCGTTTGCGCTGTCGACCCTGCTCGCCGGTGTGGCCGGGGTGCTGATTGCGCCGCTGTTCAACGTGCATTCCGACATGGGGACGCTGTTCGGCCTGAAGGCGTTCGCGGTTGCCATCCTCGGCGGAATCACCAGTGCCTGGGGCGTGATGATCGCCGGACTTCTGTTCGGCGTCAGTGAGGCACTGATCACGTCGACCCTTGGCTCAGGATATACCCAGATCATCATGTTCGGCGCGGTCATTCTTGTACTGGCGCTGCGGCCCAATGGCCTGTTCGGACGCGCCCAGGTGAGGAAGGTATGAAAGTTCCCGTTTTCGGTCGCGCACCCGCGGCAAGCGCTGCCGCAGTGCCAGGCTCCCCGGCGCAACTTGGCGCCGTGGCCGCGATTCTGGTCGTCGGCGTGGTGCTGGCGCTGACACTCAATGGCTACTACGTCTATGTGCTGGCCAATGTGGCGCTGCTCGCCATCGTCGGCATTGGCCTCAACGTTCTGCTCGGTCTGGCGGGGCAGGTCTCCTTCGGGCATGTCGGCTTCTATGCACTCGGCGCCTATACGGTCGCGATTCTGACCGGGTCTGCGGGCCTGAGCTTCTGGCTGGCCTGGCCGCTCGCTGCATTGATGGCCGGCGTGGTGGGCGCGTTGCTCGCCTTGCCGGCGCTGCGCGTGCGCGGCCCCTATCTGGCCATGCTGACGATTGCCTTCGGCTTCATTGTCGAGCACAGCATTGTCGAGATGCGGGATCTGACCGGCGGTCAGAACGGCATCATGGGCATCGGCTCGCCAGCGCTCGGCAGCGCGATCACCGGCGAGCGTGCAGTTGCGATCATTGCGCTGCTGACCATGGTCGCCGCGCTGTGGGTGTATGCACTGATTTCGCGCGGAACCTGGGGTGCGGCGATGCGCGCCGTGCGCGACAGCGAGACCGCGGCGGAGTCGGTCGGCATCGATCCGCTGCGGGTGAAGACGGTTGCATTCGTGGTTTCCGCGGCGTTGGCAGGCCTTGCCGGCGGCTTGTTCGCACCCTTGTCGGGCTTCGTGACGCCGCATACCTTCGGCTTCACGATGTCCATCCTGTTCGTACTGGTCGTGATGATCGGCGGGTCGGGTGCGGTGTCCGGCCCCCTGGTCGGCGCGCTCATCGTCGGCCTGCTGCCGGAATGGCTTTCCAGCCTTGAGGAATTCCGTCTGCTCTTCTTCGGCCTCCTGTTGCTGGTCGTGCTGTGGGCTGCACCCGATGGCGTGGTCGGCATGGTGTCGCGCCTGTGGCGGCGTGGCACGCGCACGGCGCCGGCAGGCGTCGTTGAGGGTGAGAAAGTAAAGGACGAGGCTGTCGCGATCGCGTCCCGCAGCCGCAAACCGCTGTGCGCGGACGGACTCGCGATGGTGTTTGGCGGCCTGCGTGCAGCGTCTGGAGTGACGCTGAAGGTCGAGCCTGGCGCGCTGACCAGCCTGATCGGGCCCAATGGCGCGGGCAAGTCGACCGTGATCAACATGATGACCGGCTTCTACCGGCCTTCCGAGGGCGATGTCCTGCTAGGCGAACGGAGCCTTGGCGGGACGGGAGCCTGTGCCGTGGCGCGCGCGGGTGTCGCGCGGACGTACCAGACCTCCCTGCTGTTCGGTTCGATGAGCGTGCTCGACAACGTGGCGCTCGCTGTAAGCCGCGGGCGTCTTGGACCCTTGCTCGGGCGCGCTGCGTTCCGCTCGGCTTCGGTGCGTAACCACGCCCGCGCCCTGCTTGCCTTCTGCGGCTACACCGGCGCAGAGGGTACGCCGGCGGCCGACCTCGCGCATGTGGACCGGCGCCTGGTCGAGATTGCGCGTGCATTGGCGACCGACCCCGATGTGCTGCTGCTGGATGAACCGGCTGCGGGCCTGTCGCGCGAAGACAAGACGCGGCTGGCCGAACTGCTCATTCGCGTCGCCCAGGCAGGTGTCGGCCTGCTGGTGGTCGAGCACGACATGCCCCTGGTGATGAGCATCTCGGACCGGATTCTGGTGCTCGATGCCGGCCAGCCGCTGGCGGAGGGGCGGCCGGAGGAGATTCTCGACAATGCCGATGTGCGGCGGGCCTATCTTGGCGAAGGCAGCGGGTTGCCTGAACCGGCCTGTGGTGCATCGGGCGAAGTGCGCAACAAAGGCCGGCAGGCCGCGCCGGAAGTGCTGGGTGTCGATGCGCTGACCACGGGTTACGGTGCAGCTCCGGTGCTGCACGACGTGGGGCTCAAGGTACGTCGCGGCGAACTGGTTGCGCTGCTGGGCGCGAACGGTGCGGGAAAGTCGACGCTGATGCGGGTGCTGGCAGGTCTGCATCGGCCCTTCGGCGGCGGTGTTCACCTCGACGGGGTCGATCTGCAGCGACTTGAGGCGGAGCAGGTCGTGGGCCTCGGGCTGGTGCTGGTGCCGGAAGGACGTCAGGTATTTCCCGAGCTTTCCGTGCTCGACAATATCCGCCTGGGCGCCTTTCGCAGTCCGCAGGGCAGGGAGGACCGTCTGCAGGAAATGCTCGACCGTTTTCCGCGTCTGCGTGAACGCGCTCATCAGCGCGCAGGGCTGCTCTCTGGCGGTGAACAGCAGATGCTTGCGATTGCGCGCGGTCTGATGGCGCAACCAAAAGTGCTCTTGCTCGATGAGCCATCGCTCGGCCTGGCACCGAAAGTCATCGAAGAGTTGTTTGACGTGCTCGATCGCCTGCGACATGAGTCACTGACAATTCTCCTCGTCGACCAGATGGCTTCGCTCGCGCTCGCGCTCGCCGATCGGGCTTACGTGCTGGAGGGCGGGCGTGTCGTCGCCCAGGGCACTGCCGCCGAAATTGCGGCGGACAGTGCCCTGGCGAAGGCCTACCTCGGCGGAACCTGAAGCAGGTTCGCCGGGGAGGGGTCAGAGCTTGAGCAGGTGCTTGAGCTTGTCGAGGGACTTGGTGCCGATGCCCTTGACCTTGATCAGGTCATCGAGCGTTGCCCAGGGGCGGCCGGCGATGATGCCTTCTGCGGTGGCGCCGTTGATGCCACTGACAGCGGCCAGGTCGCTGACGCCTGCGGTATTGATCGAGACGCGGCCGGGCTTGTGCGCAGGAGCCGATTTCTTGGCATTGCGCTTGGCGGCACTGACGGGCTCGGCAGCGGGCGCCTTGGTCGCGGCTGCAGGCTTGCTCTTCTTGGCTGGCGCCTTGTCGGCGGTTTTTTCAGCGGTCTTGTCGACGGCTTTTGCGGCTGGCTTTTTGGCGGTCTTTACCGCCGGCTTCTCTGCAGGCGCCGCGGCTGGCGCGGGCGTTGCGACCGGAGCAGGCGCGGCTTCGGATTCGGCTTCGGCTTCAGGCGCAGCCGTCGGAGCCGGCAGCGGGCCGTCCACGGTGAGCGCGAAGTTGCGGTAGTCGCGGGTCAGGTAGGTGTTGCCGACCCATTCGCGCAGCATCAGAACCAGATGCCACTGCCCCGCCGGAAGTTCGCACGCGGGAAGGCGGGCTGAGACATTGTTCCATTGCGACTGGCCGGCCAGGGCGCCGACAAACTCGCTGCCGATCAGAATGCCGCTGAATGCGCCGCCTTGATAGGCAGTGGGCAAGGCCCAGAGTTCGAGCACCAGCGAGCCGCTCATGTTGTCGGCGGCGCGCGGGTTGCGGATGCACTCGGCGCTGATCTCGGTGCAGTCGGTGTCGAGCCGGTAGGCAACCGAGCCCTCGATCAGCGGCAGCACGAAACGCTCGCTGCGCGGGTAGGTCACGGCGTCATAGCGCTGCAGGCCGGTGCCGTCGTCGCCGGCCAGGACCAGGGTCAGCATGTGCTCGTTCGTGCCGGCAGGCAGATTGGCGCTCACGGTGGCGCCGACGCGGGCGATGCCGAAGCTGTCGGGATAGAGCGCGCCAAAGGAGGCTTCGGCAACCAGGACGTCGCCTGCCCACAGTTGCAGGGACCAGTTCAGGTAGCTGGTGGCAAGCGGGTCGACCGCATGAATCTCGGCTTCGAGCGTGACTTCGTCTGCATTGAAGACGTAGCCGTGGGCGCTTCCGATCAGTGCGGTGGTGGGCGGAATGTACTGGTTGCTGGGATCTGAATACGGCATGGGCCTGAAAGTCTCTGAAAAAAATCAGCGCGGATTTTGAGGCCGTCGTGCCATGCGACACAAGTTCAATTTAATCAATAATTTAAATGCACCAAATCGGGGCGCTTTTGCGTGGTGACAGCGCGCCGTCAGCCGCGGCGACCCAGCAGTGCGTCCCAGTCCACCGCGTCGAGTGTGTTCTTGACCAGCAGGCCGAGGTCGGTGTCGCCTTCCATGATGAGGCGGCGGCTGAAGAACAGGGTGTCGGCATCCTCCTCGCGCAGCGCCAGGGCGAGGTAGTCGCGGGCGCTTGCCGACAGAATGAGGTCCGGCTTCAGGACGTCTTTTGCGCGATGAAATCCGCGTTCGTTGAAGCTGAAGTCCAGGGTCAGGCCGGCGTCGCTGACGCGCATGCGCAGATTGCGCCCGATCAGCGGTTCGAGCTGATCCCTCGGCAGCACGCGGTCGAGCGCGAGGTTGAGTGCGGTGACGAGCGCCAGGGCGGGTGGCTGCTGCGGCAGGCGGGCAACGACGCGGGCGAGCGTTGCCGGCAGGGTGAAGGCGGGCACCTTGAGACTGCCGAGGCGCTGTGCGATGCCGGGCAGCCACAGGGAGAGGCGGGGGGCGGGGAGCGGGTGGGCTTGGGACATGTGGGGGTTTCCTTCAGGCGCTGACCAGCTGGTCGACACCGGGTTTGCCGTGCCAGAAGCCGTTGCAGGGGGCGTCGGGCATCAGCGGCAGGCTGGCATCGAACGCTGCTTTCGGGGTTTGACGGGCGTCCAGGGCGGCGCGAAAGAGCTCGACGATCTCGCGGGTGTGGCTGCCCTGCGGGCTGATGCGCAGCACCTCGGCGCTGTTCGCCAGCGCGGGCAGGTCTGCGAGCAGGTTGTGCACCCGGGCCGACTGCGTCTGCACGCCGTTGAGGGTGAGGAAGGGCTCACCTTCGCGGGTGCTCAGGCTCAGGCCGTCGCTGATGCCGAGGCAGCGGAACTCGCAGGTGTCCTTCTGCAGGTTGTAGTGGCGTGCGGTGAAGCAGCGCGCGGAGTGCGCCAGCGGCAAGCGGCCGTAGGCGAAGACTTCGGCCTCTAGCGCGGACGGCAGGCTGCTGCGCAGTTCGTCGAGCTGTGTGCCGGACATTTCCGGGGGCACCACCCAGCGTGTCGCACCGGACTGCACCATCAGATCCAGGGTGTGCGGGTTGAAGATGTTCAGCGTGGGGCCGGCGATCCAGTCGCGACGACCGGCCTCGGCCAGCAAGCGCACCGCGCCCATGTCGTTGGCTTCGACGCGGAACCGTGTCTGGGTGCACAGCCGGCGCAGGGTCTTGAGATCGGACTCGGATTCGATCAGCGACTGGGTGGAGAGCACCGCTTCCTTGCCGGCATCGGCGAGCATGGCGGCGACCTCGAGCCAGTCGTCGAGGCGCAGTTCGTGACGTCGCGAACACACGGTTTCGCCCAGATGCACGATGTCTGCCGTGCTGTCGGCGATACCGGCATAGAAATCGAGCACGCTCTGGCGGGGCCAGTAGTACAGCAGGGGGCCGAGGGAGAGTTTCATCGGGCTTATTTCCACGGGCGGTAGTAGGCGCCGAGGGTATGGCTCTGGCCCTCGGAAATCTTGTTGAGATCGGCCATCCAGGCCGGCAGCGCCTTGAAGTCGTCGGGTGCGCGCATCACCTGGTCGAGCGCGGCGCGCCACACCTTGGTGACCTGGGCGACATAGGCCGGACTGCGCTGGCGGCCCTCGATCTTGATGGCGCGCACGCCGATGCGGGCGAGCTCGGGCAGCAGCTCCAGGGTGTTCAGGCTGGTCGGCTCCTCGATCGCGTAATAGGTTTCGTCATTGACCTCGAAGCGGCCCTTGCACAGCGTCGGGTAGCCGGCGCGCTCGCCGTCGGCAAAGCGGTCGATAAGGATGCCGTTGAGCCGGGTTTCCATGCCCTTGGGTGTCTGTTCCCAGCGCACATGCTTGCCGGGCGAACAGGCACCGTTGCAGTTGGGCGACTCGCCGGTGGCGTAGGCGGACAGGGCGCAACGCCCTTCGACCATCACGCACAGGCCGCCGAAACCGAAGACCTCGATTTCGACCGCGGTGTTGGCAATGACCTGTTCCACCTGCGGCAGCGACAGCACCCGCGGCAGCACCGCGCGCTGGATGCCGAAGCGCTCGTGGTAGAAGTTGATCGCCTCGTAGCTGGTGGCCGAACCCTGCACCGACAGATGCAGGCGCAGCTGCGGGTGGGTCTTTGCGGCGTAGGCCATGAGGCCGGGGTCGGCAAGGATGACCGCGTCGATGCCCATCTCGGCGGCGCGGTCCACTGCCGTCGTCCAGCTCGACCAGTTGCCGGCCTGCGGATAGGTGTTGAGCGCGAGCAGGACCTTGCCGCCGCGCTGGTGTGCATAGGCAATGCCGTCGCGCATCTGCCTGGGATCGAAGTTGAGCCCGGTGAAGTTGCGCGCGTTGGTGGCGTCCTTGAAGCCGAGATAGACGCAGTTTGCGCCGTGGTCGATGGCGGTCTTGAGCGCCGGCAGGCTGCCGGCGGGGCAGACGAGTTCGATCTGCTGGGACGAATTCATTGGGGGCACCAGGGTGGCGGATTCAAAGCTCCGCCACCTTAGTGGCCGACTGCCCCGGGTGCTTTGACCCGGGTCAAACGCAGGCAGTGTTCAGCGTGAAGCGTGGTGTGTTGCCGCTGCCGCCCGGTGATGTCCGGCGTGGGGGCGATGGTGGGCGGGCGCACCCACCAGTCCGCCGATCAGCATGCCGAGCGCACTGGCGGCGAGGCCGAACAGCTGGGGCTCGATGTCGCCCTCGGGGACGAAAAGCTCGAAGAGAATCCATGTGGACAGCCCGAGCGCGATGCCCAGCGCCGCGCCGAGGTTGTTGGCCCGCTTCCAGAACAGCCCCGCTGCGAGTGGCACGAACGCCCCGGCCAGGGTGACACGGTATGCGTTCTCGACCATCTGATGAATGCTCGACTCGGTGCTTGTTGCGTACAGCGTGACCAGCACGGTGAACACGACCACCGTGATCCGGGTGCTGAGCAGGAACTGGCGGTCGCTCATGCCGGGGAAGAAGCCCTTGAGCACGTTCTCGGAGAAGGTGACCGAAGGCGCCAGCAGCGTGCCCGAGGCGGTGCTCATGATCACCGACAGCAGGGCGCCAAAGAAGATGACCTGTGCCGCGAAAGGCATGTACTGGATGATCAGGGTGGGCAGGATGAGCTGCGAGTCTTCCCCGATCAGGCGCTCGACCATGGCGGGGTCGATGATCTGCGCGGTGTAGGCGAGGAACAGCGGCACCGCAGCGAAGAAGAAATACGACACGCCGCCGAGCGTCGTGCCCCACACCGCGATGCGCTCGTTGCGCGAGGAGTTGACGCGCTGAAACACGTCCTGCTGCGGGATCGAGCCGAGCGCCATGGTCAGGAAGGCGGCAATCCAGCCAATCATGTCCGCCGCGTCCAGCGTGGGCAGGAAATCGAGCTTGCCTTCGGCCGCAGCCTGGCCGACCACACTGGAAAAGCCGCCGGCCATGTCGCCTGCAAGCCAGGTGACGTAGATCAGGCCGAGCACGATCACGATCATCTGCACGAAGGTGGTCATTGCCACCGACCACATGCCGCCGAACAGGGTGTAGAGCAACACCACGCCGGCGCCGATCAGCATGCCCTGATTGGTCGACACCACGTCCTGCGACAGCACGTTGAATACCAGCCCGAGCGCGGTGACCTGCGCCGCGACCCAGCCGAGGTAGGAGAGCACGATGCAGATCGACAGGATGAGCTCGGTGCTGCGGTTGTAGCGCTGGCGGAAGAAATCGCCGAGCGTCAGCAGGTTCATGCGGTACAGCGGGCGGGCGAAGATGAGGCCAAACAGCACCAGGCACACCGCCGCACCCAGCGGGTCCGAAATCAGGCCGCGAAAGCCCTCCTCGAGAAAGGTGGCGGAGATGCCGAGCACGGTTTCGGCGCCGAACCAGGTGGCAAACACCATGGCGAGCACGACGAACATCGGCAGGTTGCGACCGGCGGTGATGTAGTCACGGGTGTTGTGCACGCGTGTTGCAGCAATCAGACCGATGGCAATGGACACAAGCAGGTAGGCGACGACGAGCCAGAGCAGCATGAACAGGTCTCTTCCGGAGCGTGGAGAAAGGGGCGCCGGAGTGTAGCAACGAATGGCTGGAAAGTGGCGCCGAAATGTGCGCTAAGGGACTGAATACGCTGTCAATGTCAGGATTCTCGGTGGCACCTGGAGGCGTGGCCGCTGCGGGCCCGCCTCCCGGTGTCGCGTGGGTCAGCCGCCGAGTGCGGCGAGGGTGTCGATGACCGTATCCGCACTGTCGTCGAGCGTTGTCTCGTCGATGATCAGCGGCGGCGCAAGACGTATCACGTTGCCGGTCGTGTCGCGGGTTGCAATGCCGCGTGCCAGCAGTGTTTCGGCGACGCTCGCGGCGGATGCGATGTCCGGATCGATGGCAATGCCGATCAGCAGGCCGCGGCCGCGAATCTCGCGAACGCAGGGCAGCCTTGCCGCTTCCAGGCGGCTGCGCAGGCGTTCGCCAAGTCGTTCGGCGCGCTCCCAGGGGCTGTCTTCGATAAGCAGGGCAAGCACTTCCAGCGCGACGGCGGCGCCGAGCGGGTTGCCGCCGAAGGTGGAGCCGTGGTCGCCGGGGTGGAAGACGTCCATGACCTCGCGGTCGGCGAGGAAGGCCGATACCGGCAGCAGGCCGCCCCCGAGCGCCTTGCCCAGGATGAGACCGTCCGGGCGCACGCCGTCGTGATCGCAGGCCAGCAGGCGGCCGGTGCGGCCGAGCCCGGTCTGGACTTCGTCGGCGATGAGCAGGACCCGGTGCTGACGGCAGATCTCGGCGCAGCGCGCCAGGTAGCCGGCGGGCGGCACGATGATGCCGCCTTCGCCCTGGATCGGTTCGACCAGGAAGGCCGCGGTTTCGGGCGTGATCGCCGCTTCGAGTGCTGCCGGGTCCCCGAAGGGAATGCGGCGCAAGCCGGGCGGGAAGGGGCCGAAGCCGTCGCGGTACTGCTCGCTGGCAGAGAGTCCGACGATCGTGATCGAGCGGCCATGGAAGTTGCCGTCGCAGGCGATGATTTCCGCCTTGTCCGCGGCCACGCCTTTCACTGTGTAGGCCCACTTGCGCGCGGCCTTGAGTGCGGTCTCGACCGCTTCCAGCCCGGTGTTGACCGGCAGGGCGCGTTCGAAGCCGAACAGCCCGCACATGCGTTCGAGCAGCAGCGGAAGGCGATCGTTGGAGAATGCGCGTGAGGTCAGCGCGAGCCGTCGTGCCTGGTCTTCGAGTGCACGCAGCAGGCGCGGGTGGCCGTGGCCGAAACTGACGGCGGAGTAGGCGCTCATCATGTCGAGATAGCGGCGTCCTTCGACGTCCCACAGCCATACGCCCGCGCCGCGATGAAACACGACCGGCAGCGGTGCGTAGTTGCTGGCGCCGAAGTGGCGCTCCTTCTCGCGCAGCCAGTAGCTCCCCGGTCCAAGTGCAGCACAGGCGAGTTCGGCCACCCAGTCCGCGCTGCGGCGGTCAGTGTCGAGATCGGGCCGGTACTCGGTGATTTCCATCGCAATGAAGTCGCCGCAGGTCCTGAGGGTGAGCAGGACGTCGGCCAGCGCCCGGGGATCGATGCCCTCCGCGGCCGGACAGGTCACGGCAGGTACGGCCAGCGGGTCGAGCGCATCGACATCGAGACTGAGGCCGAAGCCGGGCTGGCTGCCGTTGCTGCGCACGATCGTCAGCGCATCGCAGAACACGGCGGGAAGGCCGCGCTCGCGGACTTCATTCATGTCGAAGATGCGCACGCCGAGCCGCGTCAGGCGTTCGTGTTCTTCCGTTTCCCAGGCACGCGCACCGATGACGCATACCCGCGCCGGATCGAGCCGTGGGCCGGGGATGCCGACCAGGCTGCGGTCGCCCTCTCCCAGCAGGGCCGCCAGCGGCATGCCGTGGATGTTGCCCGAATGGGTGGACTCGGCCGTGTGGCTGTCGAGGTGGGCATCGATCCAGATCAGGCCGGGCGCACCGCCGGCACGCCGGCCGATGCCGCGCCAGGTGCCTGCGGCAATGGCGTGATCGCCGCCGAGGATCAATGGGAAGGCGTCCGGGTCGAGTGCGGCCAGGCGGTCAGCCAGGCGTCGCGCGAACGCCGCGCTGGCTTCCAGCCGGGCTGCCATGTCTTTCGTGTCGGCCGCTGGCTGGGTGGGGCGCACGACATCCGCCCATTCGGCCTTGATGCCGGCATTCGACAGGCGCTCGGTCAAGCCGTTGCTGCGCAGCGACTGCGCCGCTGCGGCCGGGCCGGGGTGCGGCGCGCCGAGCGCGGATGCTGCACTGATGATGGTGAGCCGGGTGTGGGGGCCGGCAGGCAGGTGGGTTGTGTTCGTCATGAGGCACCTCCCATTCCGCCGATCGGCGGGTGCTTGTGTGACGTTACAACATTGGAGGGTGCCGGCGCAGATTCGTTCGCTGCGAACGCATCCGCACGGCGCCCGTCCCGGCGCTCAGCTGCCGAAGACCCGGTACGCCTCCAGTGCGAGCAGGGCAGCGGCAAGCACGCCGATGGCCGACAGCAGCCACCCTTGCCGACGCTGCTGGCGGGCGAGCTGCTCCATGCGCGCCTGCTGAGCCGCCTGCTGTTTGCCGCCTTCGGTGAGGGTGTGATGTATCAGCCGGGGCAGCTGCGGCAGGGTGCCGGCCCAGCTTGGCGCCTCGGTCTTGATTTCGCGGACCAGCGCACGCCAGCCCATCTGCTCGTTCATCCAGCGCTCGAGAAAGGGCTTTGCCGTCTTCCACAGGTCGAGTTCGGGGTCGAGCTGGCGCCCGAGGCCCTCGATGTTGAGCAGGGTCTTCTGCAGCAGCACCAGCTGCGGCTGGACCTCCATCTCGAAGCGGCGTGCGGTCTGGAACAGGCGCAGCAGGGTCTTGCCGAAGGAGATGTCCTTCAGCGGCTTGTCGAAGATCGGCTCGCACACGGTGCGGATCGCGGCCTCGAACTCGTCCACCCGGGTCTTGGCCGGCACCCAGCCGGCCTCGATATGGGCCAGTGCGACGCGGTGATAGTCGCGCTGGAAGAAGGCGAGAAAGTTGGTCGCGAGGTAGTTCTTGTCGACTTCGTTGAGCGTGCCCATGATGCCGAAGTCGAGTGCAATGTAGCGTCCGTCGCGATGCACGAAGATGTTGCCCGGATGCATGTCCGCATGAAAGAAGCCGTCGCGGAACACCTGGGTGAAGAAAATCTCCACGCCGGCGCGCGACAGCGCGGGCAGGTCGGTGCCCTGCGCCCTGAGCGCTTCGATCTGGGAGATCTGTACGCCGTGCATGCGCTCCATCACCATCACGTTGCGACCGCACCAGTCCCAATGCACCTCGGGCACGATCATCAGGGACGAATCCTTGAAGTTGCGCCGCAGCTGCGAGCAGTTGGCCGCCTCGCGCATGAGGTCGAGTTCGTCGTTAAGGTACTTGGTGAACTCGGCAACGACCTCGCGCGGCTTGAGCCGCCGGCCCTCGGGCCAGACCTTCTCGAGCAGCATGGCCGCGACTTCGAGCAGGGCCAGATCGTGCGCGATCACATGCTCGATGCCCGGACGCAGAATCTTGACCGCCACTTCGGTGCCATCGGGCAACTCGGCAAAGTGCACCTGCGCCACCGAGGCGGAAGCCACCGGCGTGCGGTTGAAGTTGCCAAAGACATCATCGACCGGCTTGCCGTACATCGTCTGCAACAGCGCGAGTGCCTGTTCGGTGGGGAAGGGCGGCACCCTGTCCTGCAGCATCGCGAGCTCGTCGGCCAGATCCGGCGGCAGCAGATCGCGCCGGGTGGAGAGCATCTGCCCGAACTTGACGAAGATGGGGCCAAGCGACTCGAGCGCCCGGCGCAGGCGCACGCCACGAGGTTCGTCGTAGGTGCGCCAGAAGAACACGAAATTCCATACGCGGGCCAGTCGACCGCTGGTGTCGGCGTCCAGAATCATTCGGTCCAGACCGAAACGCAGACTGACGGAAACGATCTTGGTGAGACGCAGGAGACGCACTTTGGACAACCGGTAGCAGGAGAACCGGGACTTTAGCGGGAAAGGGGGGGCGGTGGAAGGCAGAGAACGTAACCTGCGCTCACATGCCGGGCGGGAGAGGGGTGGGTTGATCCGCTATAATCGGCGGTTTCGATGTCCCTGAAAGTGTCATGAGCGCCGACCCCAAAGTTCTACTTGCCGATCTCCTGAAAGCCGCGCTGAAAAGCGTTGCGCCCGAGCTGGCCGATACCCCGATCCTGCTGGAGCGCCCGAAGCAGGCCAGCCATGGGGACTTTGCCACCAACCTTGCGCTGCAACTGGCCAAGCCGATGAAGCGCAACCCGCGCGAACTCGCCGCGAAACTGCTGGCCGAGCTGCCGGCGTCGCCGCTGGTGGCCAAAACCGAGGTGGCCGGCGCGGGCTTCATCAACTTCACCCTGGCCACTGCTGCCAAGACGGCCGTGGTCAGCGAGGTGCTCGCCAAGGGCGCTGCGTTCGGTCGCGGCGAAAAGAAGAACGTGAAGGTGCAGGTGGAGTTCGTCTCCGCCAACCCCACCGGACCCCTGCATGTCGGCCACGGCCGCGGTGCTGCCTACGGCGCCTCGCTGTCGGACGTGCTGGAATTCGCCGGTTACGATGTCAGCCGCGAGTACTACGTCAATGACGCCGGTCGTCAGATGGACATCCTGGCGCTGTCGACCTGGTTGCGCTACCTCGCGTTCTTCGGGGTCGAGGTCGCATTCCCGCCCAATGCCTACCAGGGCGATTACGTCGTGACCATGGGGCGTGAGATGCGCGACGCCCATCAGGACCGTTTCGCCAGGTTTACCGCAGCGCAGGTGACGGCCGGCACGCCGGGCCTGCCGCCGGTGGAGCGCAAGGATGACGAAGCCAAGCAGCAACGCGAGCTCCATCTCGACGCCCTGATTTCCAACGCCAAGCGTCTGCTCGGCGAGGACTACCCGTGGGTGCATGGTTTCGCGCTCAATGAGCAGCTTGGCGACGGCCGCGAGGATCTGCAGGAATTCGGCGTGCGCTTCGACAAGTGGTTCTCGGAGCAGAGCCTGTTCGATACCGGCCTGGTCGAGCGTGCAGTGACCCAGCTCGAGCAGCAGGGTCACATCTACGTGCAGAACGGCGCCAAGTGGTTCCGCTCGACCGCCTTCGGCGACGAGAAGGATCGCGTGGTTCAGCGCGAGAACGGTCTCTACACCTACTTTGCGTCGGATATCGCCTATCACCTGAACAAGTATGAGCGTGGCTTCGACCGCATCATCGACATCTGGGGCGCAGACCACCACGGTTACATCCCGCGCGTGAAGGGCGCCATCGCCGCGCTCGGCCTGCCGACGGAAAAACTCAACGTGGCGCTGGTGCAGTTCGCGGTGCTCTACCGCGACGGGCAGAAGACCTCGATGTCGACCCGCTCGGGCGAGTTCGTCACCCTGCGCGAGCTGCGCAAGGAAGTCGGCAACGATGCCTGCCGTTTCTTCTACGTGCTGCGCAAGTCCGACCAGCACCTCGACTTCGATCTCGACCTGGCCAAGAGTCAGAGCAACGAGAACCCGGTCTACTACGTGCAGTACGCGCATGCACGGGTGTGCTCGGTGCTCAGTCAGTGGGGCGGCGAGCGCGAAGAGCTGGCACAGGCCGATCTTGGCCAGCTGCAGAACGAGCGCGAACTCGCTTTGTGTGCCAGCCTGTCGACCTTTCCCGAGCTGGTGCAGTCGGCTGCGGCCGATTACGCGCCGCACCAGATTGCCTTCTACCTGAAGGATCTCGCGGCAGACTTCCACAGCTGGTACAACGCCGAGCGCATGCTGGTCGATGACGAGGCGGTCAAGCTTGCCCGTCTGGCGCTTGCCGAGGCGGTGCGTCAGGTGCTGGTGAGCGGTCTGGCCGTGCTCGGTGTGTCCGCACCTGAATCGATGTAAATCCGGAGATTGTTTTGACTCAGCCTCGTAAAGCCCCCCGCAAGTCGGGCCGTGCTCCCGCGCGCAGCGGTGGTGGGACCCTGATCGGCATTTTCATCGGCCTGATGCTGGGCGCGCTGATTGCTGCGGGTGCGGCATGGTTCTTCACCCGCGCCAACCCGTTTCAGTCGGCGCCGGTCGCACCACGCGTGCCGGCGGTCAACCAGCCGCCTGCCGCGCTGCCCGGAAAGCCCGGCGACCGCCCCGTCGTAAAGCAGGATTTCGAGTTCTACAAGATCCTGCCGCAGGGCGACAACGTGCCGGCGGCACAGGCGCCGGTTGAAGCGCCGAGCGCGCCGGTGGTGGAGCGCCCGGTCGAAAAGCTCTACCTCCAGCTCGGTGCCTTCGAGAACGCGGCCGAGGCGGACAACCTGAAGGCAAGGCTGGCGCTGGCCGGTGTCGAGGCGAGTTCGCAGCGGGGCCAGCTGCCCGACGGGCGCACGGTGCACCGGGTGCGGATCGGACCCTTCTCCGGCCCGGACGAGCTGAATCCGGTTCGCAGCCGTCTGGCTTCGTCGGGCTTCAACACCACTGTGACCCGCGCCGGTCAATGATTTTTAGCGCTGACGCGGAACGAAGCGTGCCTTGCACGCGTCAGACCGGCTTCAACCAACACGGGAGTAAAGAATGAATCGTCGTCATGCCCTGCAGCAACTTGGCGCGCTTGCGCTTTTCGCCGGGTCCGCGGGCAAGGTGCTCGCCCAGAGCGGATCTGGTCCGGCTTACCAGGTGCTGGAGCCGTCCGTTCCGACGGCGGCCAAGGGCAAGATCGAGGTGATCGAGTTCTTCCACTACGGCTGCCCGCACTGCCACGACTTCGACCCGCTGCTCGGGCAGTGGATCAAGCGCCTGCCGGCCGACGTCAGCTTCGTCCGCGTGCCGGCAATCTGGGGCAACCCCCAGCTGCAGGCACTGGCCCGGCTATACTACACCTTCGAGGTGACCGGTCAGGTCGATACCCTGCACGAACTCGTGTTCGGTGCGGTGCAGAACGACAGGGAGCCGCTGAATACGGAAGACGGCGTGCGGGCATGGGTGGGCAAGCGCGGCATTGATACCGCGAAGTTCATGGAGGCTTACAAGTCCTTCGGCGTGGAGTCGCTGGTCAAGCGTGCGGACCAGATCGCCCGTGCATACAAGGTTCAGGGCGTGCCGACGATGGCGGTCGATGGTCGGTTCATTACTTCGGCCTCGCTGACCGGCAGTCACGAAGGCACGCTGAAGCAGGTCGACGCGCTGCTCACGCGCGTGCGCAGCGAGGCGCGCAAGAGCTGATGGCTTGTCTGCGCCTGCTAGACGGCCGCAGCGGTGACTGAGCCGGGACAGCCGCTGCGCGTCCTCATTACGGGGGCGTCCAGCGGCCTGGGCGAAGCACTTGCCCGTCACTATGCAGGCATGGGGGCGACGCTGGGGCTGGTTGCGCGCCGAGCCGAGCCGATGCACGCACTGGTGGCGTCGCTGCCCGGCACGCACCAGGTGCTGGTTGCCGATGTCGGTGATCCGCTGGCACTGCGTGGCGCCGCCAGCCAGTTCGTCGAAGCCTTCGGCGTGCCCGACATCGTCATTGCCAACGCCGGGGTCTCGGTCGGGACGCTTACCGAATATGCCGAGGACGTCGACGCGTTTGATCGCGTGCTGCGCACGAATCTGCTCGGCATGGTCGCAACCTTCCAGCCTTTCGTCGAGGCCATGCGTCTTCGCGGCAGCGGGCGGTTGGTCGGGATTGCCTCGGTGGCAGGTATTCGCGGCTTGCCGGGTGCGGGGGCCTACAGCGCGTCGAAAGCGGGCGCGCTTGCCTACCTCGAAAGTCTGCGTGTCGAGCTTCACGACAGCGGCGTAAAGGTGGTCAGCGTGGCGCCGGGCTACATCCGCACGCCGATGACTGCGATCAACCCCTATCCAATGCCCTTCATTCTCGATGCCGACGTCGCCGCGCAGCGGATTGCCCGTGTCATTGAGCGTGGCGACCGTTTTGCCGTGACGCCCTGGCAGATGGGCTGGGTGGCAAAGCTGCTGCGGGTTCTGCCGCGCAGCGTGTTCGACCATGTATTTGCCCGTGCCGGACGCAAACCGCGCGGGCTTCCACTCTGAGGTATTCCTCACGCCCTTGCGCGGCGAGCCTGCGCTAACATAGGCGAAAATCACGTCTTGGAGCGATTTGATGAATGCAGCGGTGGGCGATGACGCGGCCGAGCGTCGTGCGCGTCAGAGATTCGTCGCGAAACGTCGCGGCGATATCTGTTTCTGGGCAATGGTCAACGGTGAGCGCCGCCCCCTCAACGACCTCTCGCTGGAGGGGTTTTCGTTGCCCGTCTCGCACGACCTCGATCCCGGCGCCGAGTTTCGCTTCGTGCTGCAGCGTGAAAGCGTGCCGGATCGTATCGAAGGTCATGCGAAGGTGGTCAATCAGGTGGGTGAAGGTCATGCGCGCAAGGCTGGCTGCCGTTTCGTCGAGCTCGACGAAGAAGGCGTTGCGCGTTTGAAGGACTGGCTGATCGCGCATGTTCTGGCGAGCGCCACCGTACGCATCAATGAGCGGGACGCCGCGGCCATCGTGAATGGCCCGTCCCTGATCTGACGCAGTTGCGGTTCTGCAGCACACAAAAAAGGGCGCTCCGTGGAGCGCCCTTCTTGCATCAGGCATTCGGGTTGTGCGGTGGTCGCGGCGGTTCGCGGCGCGCGCGGGCACGCTGCATGAACCAGACCATTGCGAGAAGCAGGAG
The DNA here is from genome assembly GCF_057621855.1 of Parazoarcus sp. PS-13 R2A. Classification (NCBI taxonomy): domain Bacteria; kingdom Pseudomonadati; phylum Pseudomonadota; class Betaproteobacteria; order Rhodocyclales; family Zoogloeaceae; genus Parazoarcus; species Parazoarcus sp. PS-13 R2A. Next base: position 29,998 of record NZ_JBYEXN010000001.1, read on the forward strand.
CGTGGGCACGAAGACCCATTCCTTGTCCGGACGGCCGGCTGCGGGCAGTTCGATCGAGGTGATGTTGAAGCCCTGCTCAAGCCCGAGCTTTTCAGCGCGGCTACCGAACTTCACCGCAGCCACCTGAACGTCGTCACCCAGCGTCATCAGGGTCAGGCCCATGCGTGACAGGCGCTCACGCGCGTTGCCAGGCTCTCCGAGCGGCAGCAGCACGCCCTTGGATACCTCGTCACCCTCGAGCGTGAGTCCCTGCACCCAGACGCGCAGGTCGCCCTTGGGTGGCGCAGCTTCCACCAACTGTGTGAGCTGGCTTGCCGGCACTTCGTCGTATGCGGGATATACCATGTCCAGCCAGAAGCCGGGGCGGAACAGGCTGAAGGTCACCAGCAGCAGAATCAGCGTTTCATGGATCTTGTTGCGGGTGACGAACCAGCCCTGGGTGGCTGCGGCAAACATCAGGCTGGCGATGGTGGCACTGACGATCGTCATCACCAGATGGAAGACGTCGGTGATGCCGATCAGCAGCAACTGCGTGTTGAAGATGAACATGAAGGGCAGAATCGCCGTTCGTGCGCTGTAGCCGAATGCGGTGAAGCCGGTCTTGATCGGGTCGCTCTTGGCAATGCCCGCTGCTGCATAGGAAGCCAGTCCGACCGGTGGCGTCACGTCGGCCATCAGGCCGAAATAGAACACGAACAGATGGACTGCGATCAGTGGCACCAGCAGGCCCTGCTGGGCGCCGAGCTCGACGATCACGGGCGCCATCAGCGTCGACACCACGATGTAGTTGGCGGTGGTCGGCAGCCCCATGCCGAGGATGAGGCAGATCACCGCAACCAGCGACAGCATGATCATCAGGTTGCCACCGGACAGGATCTCGACCAGCTCGGTCATGGCCAGGCCGATACCGGTCAGGGTCACGGTGCCGACGATCACGCCAGCGGTGGCGGTTGCGATGCCAATGCCGATCATGTTGCGGGCGCCGGTGACGAGGCCGTCGAACAGATCCTGGAAGCCGTGGCGCAGGGCCACGCCGAACTCGCCCTTGCCGCGGAAGTAGGCGAACAGCGGGCGCTGGGTGACGAGGATGAAGATCAGGAACAGGGTGGCCCAGAATGCGGACAGTGCAGGCGAGAGCTGCTCCACCATCAGGTTCCAGATCAGGGCGGCAACCGGCAGCAGGTAGTGCAGGCCGGACTTCAGGGTCGGCCCGATCTCGGGCAGGTACTCCATCTTGTCACCCGGCTTCTCCATGTGGAGCTCCGGGTACTTCGCGGCAAAGTGGATGATCGCGACGTAGGCGACGAGCATCATGGCGCCGACGATCAGGAAGGCGGATTCGCCAACAACGTCCTTGAGCCAGCCAAAACCCCAGTACACGATGGCGGCCAGAATGATTACGCCGGACACCGTCATCAGGGTGGTAATGGTGGCCTGTTGCCAGGGCAGGGGTTCGCGACGCGGCAGTCCCTGCAGGTTCATCTTCATCGCTTCGAGGTGAACGATGTAGAACAGAGCGATGTAGGAGATCAGTGCCGGTACGATGGCGTGCTTCATCACCTCGACGTAGGTGATGCCGACGTACTCCACCATCAGGAAGGCTGCTGCACCCATGACCGGCGGCATTAGCTGGCCGTTCACCGACGAGGCGACTTCGACCGAGGCCGCCTTGTCGTCACGGTAGCCCACGCTTTTCATCAGCGGAATGGTGAAGGTGCCGGTGGTGACCACGTTCGCAATCGACGAGCCCGAGATCAGGCCGGTCGAGGCCGATGCCACGACGGCAGCCTTCGCCGGGCCGCCGCGCATGTGCCCGAGCAGCGCAATGGCCGACTTGATGAAGTAGTTGCCCGCGCCCGCGGTTTCCAGCAGGGCGCCGAACAGCACGAACAGGAAGATGAAGCTGGCGGACACGCCGAGTGCGACGCCAAACACACCCTCGGTGGTCAGCCACAGGTGGCTCATGCCCTTGGACAGCGACGCGCCGCGGTGTGCGATGACGTCCGGCATGTACTGGCCGAAAAAGATATAGATCAGGAAGAAGACCGCCAGAATCACCATCGGCAGGCCGAGGGCGCGACGGGCTGCTTCGAGCAGCAGAACGAGACCGGTGACTGCGACGACCAGGTCGAGCGTGGTCGGAATGCCGGGGCGGGATGCCAGTTCAGCGTAGAAAAGGAACAGGTAGCCTGCGCAGAATGCGGCGACGGTTGCCAGTATCCAGTCTACGACGGGGATATAGGCGCGCGGTGAGCCCTTGAATGCCGGGTAGGCGGCAAAGGCCATGAAGACAGCAAACGCCAGGTGAATGGCGCGGGACTCGGTATCGTTAAGGACGAAAACGCCGAGCGAGAACGGCAGGGGAGAGGCGATCCAGAGTTGGAACAGGGACCACGCCAGCGCAATGACAAGGAGAAACTGTGCTGCAAGACCCGTGGGTTTGCGACCACCGGTATCGGCTTCGGCAACGATCTGCTTCAGCTGTTCATCGGTCAGTTCGTGGGTTGTATGGGTTTTCTTCGAGCGGGTCATACGCCGCGCCTCCCCGGATTCAGGTGATACGCAAACGCAGCAACAGACTTTTGGCCTGTCGCTGCGTTGTCTGGATAACAGACGTCTCCCGAGTCGCGGTGCATTTCGGGAGACGTCCAGCAGGCCGGCAGGATTACGCCGGCAGCCGGATTACATCCAGCCTTTTTCCTTGTAGTACTTGATCGCGCCATTGTGCAGCGGAGCAGACAGGCCGTCCTTGATCATGCCCTGCGGCTCGAGGTGGGCAAATGCCGGGTGCAGCTTCTTGAAGTCCTCGAAGTTCTCGAAGACAGCCTTGACCATGGTGTAGACCACGTCGTCAGACACCTTGGCTGAGGTCACGAAGCTGGCCACGACACCGAAGGTCTTGGTGGCGTCCGGGTTGTTCGCGTACATGCCGCCCGGGATGGTGACGGCTGCGTAGTAGGGGAACTCCTTGATCAGCTTGTCGACGCCGGCACCGGTGACCGGAACCAGCTTTGCTCCGCAGGTCGTGGTCGGATCCTGGATGTTGGCGGCGGGGTGGCCGACGACATAGGCGAAACCGTCGATCTTGTTGTCGCACAGTGCAGCGCTGTGCTCATCGGGCTTGAGTTCGGAGGTCAGCGAGAAGTCCGAGGTCTTCATGCCGAGCGCCGGCAGCAGCACGTCGACCGTCGCGCGCTGTCCCGAACCCGGGTTGCCGACGTTGAAGCGCTTGCCCTTGAAGTCTTCGAACTTGGTGACGCCGGCTTCCTTGCGGGCCAGTACGGTCAGCGGCTCGGGGTGCAGGCCGAAGACGGCGCGCAGTTCGGTCACGGCACCACCGTCCTTGAACTGGTTCAGGCCTTTCACGGCATTGAACTGGACATCGGACTGGGCGACGCCGAAGTCGAGTTCGCCAGCCTTGATGGTGTTGACGTTGTAGACCGATCCGCCGGTACTTTCGACCGAGCAGCGAATGCCGTGCTGGGCGCGGTCCTTGTTCATCAGGCGGCAGATTGCGCCGCCAGCAGCGTAGTACACGCCAGTTACGCCGCCGGTACCAATGGTCACAAACTTCGTCTCGGCCTGAGCCGGCGCTGCGCCGAGGGTGCCGACGATTGCGAGTGCTGCTGCGAGCGTGGTGAGCTTCTTCATGAGTTCTCCTGAAACCGTGCAGGTAAGGACCGCACCAGATAGGGTGCGTTGATGATGGCAGGCTGCGCCTGTTCGAAGCCCGCCGTGAAAATCCGGACAACAGAATGTCCTGCGATAGTCAGACTACATGGAATATAAGCCCGCGCCAATGAGGGATACCCCGAAGTGACGCCCGGTGGGCATTCGCGTCCGCGGCTCCCGTTCCGTCTGGATGGGCCTGGTTTGCCGGATGCATGGCCGGCGCGGCCGGGTCACGTCCGCGCAACGCCTGCTGCGCTTGTTATCATCTGCGCATGATATCCATGACAACTCCCGGACACGCTTCGGCGCGCGCTCCGGCCGACTTGCGCGACGCGCTCGGGAACCGGCATTTGCCGGCGGACGCCGCGCCCCGGATCGTGTCCCTGGTGCCCTCGCTGACCGAGCTGGTGTGCGAACTGGGGCTCTCCGATGCGCTGGTTGGACGCACGGGTTTCTGTATCCACCCGCGCGAGACCCTGTGCAAGGTGACCAAGATCGGTGGTACCAAGGATGTAAGGCTCGAAGCGGTGCGTGCGCTCGAACCGACCCACCTCATCGTCAATATCGACGAGAACCGGCGCGAGACGGTGGAGGCGCTGGCCGGGTTCGTGCCCAACGTGATCGTGACCCATCCCTGCGTGCCACAGGACAATTTCGGGCTTTACCGGCTGTTCGGTGGCATTTTCGGCCGCGAGGCGGAGGCTGCCGCGCTGTCGGCCGGCCTGCAGGAGGCGCTCGACGAGGCGGCTGCCGTGAAGGCCGGGTACGGCGACGAGGCGGTGCTCTACCTCATCTGGCGCGATCCCTGGATGACGGTATCCCGGGCAACCTACATCTCGGCGATGCTGGGGGCTGTGGGCTGGCAGAGCCTGCCGCCCGAGGATGAGCCGCGCTACCCCGAAGTGGACTGGAGTGCGCCCTGGATGCGTGCGGTCGAGCGGGTCTTTCTTTCGTCTGAGCCGTATCGCTTTACCGACCGGCACCTGGCCGAAGTCGGGGCGCTTTCGCAGCGGCCGTCGTGCCTGATCGATGGCGAGATGGCGTCGTGGTACGGCAGTCGTGCGATTGAGGGGTTGCGCTATCTGGCCGGACTGAGACGAAACCTGGCCGTGCGTGGGGCAGGGTGAAGGTGCGGGTGCGAAGCCTCAGCACAGCCCTTCGGCAATGAAGCGCTCCGGCGTCAGGATCCGGAAGCGGTCACGCAGCACACTGTGGCGGGCGAGCTTGAGCAGCAGTTTGTCGCGGGTCAGCAGGTGGTCGACGCCGGCGTCGCGCGCGATTTCCAGAAACTTCTGATCGTCACGGTCGCGGCAGGCCGGCAGCTGCAATGCGTCGACTGCAGTGGCGGGTGCCGGACTGATGCGGTTGCGATAGGTGTCGAGCAGGCGCGTCTGATCGTCAGGGCTGATGCTGAACTGCGTGTAGGCCAGCACCCGCCGGAATTCCTCGAGCGCGTCGTCGCGGCTGAAGAGCTTCAGCGTGCCGGCGTCGATGGCGCTGGACAGTGATTCGAGAGCAGGGTCCTTGAAGTGCCACAGGGCCATCACCGTATTGGTGTCGAGGACCAGATTTCGTGCGGCCGTCATCGGGGTTCCAGAAAAAAGAAAGGGGGAAGGGCGAACCCTTCCCCCGGTCAGCAGGCGCTTATCCTGGGATCAGGCTGCAGCCTTGGGTGCGTCGAGACGCATCTTGACGAAGGAGCCGGGCGCATCTTCGATGGCCTTGAGCTTGCCCTTGGCGGGATCGCGCGCATCGACCTGGTCACCGTCGTGACCGGACACCCATGCCTGCCAGTCGGTCCACCACGAACCGGGGTTCTGCTGGGCGCCTTCGAACCAGGCGTCGGCGGTGGCCGGCGACTTGGCTGCAGCGTTGACCCAGTAGCCGTACTTGTTGGCGACCGGCGGGTTGACGATGCCTGCGATGTGGCCGGAGCCGCCGAGGACGAAGCGAACCGGACCGCCGAAGTTGAGCGAACCCGCGTAGGTGCTCTTCCACGGTGCGATGTGATCTTCGATGGCGGAGATGAAGTAGCACGGCACCTTGATCTTGCTCAGATCGATCGGCACGCCGTCGATGACCACGCCACCCGGCTGTACCAGGCGGTTTTCCATGTACATGCCGCGCAGGTAGAAGCTGTGCATCTTGGCCGGCATGCGGGTCGAGTCGGAGTTCCAGTACAGCAGGTCGAACGGGAACGGATCCTTGCCCATCAGGTAGTTATTCACCACGAAGGACCAGATCAGGTCGTTCGAGCGCAGCATGTTGAAGGTGCCTGCCATCTCCGAGCCTTCGAGATAGCCACGCTCGAACATCTTTTTCTCGAGGCTGGAAACCTGCTGCTCGTCGATGAAGACGCCAAGCTCGCCCGGATCGGAGAAGTCCGTCATCGTGGTGAAGAAGGTTGCCGAGGCAATGCGCTTCTGCTTCTTGCCTGCCAGGTAGGCAAGCGTGGTGGCCAGCAGCGTGCCGCCGAGGCAGTAGCCTGCGGCGTTGATTTCCTTCTCGCCGGTCTGCTGCTCGATGGCGTCAAGCGCGGCAATGATGCCTTCCTTGACGTAGGACTCGAAGGTCTTCTCGGACTGCTTCTCGTCCGGGTTGACCCAGGAGATCACGAACACGGTGTGTCCCTGGTCCACGCACCACTTGATGTAGGAGTTCTTCTCGCGCAGGTCGAGGATGTAGAACTTGTTGATCCAGGGCGGCACGATCAGCAGCGGGCGCTTGAGAACCTTGTCGGTGCTCGGCGTGTATTGCAGCAGCTGCATCATGTCAGTCTGGAACACGACCTTGCCCGGCGTGGTGGCAACGTTCTTGCCCAACTCGAAGGCGGTGGTGTCGGTCATCTTGACGCGCAGCTGACCGCCGCCGTCCTCGACGTCGCGCAGCAGGTTGTTGAGGCCCTTGATCAGGTTCTGACCGTGGCTCTTGACCGTCTCGCGGAACACTTCGGGGTTGGTCAGCGCGAAGTTCGACGGCGACAGCGCGTCGATGTACTGACGGGTGTAGAAGTTGACCTTCTTCTGCGACTGCTCGTCGAGGCCATCCACACCGCTCACGGTGTCGTGGATGTGGCGGGCGGCGATGAGGTAGGACTGCTTCACGAAATCGAACATGAAGTGTTCCTGCCACTCTTCGTCCTTGAAGCGCTTGTCGGAGCGCTCGGGCGAGGCGACAGGCGCAGCATGCATGCCGGCGAAGCGCAGCATCGAGTGCTGCCACAGGGTGAAGTAGTCCCACACCAGGTTCATCTGCGACTGAGCGAGCTTGTACGGATTCGACAGCAGCTTTGCCATCATGTCCATGAAAGCCTGGGCGATGCCGAGTTCGTCCGCGGGTGCGGCCACGCCCTTCTTGAGCTGGCGCTGAACGTGATCGCTGATCAGGTGGGAGGCGCGCTTGGCGACCTCGGCGTAGGTCTGAGCAACTTCCTGCGGATCGGGCAGCTCGGTTTGAGCGTTCTCGTTGGGTGCAGCCATCGTTGTTGTGCTCCTTGTTGGATCGGTCCGGAGACCAATCAGCTTATCTTGATGAAGCGAATCGCTTCATCATCTCCCTCCACCTTGCAAAGCTCTCCCTGCTTCACGAGATGGTTCAAATGGGCAATGGCCTCTCCCATGGCGAACATGACCTGATGCGTGTCCAGTTCGCGCGGAAAAAGCGTACCCAGCAACTCGCCAGCGCTCCGTGCAGTGCGGCATTCTGCCAATAGTGCAGCGCAGCGCTCGCGGTGATGTTCGATCAGTTCGTCGACTCTTTTACGTATGCCACGGAAAGGCTTGCCGTGGGATGGTAGCACGAGCGTGTCTTCAGGCAAGTGATTGATGCGGCGCAATGAATCGAGGAACCAGCCCAGTGGATCGTCATCCGGCGTCGCTGCAAAAACGCTGACATTGGTGGAAATGCGCGGCAGCAGCATGTCGCCCGAGATCAGCACGCCGAGCGCAGCGCAATACAGGCTGGCGTGTTCGGGCGCATGGCCATAGCCGACGATGACCTCCCATTCGTGCGCGCCGATGCGGATGCGGTCGCCCGCGAACATGCGCTGGTAGCTCGAGGGCATCTCGGGCGCGCCGCGACGATATCCGTTGCCACGTTCGGTGAGGGCGTCGAGGCGCTTTTCGTCGAGGCCGTGCCTGCGGAACTGCATGATCATGTCACCGACCGAATAGCCGGGCAGCTGATGCCACATGGCATGACCGCCGAGGAATTCACCTTGTGTCATGTGCAGCGTCGCACCATTGCGCGCAGTCAGCCAGGTGGCGAGCCCGAGGTGGTCCGGGTGGCAGTGGGTGATGATCAGGCGCGACAGGGGGCGCGGGTCGGCGTCGAGGATCTGCGACCAGTGCTCCTTGATCGGTTCGAGGCCGAAACCAGTGTCCACCGCGGTCAGCGCGTCGCCGTCGTCGAGCAGCCACAGGTTGATGTGGTTCAGCGCAAAGGGCAGCGGCATGCGCACCCAGCCGATGCCGGGCGCGACCTGGGCAACGGTGCCGCCATCGGGCAGTTGTTCGAAGGGGTACTGCAGTTCGTTCGCTGTCGTCATTCCTGATCTCGTGTCGTGTGGCGGGGGGCGAGATTCACATTGCCCAAACCCCCGGAATCTGCTTAACTTTTCCGCAGTACGGAACCCATTGTCAATCCTTCTCACGCTAATCACGCGTTCGGCCGCAGCCCTGTGGCGGCGACCGCAACCGCTCAAAATGGCCAGCGAACAGACTTACACGATCACCGAGCTTGCGCGCGAGTTCGACATCACCCCGCGTGCAATCCGCTTCTACGAAGACCAGGGCTTGCTCACGCCGGCCCGCACCGGGCGTGCCCGCGTCTATACCAAGGCTGATCGCACCCGTCTCAAGCTCATCCTGCGCGGCAAGCGCCTTGGTCTGTCACTGGCCGAAATCAACGAGTTGCTCGACATGTACGGCGGCGTGCGCAATTCCGCACCGCAGCTCGAGCGCTTTACCAAGGTGCTGGCGGAGCGGCGCGCCGCGCTTGAACAGCAGCGCATCGACATCGAAGCCGTGCTGATCGAGATCGACAGTCTCGAGCGCCAGTGCAACGCCTTGCTCGGCCACAACCCCGAGGGGGCTGCGGCGGCACGGGCCGAACTGGTGAAGCACATCGACAGCGCGAGCACCGCGTGAGTCGTCCGCCGGCAGGCCCGGCTTGATTTTTTTGAATTTTAGTTTACGTTGACGTAAACGTAAAAACAAATAAAAATTAACCCACGGAGACACCCATGAGACACGAGGCACCTCAGTTCCAGCCCAAGGATCCGGACTATGCTGACCGTGTGCGGGCCAGCTTCGGCATGCAGAAGGCGATGCGGCTGATCGGGGCGGAGCTGGCGGAACTGGAGCCCGGGTTTGCGGAGATCCATCTGCCGCACCGGCCCGAGATCACCCAGCAGCACGGATATATCCATGGCGGGGTGGTCGGCATGATTGCCGACTCGGCCGCAGGCTATGCAGCCAATACGCTGACACCGCAGGACACCAGCGTGCTGACGGTGGAGTACAAGCTCAACCTGCTGGCGCCGGCGGACGGGCAGCGCCTGGTGGCGCGGGGCGAAGTGATCAAGCCCGGGCGCACGCTGCTGATTACGCGCGCCGAGGTGTATGCGGTGCGCGACGAACACTGGACCTTGTGCGCGGTGATGCAGCAGACCATCATCGCCATGCACGGCAAGAAGGACGGCGCAGCCTGAGGTCGATATGGCCGGCGTGCTGCGACGTCAGGCACAAGGCAACGAGGAGACCAAAGCATGACCGTCCGCCTGCTCACGATTACTGCCAGCGACGCTGCGGAGCTTGCGCATGTGCGCCAGTTCTTCCGCAACTATGCGGCCTGGCTGGGCGTCGATATGAACTTTCAGGGCTTCGCCGAAGAGCTTGCCGATCTTCCCGGCGCCTATGGCGCAGCCGACGGGCGCCTGTTCTACGCCGAGGTGGATGGCCGCCCGGCCGGATGTGTCGGCGTGCGCCGCCTGTCGGACGGCATGTGCGAGATGAAGCGGCTGTATGTCGAGCCCGAGGCGCGCGGCACCGGTGTGGGGCGCCAGCTCGCCATGGCTGCAATCCAGGCGGCGAAGGCGCTCGGTTACCGGCGGGTGATGCTCGATACGCTGCCCGCGATGCGGATCGCGGTAAAGCTGTATCGCGAGCTCGGTTTCACTGAGGCGCCTTCCTACTACCAGACGCCGGTCGAGGGGACGGTGTTCATGACCCTCGATCTCGACAACTGGTCCGAGGCCGAGGTGAACAACGAGAACCTGTTCCACCTGTTCGATTTCAACGTGGCGTGGGCGCGCCAGATGCAGGAGGTCGACCCCGGTTTCTTCGAGAAGCTGGCGCATCTGCAGAGCCCGGAATACCTGTGGATCGGCTGCTCGGATTCGCGCGTGCCTGCCAACCAGATCGTTGGCCTGCTGCCGGGCGAGGTGTTCGTCCATCGCAATGTGGCCAACGTGGTGGTGCATACCGACCTCAACTGCCTGTCAGTCATCCAGTTCGCGGTCGATGTGCTCAAGGTGAAGCACATCATGGTGGTGGGCCACTATGGCTGTGGTGGCGTGAAAGCGGCACTCAACCGTGACCGTGTCGGCCTGGTCGACCTGTGGCTGCGTCATGTGCAGGACGTCCACGTCAAGCATCGCGGGGCAGTGGACGATTTGCCGCTGGAGCAGCGTCACGACCGGCTGTGCGAGTTCAACGTCATGGAGCAGGTGGTGAACGTGGCGCAGACGGTGGTGGTGCAGGATGCGTGGGCGCGCGGTCAGCGTCTGACCGTGCATGGCTGGATCTACGGCTTGAAGAACGGACTGATTCGCGATCTCGGGATCAACGTCAGCCGCAGCGAAGATTTGATGCCGCGCTATGCCGCGGCGCTCGAAGCACTCGGCAACTGAGTGCAGTCATTGTTCGAAAATGGAGAATTGCATGTCTGATCCCGTCGTTATCGTATCCGTTGCCCGCACCCCGATGGGGGGCTTTCAGGGCGACCTGTCCGGCCTGACCGGCCCCCAGCTCGGCGCGGTCGCCATCAAGGCGGCGGTCGAGCGCGCCGGGCTGTCGCCCGAGCAGGTCGAGGAGGTCATCATGGGATGCGTGCTGCCCGCAGGCGTCGGTCAGGCGCCCGCACGTCAGGCCTCGCTGGGTGCAGGCCTGCCGCTGTCGGCCGGTTGCACCACGGTCAACAAGGTGTGTGGCTCAGGCATGAAGGCCACGATGCTGGCGCACGATCTGCTGCTGGCCGGAACCAACGATGTGATGGTGTCGGGCGGCATGGAGTCGATGTCGAACGCACCCTACCTGCTGCCCAAGGCGCGTAGCGGCTATCGCCTCGGTCATGGTCAGATGCTCGATCACATGTTTCTCGACGGCCTGGAGGACAGCTATTCGAAGGAGACCAAGGGTCGTCTGATGGGCACCTTTGCCGAGGATTGCGCCTCGCACTTCGACTTTACCCGTGCGGCGCAGGATGAGTTTGCTGTGGCCTCCACGACGCGTGCGCAGAACGCGATCAATGGCGGTGCATTCAGCTGGGAAGTGGCACCGGTGACCGTCTCGGGGCGCAAGGCCGATGTCGTGGTGGACAAGGACGAGCAGCCGCTGAAGGCGCAGCTCGACAAGATTGGCAGCCTCAAGCCTGCGTTCAGGAAGGACGGTACGGTCACCGCAGCAAACTCGTCGTCGATCTCCGATGGTGCGGCTGCGCTGGTACTGATGCGCAAGTCGACGGCGGAAAAGCTCGGCCTTTCGCCGCTGGCAACGATCATTGGCCACGCCACCCACGCGCAGGAGCCGGCGTGGTTTACGACGGCGCCGGTCGGTGCGATGCAGAAGGTGCTGGCCAAGGCTGGCTGGGGCGTCGAAGACGTCGACCTGTGGGAGATCAACGAGGCCTTTGCCGTGGTGACGATGGCGGCGATGAAGGAGATGAAGCTGCCGCATGACAGGGTCAACGTGAATGGCGGCGCGTGCGCGCTGGGTCATCCGATCGGTGCCTCGGGTGCCCGCATTCTGGTGACGCTGATCGGTGCGCTGCGCGCCAAGGGGCTCAAGCGTGGCGTTGCCAGCCTGTGCATCGGCGGTGGCGAGGCGACGGCGATGGCGATCGAGGTGAATGCTGCGGTGAGCTGAGGCTGGTCTCGCTGAGGCCTGCGATGAAGGGTGCGGGTTTGTGCCACGAGTCGCGGGCCGCGACGGGAACTTCCTCCGCAGTCTGCGGAACTCGCCCTGCGGGCTCGGACAGTCCTCGACTGCTGCGGAAGTCCCCGCCACGGCCCGCTTTGGTCCGGCGCGATTTTTAATACATGAACGACGAAGGCTTGAGCCTTCCGTGGGAAGAGACAATGATTCTGACTGCTGAACAGGAAATGATCCGCGACTCCATCCGTGCTTTTGCACAGGAACGCCTTGCCCCCTTTGCGGCCGACTGGGACCGCAACCACACCTTTCCGGCCGAAGCGCTGAAGGAACTCGCCGCGCTCGGCGCGCTGGGCATGGTGGTGCCCGAGGAGTGGGGCGGTGCCGGTATGGACTACATGAGCCTGGTGCTGGCGCTGGAAGAGATTGCCGCCGGCGACGGCGCAACCTCGACCATCGTCAGTGTGCAGAACTCGCTGCCCTGCGGCATCCTCAACCGTTTCGGTACCGACGCACAGAAGGAAGCCTGGCTGAAGCTGCTCGCCCGCGGCGAGAAGCTGGGCTGCTTCTGCCTGACCGAGCCGCATGTCGGCTCCGACGCGTCGGCCATCCGGACCTCGGCGGTGCGTGAGGGCGACGAGTGGGTGCTGAACGGGGTCAAGCAGTTCATCACCTCGGGCAAGCATGCCGACATGGCCATCGTGTTTGCAGTCACCGACAAGGCAGCGGGCAAGAAGGGTATTACCTGTTTCCTCGTTCCCGCCAGCGCGCCGGGCTACCAGGTGGGGCGCATCGAGGAGAAGATGGGCCAGAAGGCTTCCGACACCACGCAGATCCTGTTCGAGAACTGCCGTATTCCGGCCGATTCGGTGATCGGTGAGGAAGGTCAGGGCTACAAGATCGCGCTGGCCAACCTCGAGGCGGGTCGCATCGGTATCGCCGCGCAGTGCCTGGGCATGGCGCGTGCCGCGCTGGAGGCGGCGGTCAAGTACGCGCAGGAACGCGAGAGTTTCGGCAAGCCGATCTTCGAGCATCAGGCGGTCAATTTCCGCCTTGCCGACATGGCGACACAGCTCGAGGCTGCGCGCCAGCTTGTGTGGCACGCGGCCACGCTCAAGGATGCTGGTCGGCCCTGCCTCAAGGAGGCGTCGATGGCCAAGCTGTTTGCCTCCGAGATGGCCGAAAAGGTCTGCTCTGACGCGATTCAGGTGCATGGCGGCTATGGCTACGTCAGCGACTTCCCGGTCGAGCGCATCTACCGCGATGTCCGTGTGTGCCAGATCTACGAGGGTGCGAGCGATATCCAGAAGCTGGTGATCGGTCGCGCGCTCGCCGGCTGATCGTCAGCCGTGCTTCCGGTCCTGCGGGTTGTGGTGGCGGGTTTCCCTCCCTCTCTTCCCGTTGCTGAATCCGCAGGATTTTTTCCAGTCTTGATGGAGTGACTGCCGTGCCCGGTACTGCAAACCCGATTGAATTCTGGTTCGATTTTTCCTCGCCCTACGGTTACTTCATGGCAGAAAAGATCGACGCGCTGGCCGCCAGGTACGGCCGCGAAGTGGCCTGGCATCCGTACCTGCTGGGTGCGGTGTACAAGGTTACCGGTGGCGTGCCACTGACCGGGCTGCCGATGAAGGGCGACTACTCGCTGCACGACATCGTCCGCAGCGCCCGTTATCTTGGGCTGCCATTCGTGGTTCCCGAGCCCTTCCCGGTGGCAACCCAGCATGCCGCACGTGCGTTCTACCATCTGCAGGATACCGATCCGGCGCTGGCGCGACGCTTTGCGCTGGCCGTATTTCGCGCCTTCTTTGTCGACGGTCACGACATCTCGTCGCTCGATACGGTAAAGCTTGTGGCCGAATCCGTGGGCGTGCCGGGTGATGAACTCGGTGCTGCCGTCTCAGCCGATGCCATCAAGGCCAGGCTGAAGGCCGAATGCGAGGCGGCACTTGCGCGCGGGATCTTCGGCTCGCCGTATGTCGTCATCGATGGCGAGTGCTTCTGGGGTGTCGACCGCTTGCCTCAGATCGAGCGCTGGCTGGAGACGGGCGGCTTCTGAGTCTGCCGGGTCACACCTCGAAGCCGTCGCCGGTCGCAAAGAAGTGCCCGCCGGCGCGATAGTGGATGGTGCGTTTTTCCCCATCCTGAAATGACCACCGGCCGTTGCTGAAGACGGCCGGGTCGGCCCATGCGGCTACCACTTCGGCCACAAACAGATCGTACTTGCGCTGATTCTCCGGTTCGGGAATCACCCTGCACTCCAGCCAGCCGAGGCAGCCTTCAACGAGCGGGGCGCCGACGGCAGACGCCGGGCTCGTCGTGATCTCCAGCGCTGCGAGCTTGTCACCCTCGCGGCCGCTGACCGACCCCGCCTGCAGCACGGTCTCGGCGATCCTCAGGGACGGGATGTTGAGCACGAACTCTCCACTGGCCTCGACCAGCTCTCGTGTCACGGTGCTGCGGTCTATCACCACGGCGACCTTGGGCGGGTCGAAGTCGAGTGGCATTGCCCACGACGCGGCCATGACGTTCCGGCGCTCGCCCGCAGCGCTGCTGACGAGCGTGACCGGGCCGTGGTTCAGCAGCAGGTAGGCCTTGTTCAGATCGACGGCCGTGCGTTGGCTCATGAGGCAGACACTCCTGTACTCGTGAAACGGGCAAGGGTACGACAGGGCGCTGCCGGTTTGTATGCAAGCTGAGCGTAGAATGCTCTTCTACGGCAAGACTGTTCTGGCCGGCATGCACCTTTCCGTTTGCAGATCGTGTTCAGCTAAACCATGCGTCAATTTCTGCATTCACTGCGCGCCAGGCTGGTTGCACTGGTTCTACTCGTAGCGCTTCCGGGTGTGGTGATGCTGGCTGTCAACGCATGGAATGGGCGCATCGAGGCGATCGAGGGTGCCCAGCAGCAGGCGATCGATACCGCCAGCCTCCTGGCGAGTGATCAGGCTCGCCTGATCGAGGAGACGCGACGCTACCTGGAGCGCCTGGCCCAGTTTCCGGAAGTGCAGCAGCCGGCATCCCCTGCATGCAGCGCGTTTCTGACCAAGGTGCTGGGGCTGACGGAGCGTTACGTCAATCTGGGCGTACCGGGTGCGGATGGCGAATTGCTGTGCAACGCCTTGCCGCTGGAGGCCCGGGTCAATGTTGCAGACCGCTCATACATCCGCCGTGCGCTCGACAAGGGGGAGTTTTCGATCGGCGAGTTCCAGACCGACCGGGCCGCGGGCGTGACCAGCGTGAATTTTGCGTACCCTGTTGTTGCGCCGGCCGACGGCCGCATCGTGGGGGCCGCCGTTGCGGTCATTTCACTCTCGTGGTGGAGCGAGCGTCTGGCCGAGACGCGGCTGCCGGAGAACTCGATTGCCTACATTGCCGATGCGGACAACCGGATCGTGGCGCATTTTCCCGAAGCCCGGGATCGTCTGGGGTTGAAGCTCGGCGAGCTGAACATCCAGACGCCGGACGCGGACAGTGCCTCGAACTACACGGTCGCTGTCAGCAAGGACGGGAGCGGAATAACGCGCATCTTCGCCCTCATGCGGCTGGTCGATCGCGATTTCGGCAATCCGGTCTTTGTCGGCGTCGGCATCCCTTTCGATGCACAGATGGCAGCGATCGAATCGCAGGCGATCAAGGGCGCGCTGATGCTGCTGTTCTTCGTCGCGCTGATGTTCGTGACGGCGATGTGGGGCGTGCGGGTGAGCATCCTGCAGCCTCTTGAGCAGCTGACCCGGTCGACGGGGGAGCTGGAGTCAGGCAAGCATCAGCATGTCTCGCAGTTCAAGGGCGCGCTTGAGCTGGTCCGACTGCAGGAGCGTTTCTCGCGCATGGCGAGAAAGCGGCTGGAGACCGAGAAGCAGCTGCAGGACAGCAAGAACTACAACCGCATGCTGTTCGAGACGACGCCGATCGGTCTGGCGCTGCGCTCCCGGGACGGGCGGCTGCTCGACGTCAACCCGGCGTTTGCCGCCATTCTCGGGCGCACGATTGCGGAAACCAAAGCGCTCAATTATCGGGACATCATCGAGCCGGAACGGGCCGACGACGAAGTCCGTCAGCTGGAACGTCTTCGCGTCATGGAGTCATGCTGCCGTTACGAAGTCGATTACCGGCACCGTGATGGCCACAGCATTCCGGTGCGCGTATCCAGCATGGTGCTTGAGCGCGGTGGGGAGCGGCTGATCTGGTCGAGTGTCGAGGACGTGACCGCGGACAAGCAGGCCGAGGCCAGTCTTCGTCTGGCCGCCAGTGTCTTCACCGATGCCCGCGAAGGCATCTTCATCACCGATGCCGAGGGCAGGATCGTCGATGCAAACCAGACCTTCTGCGAGATCACCGGTTACGCTCGCGAAGAGTTCATCGGCCAGCCCGCGAACCTGCTTGGGTCGGGCAGCCAGACGCCCGACTATCACGCCGCCATGTGGCGGATGCTGCGAGAACGCGGTCACTGGTATGGCGAGATCTGGAGCGACAAGAAGAGCGGCGAACACTATGCGGCGATGCTCACGATCAGTTCGGTGCGGGACATCAGCGGCGGCATCACGAACTACGTTGCCCTGCTGACCGACATCACCCTGATGAAGGCGCACGAAAAGCAGCTTGAGCATATCGCGCACTACGATGCACTGACCGGGCTCCCGAACCGCGTGTTGCTGGCGGACCGGTTGAAGCATGCGATGGCGCAGAGTCAGCGGCGGGGGCTGTCGCTTGCCGTCGCGTATCTCGATCTGGATGGCTTCAAGCCGGTCAATGACACGCATGGCCACAATGTCGGCGACAAGCTGCTGAACGTCCTATCCGACCGCATGAAGGATGCGCTGCGGGACGGCGATACGCTGGCACGCATCGGCGGCGACGAGTTCGTCGCAGTGCTGACTGACCTCCACACACGGAAGGACGGTGAGGTCGTGCTTGATCGCATGCTGCAGGCAGTGGCCGAACCGGTGACCGTCGATGGGCTCGTACTGCGTGTTTCCGCGAGTATCGGGGTCACGCTGTATCCGCAGGATGCCGCGGAGGCCGAAGTGCTGATGCGCCATGCCGACCAGGCCATGTATCTGGCCAAGCAGGCCGGCAAGAATCGCTGCCACTTTTTCGACGTCAGCTACGACGCTGAGCTCAAATCCCTGCACGCCAGCCGCCAGGCCGTCCGCGAGGGTTTCGAGCGGGGAGAGTTCCTGCTTCACTACCAGCCCAAGGTCAACCTGAAGACCGGGGTGGTGGTCGGCCTGGAGGCGCTGATCCGGTGGCAGCATCCGGTTCGCGGCTTGCTGGTGCCGGACGGTTTTCTGCCCCAGATCGAGGATCATGTCATCAGCGTCGAGGTCGGCGAGTGGGTGATCGATACGGTGCTCAGCCAGCTGGACGCATGGCGTGCCGCCGGACTGAACCTGCCAGTCAGCGTGAACGTCGGCGCACGCCAGCTGCAGCAAGGCGATTTCGTCGTGCGTCTTGCTGCGCTGCTTGCGGCCCACCCGGGGGTGGATCCGCAGCTGCTCGAGCTC
Organism: Parazoarcus sp. PS-13 R2A; assembly: GCF_057621855.1. NCBI lineage: Bacteria > Pseudomonadati > Pseudomonadota > Betaproteobacteria > Rhodocyclales > Zoogloeaceae > Parazoarcus > Parazoarcus sp. PS-13 R2A. The sequence goes on from NZ_JBYEXN010000001.1 coordinate 47,327, forward strand.
GAGATCGTGGAGACCAATGCGCTCGAAGACATGGAGCAGGTCTGCGAGCTGATGCACGCCTGCCTTGCGATGGGCGTCAGGTTTTCGCTGGACGACTTCGGCACCGGGTATTCCTCGCTGACCTACCTGAGACGCCTGCCTGCTGGCCTGTTGAAGATCGACCAGAGTTTTGTGCGGAACATGCTCGACGATGCCGACGATATGGCAATCGTCGAGGGCGTCGTCGGTCTGGCCGCGGCCTTCCAGCGCGATGTGATCGCCGAGGGGGTCGAAACCGTTGCGCATGGAACGAAACTGCTCGAGCTGGGCTGCGTGCTTGCCCAGGGCTTTGGCATTGCGCGTCCGATGCCGTCGGACGCGGTGCTCGCCTGGGTGGCCAGCTGGCGACCCGATTCGGCGTGGAAGCCCGACGCGCCGGAAACCGGGGCGGGCGACGGAGGCGTGGACGCCGGGTAAAATGCGCGGCGTCCACTTCACGCCACCCGCCATGCACAAGACCCTGACGTCCTTCACCGGCTCGTCCGCGCCGGCCGAATTCGATCATCCGCGTCCTGCGCGCCTGCTCGAGGGCAATCCCTTGCGCACGACCTGGAATCATTATGAACAGGACGGCGTGTCTGCCGGCGCCTGGTCCTGCGAACCCGGCGCCTGGCGCATCGCTTTCGCCGACGATACCGACGAGTTCTTCCACGTGTTGAGCGGGCGCATCCGCATCACCGATGAGGGCGGGGTGGCGCGTGAGTTCGGTCCCGGTGAAGCCTGCGTGATTCCCGCCGGCTTCAAGGGCGTGTTTGAGGTGCTGGAGGCGGTCAGCAAGCACTACGTGTTCGTGAAACGGGGGGCGCAGTAATGCTGCCGGCAGGGCGTGGTTCCGGCCGGCTGTGCGAGAGAGGGGCTTCCCGGTGTCAAACGTGCAGAAACTGAACGCCGAAACGGCGCAGGCTATCAAGGTCCTGAGCGGGCTGGATTTTTCCGGTGCGGAGGCGCGGGCGCTGGGCGGCGGCTGCATCAATCGGGTGCTCGAGGTGCGCGCGCATGACCGGCCCTGCTGTCTCAAGCTGAACGCTGCGGACGCACTGCCGATGTTCGATGCCGAGGTCGATGGCCTGGCGGCGCTGGCCGGGAATGGTGCCTTTCGGGTGCCGCAGGTTCTGGCGTGCGGTGCGACGGCGGATGAGGCCTTCCTGCTGCTTGAATACATCGAACTGCATCCGCTCTTGAGCGCGGAGGATGGCCGCCGCTTTGCCGAAGCGCTGGTGCAACTGCATCTCGATGTTGGTGAGGACTTTGGCTGGGGGCGCGACAACTTCATCGGCACAAGTCCTCAGGCGAACACCCCGCACCATGCCTGGGCACAATTCTTCGTCAGATGCCGGCTGGCGCCGCAGCTGGAACGGGCGCGCTCAGCCGGCTACGGCACGGCGCTTGGGTCCGAGCTCGAACAGGTGCTGGCGCGTGTGCCTGCCTTGTTTCTGGACTACTGTCCGCGCCCCAGCCTGCTCCATGGCGATCTGTGGAACGGCAACGCTGCCGTGGATGCCGGGGGCCGGCCGGTGATCTTCGATCCTGCGGTCTATCGCGGCGACCGCGATGCAGACCTGGCGATGAGCGAGCTGTTTGGCGGCTTCCCCACCGCCTTCTACGCCACCTACCGTGCGGCCTTGCCGCCGGCCGAAGGCTACGCGCAGCGCAAAACGCTCTACAACCTTTATCACGTGCTGAACCATCTCAACCTCTTCGGTCGCGCCTACCTCGGGCAGGCCGAGCGCATGGTCCGCAGTCTGGCGTCCGAGCTGCTGCGTTAGCGCAGGCGGCAAGGCTCAGAGCGGGCGGCGGATGGTCATGGCGCCACGGATCTCGCCCACCGTGTACCCGGTGGCCTTGTCGTCGGGGTACAAGGCCTGTAGCTTCGTCCTGACCGCCGGGTCGATGTCGGTGTCGCTGCCGTGGCAGGACAGGCAGAGCGCCTGCGTGGGCAAGGCCTTCATGTAGCGGTAGGACTTTACCCCGCCCTCGACGACGACTTCGCCTTTCTCCAGCGTTGCGGGCGCCTCTCCGGCCGCTGCGCGGCGGTCGAAGGCCTCCAGCGCCGCACGCTCCCAGGCGTCGGGCACCGCCTTCGGGTTGCGGTTCTTGAGACTCACGCGGCGGATATTCCAGCCGGTTTTCTCCGACGCGGCCTTCGCCATCTGCGGCGCCTTGTCGCGGCACACGCCGATTGCACCCTCGGGGCCGCCCTTCGCAATCTCCTCCTGCAGTACGGCAATCAGTTTCGGCGGAATGCTGCTTGCCACCCCGCGAGCCTCGGCCAGCAGCGCAGTTTCGTCCGCCACAGCGTGGAATGCAGAAAGGGTCAGCAACACGGGAACAAGGGCGCGTAGCAGTGGATGTCGCATGGAGGGCTCCTTCCAGACTGTGTAAATAAGCAAATCATTATGCGCCTGTCGCTGCGGATGGGCCAGTGCCGGGGCCTGATGCGGGGCGCGAGCGCACACGGCCTGACAATTCTGAAGGCATGAGTCCGGGCGCTTCCCCTCGGCAGCAGACCACTGATCAATGGTCTGAACCTTTCGGTTTAAAAATGCTAGTATCAGGCGTCGTTAACGCAGATCAAGGTGGCATGCGATGCCCTGGGAAAAGTCATTCGACGAAGACGAAGTCGTTGGCAAGGCGATGAAGGTGTTCTGGCAGAAGGGCTTTGAGCCCGCGTCCATGGCCGACCTCATCGCAGGGACGGGCATTACCCGCGGCAGCCTGTACAACGCCTTTGGCGGCAAGGAGCAGTTGTTCATCAAGGCGCTGCAGAAGTACGACAAGGAAAACCGCAGGGCACTGCTGGCCGAACTCGAATCCATGGATGATCCGGTGCAGGCCATCGCAGCGCTGTTTGACGGCATCGTCGCCGAAACCATTGCGGACACCGAGAAGAAGGGCTGTTTTCTGATCAACACGGCTTCCGATCTCGGCGCGCAAGGCGAAGAGGTCAACCGCATCGTCCGCAACGGACTGCGAGAAATGGAAGCCTTCTTCCGACGCAGCATCGAAGTCGCGCAGGCGCGCAAGGAAATTCCCGAGGGGCTCGATCCCGCAGCGACCGCCAAAGGGCTGATGGCAATGATCGTCGCCATCCGGGTGCTGGGCCGTGGCATGTGTGACGCGTCCTCGCTCAGGACGATTGCCGGTCAGGCTCAGCGCTTGTTGCGCTGACAGCTTCCACCGCTCCACCCCCGCGCTGAAAAATTGTATTGACCGATCGGTTTAAACGGCTTAAATTTAAACCGATCGATCTAAACAGTCGCTTTCAATACCGAAGTGCAGCCGCCGACCTTGCGGGGCGCGTTGCGATACACCCACCGTTCTCAACCGGTCACGGGCTCTCGCCCGGATCGCTGACCAAGGAGCTACACATGCCTGATTTTCAACTTCACGACGAAGCCACCGCACCCGAAGCCAGCAAGCCGCTGCTCGCCAGATCGAGGAAGGCTTTCGGCATGATTCCGGGCCTGCACGCAGTCATGGCGGAGGCGCCGGGGATGCTGGAGGCCTATCAGACGGTTCATGAGCTTTTCGTGAACTCCAGCTTTGACAGCGACGAGCTGACCGTGGTCTGGCAGTCGATCAACGTGGAGCACGCCTGCCACTACTGCGTGCCCGCCCACACCGGCATCGCCAAAGGCATGAAGGTGGACGATGCGATCACCGCTGCGCTGCGCGATGAAACGCCTTTGCCCAATGCCCATCTGGAGGCGCTGCGGACCTTCACGTTGAGTGTGGCGCGCAACCGTGGCAACGTGGATGAGGGTGCGGTGCAGGATTTCCTCGACGCAGGCTTCACCCGGCGCCAGGTTCTTGAGGTGGTGCTCGGCGTCTCGCAGAAGGTGATGTCGAACTACACCAACCATCTGGCGAAGACGCCGGTGGATGCGATGTTTCAGCGCTTCGAGTGGCGCAAGTCGGCCTGAACCCGCAGGCTTCTGACCAATACGATGCGCGGCGCTGGCCGCGCGAAAAGTGAGAGACTCAATCATGACCGCTCCGACTCAGACGCTGCGGATCGACATCGTGTCAGATGTGGTCTGCCCCTGGTGCATCATCGGTTACAGGCAACTGGCCAATGCGCTGGAGGCGACCGGCACGGCGCACGAGATTCACTGGCATCCATTCGAGCTGAACCCGTCGATGCCGCCCGGGGGCCAAAACCTGCGCGAGCACGTCGCCGAGAAGTACGGTTCCACCGCGGAACAATCCGAGGAGAGCCGGGTCAGGAAGACGGAAATTGGCGCTGGCCTCGGCTTCGAGTTCCGCTTTTCCGACGACATGCGCATGCACAACACCTTCAACGTGCATCAACTGCTGCATTGGGCCGGGTTGCAGGGGCGCATGCATGAGCTGAAACTGGCGCTTTTTGCCGCACACTTCAGGGATCGGCGGAATCTGTCTGATGTCGCCGTGCTGGCAGATGTGGCGGCGGAAGTCGGGCTGGAACGGGACGCAGCGCTGGCGGTTCTTGCCGATCAACGCTTTGCCGTCGATGTGCGCGAGGCCGAAAATACCTGGCTGAACCAGGGCATTCGAGGTGTGCCGGCAATGATCTTCAATCGTCGCCACCTTGTGACCGGTGCGCAAGGCGTCGACAACTACACAAGCATTCTGGCGCAGCTGGCCGGGATGCCGGATTGAGCGCGTTTTCAACGATCAACAAGGGGGTCTGAATCATGTCCGAAGCGACCAAGTACGTCCCGCCAGCGGTCTGGACCTGGGATGCCGAGAATGGTGGAGAGTGGGCCAAGATCAATCGACCGATTGCCGGGGCTACACACGAGGCCGCGCTGCCGCGCGGCAAGCATCCCCTGCAGCTGTATTCGATGGGCACGCCCAATGGACAGAAGGTCACGATCCTGCTCGAGGAGTTGCTGGCGCTGGGTGTGAGCGGCGCGGAATATGACGCTCATCTGATCCGGATTGCCAAGGGCGAACAGTTTTCGACCGGATTCGTCGAGGTCAATCCAAACTCGAAGATCCCGGCGCTCTTCGATGCCGGTACCGGCTGCCGTGTGTTTGAAAGCGGTGCGATTCTCCTCTATCTGGCAGAAAAGTTCGGCCATTTCCTGCCCAAGGATGCGGCTGCGCGCACCGAGGTGCTGAACTGGCTGTTCTGGCTGCAGGGTTCGGCGCCTTACCTTGGCGGCGGCTTCGGGCATTTTTACGCCTATGCACCCGAGAAGTTCGAATACCCGATCAACCGCTTCACCATGGAGGTGAAGCGCCAGATGGATGTGCTCGACCGTGAGCTGGCTGCGCATCGCTATCTGGGCGGCGATGAATACTCCATCGCCGACATTGCCACGTGGCCCTGGTACGGCAATCTGGTGCTCGGTGAAGCCTATGGTGCGGGCGAGTTTCTGCAGGTCGAAAGCTACGGGAACCTGCGCCGCTGGGCCGAAGAGATCCGCCAGCGTCCTGCTGTCCAGCGCGGACGCAAGGTCAACCGGACCTGGGGCAAGCCATCGGAGCAGCTGCACGAGCGCCACGACGCATCCGATTTCGAGCTCCGGACCCAGGACAAGCTCGACCCCGAAAGCACTGCCTGAGCAACGTTTCGGGAGCGGAGATTTACATGCGACATCCGCGGGCTTCTCCGCCAGAATAGCGTCATGAGCGAAGGCGTCTCCTCCGAAGCGGAAAAACAAGCCCCCGAGCTGTGGCAGTTCGTGCCGCTGTCTGCCTACGCGCAGCCCGAACAGGCTGCCGGGAGCGCAGCGGCCGCTGCCTGGTCGTCGTTCCTGCGGCTGTTTCACAGCGCCCATCACGACGACACCGCGCCGGTGAGGAAGGAGGACGAGCTGCGCTCCCTGCCCGAGATGCAGCTCGAGCACCTCGTGGGCCGGATCGACTGGCGCGACGCGTCGAACGCGCTCGATGCGACATTGAGCGGGGAGGCCGGGGCCGCGATTTCCTGTGTGCAGGTCCTGGTTGGTCAGCCCCACTGCGGCCATGCCGAGATCGTTGCCGACTGGGCGGCCCGTCATCACGCGCAGATCATCGAGCCACCGTCATGCGAAGCGCTGCTGGCGAACGATGGACGCTGGCAGGTGACGTGGCCTGCGGATGGCCAGCCATGGGCGCTGACCGGTCTTGAGCGCTTCTTCCTGCGAACCGCAAACGGACTTGCGCTGGCGCGCAGCCTGCTTGAAGACATGGTCAGCGGGCGCGCCGGGCCGGGGTTGGCGGGATGCGACAGCTGGGCATGGGCTTTTCTGCAGCGGGCTTCGTCGCTTCCCTTGCCGGTGGCGATGACGCTTCAGGCGTTCGACGGCCCCCGCTTGTCACGACTGTTTGCACAGCTGGTGGACACCGAAGGGGCGCGCCATCTGCGGTTTCGCAACGCCCGCAGTGGCCGCGACATGCTGACCGTCCCCTGCGAGGACGACACTGCCGCCAGTGATGAGGTGGCGCAGCTTGCAGCGCACTGTCGGGGGAATGTCGGCACGGCACGCCGCTATTGGCGCCAGCGCCTGCGTGCGGTGCCCGATCCGGCAGCAGAGCTGGGCGATGCCAAGTCGAGCGCGCCGGAGAAGAAGGGCGACCCGGAAGCCGAAGTGGTCTGGGTGTCGGCTGCACAGCCCGAGCTTGCGCTGCCGCTCGAAGCAAAAGAAGACGCGGCCCTCGTCCTGCATGCGCTGCTGCTGCACAACGGGCTGAGCGATGCCGTGCTGCCCGCCGTGCTGCCCTTGCCGCGCCACCACTGCATTGCCATCGTGCTGCGCCTGCAGCGACTGACCCTGGTCGAACAGTGTGAGGGACGCTGGCGGGTGAGCGCGCTGGGCTACGAACTCGTGCGTGGCTGGCTGCGCGGACGGGGTTTTCTGATTGACGACTTCTGACCCGCCATGACTGACGAAAGCTCGATCGCACAGATTTTCCGACCGCCCGACTGGACGATGGCGCTCGAGGTTGGCGCCGTGCTCCTGATCGCCACAGTGCTGATTGCCGGCTCGCAGCGCGCACTGCCATGGCTCGGCAACCGCCTGCATGGCAGGCGGAGACTGTTCGTGCTGGCCCTGGTGCCGGTGTTGCGCCTGCTGATCATCGTCGCGGCCTTCATCATGATCGTCCCCGTGGTGATCAATCCGTCGGTGCAGAACATGGTCGCGCTGCTCGGTACCGTTGGTCTGGCGATCGGCTTTGCGTTGAAGGACCTCGCCAGCAGCCTGATTGCCGGTGTCGTCGCGGTGGGGGAAATGCCCTACCGCAACGGGGACTGGATCAAGGTCGATGGCATTTACGGCGAAGTGCGGCACGTTGGCATGCGAACGGTTCAGGTGGTAACGCCGAGCGACGACGTGGTCTCGATTCCGCATTCGCGGCTGTGGAATACGCCCATCTTCAATTCCAATGACGGCGCCCCGCGACTGCAGTGCATTGCCGATTTCTATCTCAATCCCGAGCACGATGCCGCTGCCGTGCAGCAGGCCTTGTCCGATGTCGCGCTCTCCAGCGCCTTTCTGCATTTCGGCCAGCCCATCGCCGTGGTCGTGCGCGAGAAGCCGTGGGGAACCTGGTATCGCCTCAAGGCCTATCCGGTCGATGCGCGCCAGCAGTTCCGTTTCGTGACCGATCTCACCGTGCGCGGCAAAGCGACCCTGCTCGGGCTCGGGGTGTCGTTTGCGACGGCGCCGACGACGGAGATCGACGCAGGCTGAAGCGGCGTCGGCACGGCCTCAGGCCCCGCTGGCACCTTCCCTGAACTGCCCCGGCGCCACGCCCGTCCACTCGCGAAAGGCGCGCGAGAAGCTCTTCTCGCTGTCGAAGCCCACGGCCGCCGCCACCTGCTTCACCGGCTTGCGTGTCTGCAGCAGCAGCTTGATCGCACGTTCGCGGCGGGTTTCGTTCTTCAGGCGTTGCAGCGAGACGCCTTCCTCCTTCAGTTGCCGGTGCAGAGTCCGGACCGACAGGTTGAGCTGTGCGGCGACGTCCTCCGCCGTGTGCGCGAAGCCCGGGCTGGTGTTGAGAATCTGGCTGACGCTATGCACCAGCAGGCGGTCACGCCGGTACTGCAGCACCGTGAGTGGCAGCGCGCGTTGCAGCATGGTCTGCAGGGCGCGCTCGTCGCGACGCAGCGGCAGCGACAGATAGCGGGCGTCGAAGGCGAAGCTCGCGGCATCGGCGTCGAAACGCAGCGGGCCGGGGAAGAGGTAAGGATAGGCGTCGGCGTGGGGCGGCGCGGCGAAGGGCAGGCTGGTTTCGCTCAGCGCGATGCGCGAGTCGATCAGCCAGCTGACGTAGCCGAGCAGGTAGCGCAGGATGCTGACGAGGCAGAACTCGCGCATGTCGCCGAAATCGCGCGCCTCGGCAATGCGGATGGTGGCCATGTTGCGCTGCTGGCTGAATTCGAGGGTGAGGTCGTCGGTCAGCAGGCGGTGGTGGCGGCACCAGCGCTTGAGCGCCACCTCGAGCGTCGGTGAGGTCAGCGAGGCGCGACACAGCATGCCGTAGCTGCCCCAGGGCAGGCGGCGCGAAAACCAGCCCAGGGCTTCGTCATCGAGCTCCTGCATGGCAATGCCCGACATCACTTCCATCTGTGCTGCCGTGACACGCGCCTGCGGGTCGTCGAGGGCCTGTGGCGGAATCTGTGCCTGCCGCAAGGCCCTGGCCGGATCCATGCCTCTCGCGCGATACCCGCGCACGATCGCACGAATGAAAGCAATTGGCGTTGCTGCGCGGCCGAGCGTCAGCTCGGCAGAGGATGGCGTGATGATCTTCATGGCTCAAAATCGTAATCCTATTGGCAGGATTTGCAACCTTGATGGCAGTTGTCGCGCAGCGCTTCGGTCTACCCTTATTTCATCACCGGGCAGAGGCGCCGATCATCGTCAGGCGCGAGCTGCCACCAGACTGCGAATAAACGGAGAAGGAGACAAACCATGCATATTCCGAGCCTCGACTTCAATCTCGGCGAAACCATCGAAGCCCTGCGTGACACCTTGCGCGATTTCTGTGCGGCCGAGATTGCGCCGCGTGCGGCCGAGATCGACCGTGTGAACGAGTTCCCCGCCGATCTGTGGAAGAAGCTGGGCGATCTCGGCGTGCATGGCATGACGGTCAGCGAGGAGTACGGCGGCACCGACATGGGCTACCTGGCCCACATCATCGCCATGGAAGAGATCTCCCGCGCGTCGGCTTCGGTCGGCCTGTCCTACGGCGCGCACTCCAATCTGTGCATCAACCAGATCCGCCGCAACGGCACCGAGGCGCAGCGGCAGAAGTACCTGCCCAGGCTGATCTCGGGCGATCACGTCGGCGCGCTGGCGATGTCCGAGCCCAATGCCGGCTCCGACGTGGTGAGCATGAAGCTGCGTGCCGATCGCAAGGGCGACCATTTCGTGCTCAACGGCAGCAAGATGTGGATCACCAACGGCGGCGATGCCGACACCCTGGTGGTGTATGCCAAGACCGACATCAACGCCGGCCCGAAAGGCATTACCGCCTTCATCATCGAGAAGGGCATGAAGGGTTTCACGCATGGCACCCACCTCGACAAGCTCGGCATGCGCGGCTCCAACACCTTCCCGCTGTTCTTCGATGATGTCGAAGTCCCGCTCGAGAACGTGCTCGGCGGCGAGGCCAACATCGGCCGCGGCGTCAACGTGCTGATGTCCGGTCTCGACTACGAGCGCGCCGTGCTGTCGGGCGGCCCGCTCGGCATCATGGCGGCGTGCATGGATGCAGTCGTGCCCTACCTGCACGAGCGCAAGCAGTTCGACACTCCGATCGGCGAGTTCCAGCTCATGCAGGGCAAGGTCGCCGATCTCTATTCCACCTGGAGTGCCTGCCGCGCCTACGCCTATGCCGTCGGTCAGGCCTGCGACCGCACCGACCACGCGCGCACCCTGCGCAAGGACGCCGCCGGCGTAATCCTCTACACCGCCGAGAAGGCGACGTGGATGGCGGGCGAGGCGATCCAGACCCTGGGCGGCGTGGGCTACACCAATGAATACGCCGTCGGCCGCCTGTGGCGCGACGCCAAACTGTACGAGATCGGTGCCGGCACCAGCGAAATCCGCCGCATGCTGATCGGTCGCGAACTGTTCAGCGAAACACGCTGAGGCGTGCCCGATTGCAACGGGGGCCGGACGGTGGCGGGGTGACGCTTCCAGCGTCTGGTCCTTCAGCAATCCGCTCCCGGCCATTGCCGTGCCGGCCTCCTGCTTCCTCATGGTGTCGACTATTCTGAATCAAGCTGTCCACCATGCTTGCCCCCGTGTCAGATCCTCGCGGGGGCTCGCCGAATAGGAGCGCATCATGTCAGCCCAGTCTGCTCAGCCTGAAGATTTGCCTCTGGTCATTCTTGTTGCGACGCGCAAGGGAGCATGGCTTCTTCATGGGGATGCCGGGCGCAGCAGATGGCGTGTGGACGGACCGCATTTCCTGGGTCACATCGTCAGTCACCTGGTGCTCGATCCGCGAGACGGGCGAACGCTGCTTGCCGCCACTGCGACGGGCCATCTGGGGCCGACCCTCTTCCGATCCACCGATCTTGGCGCAAACTGGACCGAGGCGACGCGCCCGCCGGCCTTCGCCAGCAGCCCGGATGGCAAGGGCCGTGCCGTTGGGCACACCTTCTGGCTCAGTCCTGCCCACCCGTCCGAACCCGCTTGCTGGTATGCCGGTACCTCGCCGCAAGGGCTGTTCCGCTCCGAGGATGGAGGCGATACGTGGGCGCCGTTTTCGATCATCAACGACAACCCTGATTATCTGCGCTGGATGGGCACTGTGCAGGACGGCACCCCTGACGGTCCGAAGCTGCATTCGATCATTGTCGATCCGCGCGATCCACGTCATCTTTACTTTGCCATGTCAGGCGGCGGCGTACATGAATCGTGCGATGGTGGCAGCAGCTTCACCCCGCTGCTCGGGGGGCTGGAGGTGGTCGAAGGCTTCGATGTCGCTGATCCGACCTTTCATGATCCGCACTGTGTGCGCCTCTCTCCTGCGAATCCGGACCGCCTGTACCAGCAGAACCACTGCGGCATCTACCGCCTGGATCGTCCGGGTGACACCTGGGTGCGTATTGGCCGCGCCATGCCGTCAGAAGTCGGCGATATCGGCTTTCCAATGGTGGTGCATCCTCGTGACCCGGACTGTGCATGGGTGTTTCCAATGGATGGCGGTACGGTGTGGCCGCGCACCAGTCCGAACGGACAGCCCGCCGTCTACGGCACCCGCGATGGTGGTGACAGCTGGCAGCGCCTTGATGACGGCTTGCCTGGCGAACAGGCGTGGTGGACGGTGAAGCGCCAGGGCATGACGGCAGATGGGTGCGATCCGGTCGGGTTGTACTTCGGCACGACCAGCGGCGAGTTGTGGATGAGTGCCGACGAAGGTCGTGCGTGGCGCTGCATCGCCGGCCACCTGCCCGAGATCTACGCGCTCGAGGTGGCCACCCCCGGCGTTGGGGGCGCCGGGCGATGAATGTACTCATTCCCACGCCGCTGCGGGACTACACCGGGGAGCGTCAGGTTGTGGCGCACGGGGCGACCTTGCGCGACGTGCTGACCGAGCTTGACCTCCATTTTCCCGGTATCCGCTTTCGGATGATTGACGAGCAGGGCAGGATGCGCGCTCACATGCGCTTCTTCGTCAATGGCCGCGCGGTGCACGACCTCGGCGTGGCGCTCGCGGATACCGACGAGCTTGCAATCGTGCAGGCACTGAGCGGCGGCTGAGCCCTGTTCGGGCCCGTACTGGTGCCGCGTGTCGGGGAGTGTCGCCAGAAGCGGGAAAATTTCGCCCTGTGCTGCACAATCCATTCCCATGACACAGTCTGGGACGCACGGGCGAACTGGCGTATTCCTGCATGCAGCCTGGCTTTGGGCGTACTGGCGGGAGCTCGGTGGTCGGCAGTCATGCCCGCAGAACCTGTTTCAGGATGGCACGAAATGCGACCATGTTGGCACTCGTGGCTCAGCTTCAGGCATTAGGCTTTCGCAATGAGCCCGCTGGCGGGACCGAAGGGTGAGAGCATGACGTGTGCGACAAACTCAAGGTCACGGCGCCGACAGCATTTTCTGCATACGTGCTGCGCCGGACAATAAACGAGGACGAGGAGACATGAGCATCATCAAATCTGCAATCAACACCCGCAGCGAAGAGTTTCAGGCTAACGCCAAGTCGCTGCGCGGCATGGTGGACGACTTGCGCGCGAAAGCCGCCGAGGTCAGCCTCGGCGGCGGCGAGTCGGCGCGGGCCAAGCACACCGCGCGCGGCAAGTTGCTGCCGCGCGACCGGGTGGGGCATCTGCTCGATCCGGGCACGCCCTTCCTCGAAGTCGGCCAGATGGCGGCCTTCGGCATGTACGACAATGATGCGCCCTCGGCCGGTGTCATTACCGGCATCGGCCGCGTGCAGGGTGTGGAATGCATGATTGTGGCCAACGACGCCACGGTGAAGGGCGGCACCTACTATCCGATGACGGTCAAGAAGCACCTGCGGGCGCAGGAGATCGCCGAGCAGAACAATCTGCCCTGCGTCTATCTGGTCGATTCCGGTGGCGCCTTCCTGCCCAAGCAGGACGAAGTGTTTCCGGATCGCGACCACTTCGGCCGCATCTTCTACAACCAGGCCAACATGTCGGCCAAGGGCATTCCGCAGATCGCGGTGGTGATGGGCTCATGTACTGCCGGTGGCGCCTATGTGCCGGCGATGTCGGACGAGACCATCATCGTCAAGAACCAGGGCACCATCTTCCTCGGCGGCCCGCCGCTGGTGAAGGCAGCCACCGGTGAAGTGGTGACGGCGGAAGACCTCGGCGGCGGCGATGTGCACACCCGCCTGTCGGGCGTGGCCGACCACCTCGCCGAAAACGACGCCCATGCGCTCTATCTGGCGCGCCGCATCGTCTCCAACCTGAATCGGGTCAAGCCGATGGGCATGGCGCTCGGTGGTGGCGAAGAGCCCGCCTACGATCCGTCGGAGATCTACGGCATCATCCCCAGCGACACCCGCAAGCCTTTCGATGTGCGCGAGATCATCGCCCGCGTGGTCGACGGTTCGCGCTTCGACGAGTTCAAGGCGCGCTACGGCACCACGCTGGTGTGCGGCTTCGCCCAGCTTTACGGCTACCCGGTGGGCATCGTTGCCAACAACGGCATCCTGTTCGGCGAATCGGCGCAGAAGGGCGCGCACTTCATCGAGCTGTGCGGCCAGCGCGGCATCCCGCTGCTTTTCCTGCAGAACATCACCGGCTTCATGGTGGGGCGCAAGTACGAGAACGCCGGTATCGCCAAGGACGGCGCCAAGATGGTGACCGCGGTCGCCACTGTGCAGGTGCCCAAGATCACCACGCTGATCGGCGGCTCCTTCGGCGCCGGCAACTACGGCATGTGCGGCCGTGCCTACTCCCCGCGTTTCCTGTGGATGTGGCCCAACAGCCGCATTTCGGTGATGGGCGGCGAACAGGCGGCCAGCGTGCTCGCCACCGTGCGTCGTGACGGGATCGAGGCCAAGGGCGGAGCGTGGAGCAAGGACGAAGAAGAGGCTTTCAAATCGCCGATCCGCGATCAGTACGAAGCCCAGGGCCATCCCTACTTCGCCACCGCCCGCATGTGGGACGACGGCGTGATCGATCCGGCCCAGACCCGGCGCACGCTCGGCCTGTCGCTTTCCGCCGCGCTCAATGCACCGATCGCGCCGACCAAGTTCGGTGTGTTCCGGATGTAATCCGGCCGCGGATCCTGATTGCAGCGCCCCCCGAGGCGAGGAGACACGATGTACGAAACACTTGAAATCGAATTGAACAATGGCGTGGCGACGGTGTGGATGAACCGCCCCGATGTGCACAACGCCTTCAACGCGCAACTGATTGCCGACATCACCGCCGCCTGCCGTCAGCTCGACGCCGACGACAGCGTGCGCGTGGTGGTGCTGGGCGGCCGCGGCAAGAGCTTTTCTGCCGGGGCCGACCTCAACTGGATGAAGGCTGCGGCCAACGCCAGCGTGGAAGAGAATCTCGCCGACGGGCGTCGTCTGGCCGGCATGCTGCGCACGCTGGCGGAAATGAACAAGCCGACCATCGCCCGCGTGCATGGCGCCGCGCTGGGTGGCGGCATGGGACTGGCGTCGGCCTGCGACATCTGCGTGGCAGCGGAAAAGGCGGTGTTCGCCACCTCCGAGGTCAAGTTCGGGATCATCCCGTCGGCGATCAGCCCCTATGTGCTGCGCGCCATCGGCGAACGCCAGGCTTACCGCTACTTTCAGACCGCCGAGCGCATCAGCGCGGAGCGCGCCGGTGAGCTGGGTCTGGCCCACGAAGTGGTTGCCAGCGAAGAGCTCGACGCCCGCGTCGCCGAGATCGTCGCCGCACTGCTGCAGGGCGGCCCCAGTGCTCAGGCAGCGGCAAAGGACCTGATCCGTGCAGTGGCCAACCGGCCCGTCAGCGACGAGGTGGTGGAAGACACCGCCCGTCGCATCTCCAGTCTGCGTGCCACGCCCGAGGCAAAGGAAGGGCTGGATGCCTTCCTTTCCAAGCGTTTGGCGAGCTGGGTACCGAAGGCATAAGGGAGCGAGACCATGTTTGAAAAGATTCTGATCGCAAACCGCGGTGACCAGGCGCACAGCGCCGCAGCGACGAAGTCACATTGCCTTGCATGCGCAGCATGCTCAGGCGGTTTCACCGCGGAGGCACACCATGTTTGAAAAGATACTGATCGCGAACCGCGGTGAAATCGCTTGCCGCGTGATCAAGACCGCACGTCGCATGGGCATCAGGACGGTGGCGGTGTATTCCGAGGCCGACGCGAACGCGCGCCATGTACGCATGGCTGACGAGGCGGTGCTGATTGGCCCGCCGGCCGTCAAGGAAAGCTATCTGGTGATCGACAAGATCATCGCCGCAGCGAAGCAGACCGGCGCCCAGGCCATTCACCCCGGCTACGGTTTCCTGTCCGAGAACGAGGCCTTCTGCCACGCCTGCGACGAGGCCGGCATCGTCTTCATCGGACCGCCGGTCGAGGCGATTCACGCCATGGGCTCGAAGTCCGAAGCCAAGAAGATCATGGGCGCAGCCGGCGTGCCGCTGACCCCGGGCTACCACGGTGACGAGCAGGACCCGGCCCACCTGCACCAGCAGGCCAACGACATCGGCTATCCGGTGCTGATCAAGGCCGCAGCCGGCGGTGGTGGCAAGGGCATGCGCCTGGTCGAGCGCTCGGAAGACTTCATCGATTTGCTGGCCTCGTGCAAGCGTGAAGCCATCTCCAGCTTCGGTGACGACCATGTGCTGGTCGAGAAGTACATCACCCGTCCGCGCCATATCGAAATCCAGGTGTTTGGCGACAGCCACGGCAACTGCGTGTACCTGTTCGAGCGCGACTGCTCGGTGCAGCGTCGTCACCAGAAAGTGCTCGAGGAAGCGCCGGCGCCGGGCATGACGCCCGAGCGTCGGGCTGCGATGGGCAAGGCTGCGGTCGATGCGGCCAAGGCGGTGGGCTATGTCGGCGCCGGTACGGTGGAGTTCATCGCCAACCAGGACGGCAGCTTCTACTTCATGGAAATGAACACCCGGCTGCAGGTCGAGCATCCGGTGACCGAGATGATCACCGGCCTCGATCTGGTCGAGTGGCAGCTGCGCGTGGCCTCTGGTGAAAAGCTGCCGCTGGCCCAGGAGCAGCTGCAGATCCGCGGTCATGCGCTCGAAGCGCGCATCTACGCCGAAGACCCGGACAAGGGCTTCCTGCCCTCGACCGGCAAGCTGGTGCATCTGGCGCCGCCGGCCGAGGGCCTGCATGTGCGGGTCGACACCGGCGTGGAAGAGGGCGACGAGATCAGCCCGCACTACGATCCGATGATCGCTAAGCTCATCGTGTGGGACGTCAACCGCGACCGCGCGCTGGCGCGCATGCTGCAGGCGCTGGCCGATTACCGTGTGGTCGGGGTGTCGAACAACATCGAGTTTCTGTCGCGCCTCACCGCCTGCCCGGCGTTCTCAACCGCCGATCTGGATACCGGTCTGATCGAACGCGAGAAGAGCTACCTCTTCCCCGAGGGCGAAGTGGTCCCCGACGAGGTGTTCCAGGTCGCCGCGCTGGCCGAGTTGCTGCGCGAAACCGAGCGTGCGGCCAAGACTGCGGTGCGCGACCCCGACCCGCGCTCGCCCTGGCATGCGCGCGATGGCTGGCGCGTCAACGCCACTGCCCAGCGCGCGCTGATGTTCCGCCACGGCGAGGCCGAGCACAGCGTCAACGTGTCCTATCTGCCTGGCGCCTATCGTCTGGAGTGCAATGGTCGCAGTGTGGTTGCGCGTGGCGAACTCAATCCGCGCGGTCTGCTGCGGGTCGATCTCGACGGCATGAGGCTGGATGCCACCGTGATCGCGGCGGCCGGTCGTCGCCACGTCTTCGTTCAGGGCCGTGCCTGGCAACTGGCAGCCATTGATCCGCTGCATCACAGCGGCGAGGGCGGCGGCTCGGAAGGTGGTCTGCTGGCGCCGATGCCGGGCAAGGTGATTGCACTGGTGGCCGCCGAAGGTGCCAAGGTGGAGAAGGGCGCGCCGCTGCTGATTCTGGAGGCAATGAAGATGGAGCACACCATCAACGCGCCGGCCGCCGGCACGGTAAAAGCCTTCCGCTTTGCGGTGGGTGATCAGGTCGGTGACGGTGCCGAACTGGTCGAGTTCGAAGTCGCTGCGGCGGCGTGATCTGCACAACGACGGGCTCGCTGCCCGTCGTGAAGATTACCGGGTGAGAGGAGACAGTTCCGAAATGAGCAATGTCAGCTATGTACATGGAGCCTCGGAGAAGGCACTGATCGGCCAGACCATCGGTCGTTTTTTTGACGAGGCCTGCGCGCGTCACGCCGAGCGCGATGCGCTGGTGGTGTGCCACCAAGGCGTGCGGCTGAGCTATGCCGGGCTGAAGCAGAAGGTGGATGCGCTGGCCTGCGGCCTGATGCGTCTGGGCTTGCAGCCGGGCGAGCGTATCGGCATCTGGTCGCAGAACAATCTCGAGTGGGCGCTGATCCAGTTTGCCAGCGCCAAGGCGGGGCTGGTGCTGGTCAACATCAACCCGGCCTACAGGCTGTCGGAACTCGAGTACGCGCTCAACAAGGTCGACTGTCGGGCGCTGGTGGTGTCGCCGGCGTTCAAGAGCAGCAACTACCTGGGCATGCTGGCTGAGCTGGCGCCTGAGCTGGGACATTGCGAACCCGGCCTGCTGCGCAGCCATGTGCTGCCGAAGCTCGAGTTCGTGATTCGCATGGGCGGCGAGCGCAGCCCCGGCATGCTCAATTTCGACGACCTGCTGAAGCCGCCGTCGCGCGAGGAGCTGACCGCGCTGGCCCTGCTGAGCGAGCAGCTGCAGTTCGACGATCCGATCAATATCCAGTTCACCTCGGGTACGACCGGTCACCCCAAGGGCGCGACGCTGTCGCACCACAACATCCTCAACAACGGCTATTTCGTGGGCGAGGCAATCGGGCTCACCGCAGGCGACCGGCTGTGCATCCCGGTACCGCTCTACCATTGCTTCGGCATGGTGATGGGCAATCTCGGCTGTCTCACGCATGGCGCAACGATGGTGTATCCGGCCGAGGCTTTCGAGCCGCTGGCGGTGCTCGAGGCCGTCTCGACCGAGTCGTGCGCCGGTCTGTATGGCGTGCCGACGATGTTCATCGCGATGCTCGACCACCCGCGCTTTGCCGAGTTCGACGTGTCGTCGCTGCGCACCGGCATCATGGCGGGCAGCCCGTGTCCGACCGAAGTCATGAAGCGCGTGGTCGACAAGATGAACATGCGCGAGGTCACCATCGCCTACGGCATGACCGAAACCTCGCCGGTGAGCTTTCAGAGCGGCACCGACGATCCGCTCGACCGCCGCGTCTCCACCGTGGGTCGCATCCAGCCGCATTGCGAGGTCAAGATCGTCGACAACGAAGGCCGTATCGTGCCGCGCGGCACGCCGGGCGAGCTGTGCACCCGGGGCTATTCGGTGATGCTCGGTTACTGGGGCGACGAGAAGAAGACCGCCGAGGCCATCGATGCTGCAGGCTGGATGCACACCGGCGACCTCGCCACCCTCGACGAAGAGGGCTATTGCAAGATCGTCGGCCGCATCAAGGACATGGTCATCCGTGGCGGCGAGAACATCTATCCGCGCGAGATCGAGGAGTTCCTCTACCGCCACCCCAAGGTGCTCGACGTGCAGGTGGTGGGCGTGCCGGACGAAAAGTACGGCGAGGAACTGTGTGCCTGGATCATCCTGCGCGAAGAGGGTTCGCTCAGCGAGGCCGATGTGCGCGCTTTCTGTCAGGGGCAGATTGCCCACTACAAGGTGCCGCGTTACATCCGTTTCGTCGACAGCTTCCCGATGACCGTGACCGGCAAGATCCAGAAGTTTCTGATCCGGCAGCAGATGAAGACCGAGCTCGGTCTGGAAGAGGCCAGCACGGCCTGAGTCACGCGTCACCGCCCACTCCACGGAGCAACATCAATGTCGATTTCCCTGCCGCAGCACGTCCGTATCGTTGAAGTCGGTCCGCGCGACGGACTGCAGAACGAGAAGCAGGTCGTGCCTGCCGACACCAAGCTCGAACTCATTCGCCGTCTCGCGGAGGCCGGGCTGAAGGCCATCGAGGCGACATCGTTCGTCTCCCCCAAGTGGGTGCCGCAGATGGGCGACAACACCGAGGTGCTGACGCGGGTGCTGGCTGCTGCCGCGCCCGGCGTCGACTACCCGGTGCTGACCCCCAACCTGAAGGGCTTCGAGGCGGCGCTCGCTGCCGGGGCGAAAGAGGTCGCCGTGTTCGGCGCAGCGTCCGAGTCCTTCAGCCAGAAGAACATCAACTGCTCGATCGCCGAATCGCTGGCGCGCTTCCGTCCGGTGACCGAAGCGGCGCAGGCCGCCGGCGTGAAGGTGCGGGGCTATGTGTCCTGTGTGGTCGGCTGCCCCTACGAGGGCGAGATCGCACCACAGAAGGTGGCCGAGGTTGCAGAGACCCTGGTTTCGATGGGGTGTTATGAAGTCTCGCTCGGCGATACCATCGGCAGTGGCAATCCGGTCACGGTGCAGCGCATGCTCGACGCAGTGATGCGGCGGGTTCCGGTGACGCAGCTTGCAGGGCATTATCACGACACCTACGGCATGGCAGTGGCCAACATCTTTGCTTCCCTGCAGATGGGGGTGGCGGTGTTCGACGCGTCGGTCGGCGGTCTCGGAGGATGTCCGTATGCGGCAGGCGCGTCGGGGAACGTTGCCACGGAAGACGTGGTCTGGTTGCTGAAGGGCATGGGCATCGATACCGGCATCGACTTTGATGCGCTGGTCGATACCGCTGCCTGGATCAGCGCCGAACTCGGACGTGCGCCAGCCTCGCGGGTCGCCCGCGCCGTGATGGCGAAACGTGCGCAGGCGGCACAGGCAAACTGAATCGGAACTTTCATGAGCGTTGCATCACCCTGCATCAATATCTGCCACATGAGCCCGGACACCGGATGGTGCGAGGGCTGTCAGCGCAGCATCGACGAGATTACGCGCTGGAGCCGGGCAACGGACACCGAGCGGCGCCAGATTCTGGTCGCCGTGGCTGACCGGCGCGAGCTGCTCGGCCTCGCGCCCCTGGTGCAGCCTGAAGGAGCGGGCGCATGACGGACGATGACGAATGCGTCGGCGTGTGCATGATCGATTACGACGAGGGCATCTGCATAGGCTGCGGGCGCACGGTCGATGAAATCAACGGTGTGCCCATTCCGCCTCCGCCGGCGGATCTGAAACCCGCCGCACCCGCGCCCCTGCCGGCCAATGTCGCCGCACAGGTGGGCGAGGGCAGCGATTGAGCGCAGCACTGCATTTTCCGGCCAGCCTGCAGGTTTTCGAGCGCGGCTGGCTGTCAGCCAACAACATCCTGCTTGCCGATGGCGATGAGGCCACGCTGATCGACTCGGGCTACTTTAGCCATGCGGGGCAGACCGTCGAGCTCGTGCGCCGGGGGCTGGACGGGCGGAAGCTGCGCCGTCTGATCAACACCCATTCGCACTCCGATCACATCGGTGGCAATGCCGCGGTACAGCGCAGCTTTGGCTGCTCGATCACGATTCCGGCGGGCATGGCCGATGCGGTTGCCAACTGGGACGAAGATGCGCTGCTGCTGCGCACGGCCGCACAGAAAGGCGAGCGTTTTGCCGCCACCGGGCTGCTGGAAGCGGGCGACCGCTTTGTCGCCGGCGAGCTCGAATGGCAGGCAATCGCCGTACCGGGTCACGACATGGATGCGCTCGCCTACTACAACGCCGAGCGCCGCATCCTGATCTCGGGTGATGCACTGTGGCGCGACGGATTCGGCATCCTGTTTGCCGAAGTGCTGGGCACCGGTGACGGCCTCGGCGAAGCGCGGCGTACGCTGGAGTCCATTGGCCGCCTCGCGGTGGATGCGGTGATACCCGGGCACGGTGCGCCTTTTTCCGATTTCGACGAGGCGCTCGAACGCGCTTTCGCCCGGCTGCGTGCGTTCGAGGACGATGGCGCACGCATGGCGCGCAACGCGATCCGGGCCTGCGTGACCTT
This sequence comes from Parazoarcus sp. PS-13 R2A, assembly GCF_057621855.1. Classification (NCBI taxonomy): domain Bacteria; kingdom Pseudomonadati; phylum Pseudomonadota; class Betaproteobacteria; order Rhodocyclales; family Zoogloeaceae; genus Parazoarcus; species Parazoarcus sp. PS-13 R2A. The sequence goes on from NZ_JBYEXN010000001.1 coordinate 67,879, forward strand.
TGCCCTGCTCGATGCGCGGCGCATGTCCCTCGATGTGCTGCCGCAGTATCTTGCCGAAACCCCCCTGTACCGGGAGGCCAATGCGCGATTTCTCGGTCTCGGCGCGGATGCGCTTGCCGCCTGGCTGATCTCGGAACTCGAGCGCGCCGGCGTGGCGCACCGCGAGGGGAAAGACCTGGTGGCCAGCTGAGACCACGCCCCGCCGCATTCTTGCGGCGGCTGCGCGCGGGCATACAATGTCGGCGCGCGCCCGCTCACGGATAGAAAGCGTGGTCTTGCTGTCTCAATCATCGCCAGCCGGGCTTAAAGTTTTCGCAGCGTGCATCCGCTATAGTGATTCATCGTCAACTCAGATTCCTGTCATGCAGATTGTGCTGATCAGTGGCCTTTCAGGCTCGGGCAAGAGCATTGCGCTCAACGTGCTCGAAGATGCGGGCTATTTCGTCGTCGATAACCTGCCGGCAACGCTGTTGCCGCAGCTGGTGGCGACCCTGCGTGGCAGCGGCTACCAGCGCGTGGCGGTGGCGGTGGATGTGCGCTCGGGTGGCAGCATCGCTGCACTGCCGCAGCAGCTTCAGGCGGTGCGCGGCATCGTGCGCGACGTGCGCTTCGTCTTTCTGGAAGCGCGTGATGACACCCTGATTGCCCGTTTTTCCGAAACGCGGCGTCGCCATCCGCTGGCCGAAGGCGGGGTGTCGCTGGGTGAGGCCATCCACCAGGAACGCGATGCCCTTGCCCAGATCGCGGAGCTGGGACACCGTATCGACACCAGCGACATGCACGCCAACACGCTGCGCACGTGGATCAAGGATTTCATCAATGTCGAAGCGGAATCGGGCATGACGCTGATGTTCCAGTCCTTCGGCTTCAAGTACGGCATTCCGATGGATGCCGATCTGGTGTTCGATGTGCGCTGCCTGCCCAACCCGCACTACGACCCGATGCTGAGGCCGCTCACCGGGCGCGACAAGCCGGTGATCGACTTCCTCGAAAAGGTCCCCGAGGTCGGGCGCATGGCCGAGGACATCCGGCGCTTTGTCGCCAACTGGCTGCCGAGCTATCTGCGTGACAACCGCAGCTATCTCACTGTCGCCGTCGGCTGTACCGGCGGCCAGCATCGCTCGGTCTATATCGCCGAATGGCTGGCGCGGCGCTTCAAGGACAGTGCTCAGGTGCTGGTGCGTCATCGCTCCGCCGCGCGGCGCGATGCCGATCGCGCTGCAGCAGGCAAGTGATCCGCCTGGCCGCAGACTGGCGTGCCCTGCTGCGGCCGGGAGACTGGCTGGTCGTGTGCGCCGGGTTTGCGCTGTGTGTGTACTCGGCGCTTGGCTTCTGGACCGGCGGCGCGCCGGACGGCATCATCGTCAGGGCGGCCGGCAAGGTCGTGGCCGAGGCCGACCTGTCGCGTGCGCGCAAGATTGAAGTCGAAGGGCCACTCGGCACCACGCTGATCGAGATCGAACCCGGACGTGCGCGGGTTGCGTCCGACCCCGGTCCGCGCCAGTACTGCGTGCGCCAGGGCTGGCTGAGCCGCGCCGGCGCAGTGGCCATCTGTGCCCCCAACCAGGTCAGCCTGACCCTCACCGGGCGCGGCAGCGACTATGACTCCCTCAACTATTGAACTCGTCCCCACGGTCAAGGACCGTCGCATCGCCCGCCATGCCGCGGCCGCGATCGTGCTTACCGTGGCAGAGGCGGTGATCCCGCTGCCGCTGCCCGGCGTGAAGCCGGGTCTGGCGAACATCGTCACGCTGGTGGTGCTGGCGCGCTGGGGCTGGCGTGAAGCGGTGTGGGTGGCCTTGCTGCGGGTGCTGGCGGGCAGCCTGCTGCTGGGACAGTTTCTGGCACCGGGCTTCTTTCTCAGCCTGTCGGGCGCGCTTGCCAGCCTGCTCGCACTCGGGGTGGCGATGCACTTGCCGCGGCGCTGGTTCGGGCCGGTCAGCCACAGCATTCTGGCTGCCTTCGCCCACATCGGCGCACAACTCGTGGTCGCCCGGATATGGCTGGTGCCGCACGACGGTGTGTTCTACCTGGTGCCGGTGTTCGCGGCTGCCGCGGTGATCTTCGGAACGGTCAATGGCCTCGTGGCCGGGCGACTGCTGCAGGAACTCGACGCGGCAGATGCCGCTACGGAACGCGAGCCCGATTGAGTCGTCCAACCCGCATCCTGACTATGTTCCGAACGGGCGCGGGAGAGACGAGATGCAAAAGGGATTCTGGCGCTGGATAGCCGCACTGGTGGCAGTTGTCTGCGGCCTGGCGTTCGGTCTCTTTGCAGGTGTCGAACTCGTGCGCGCGGGGCAGAATGCCCCGAAGGCCGCCAGCATTGTGCATCAGCGCCATGTACCCCCGCCTGCGATGCGCGGGTACATGGAAAAGGCCGGCGAGCGTAATTACATCATGTAGCGCTTGAACCAGTCCTGCATCCGCTTCCAGCCGTCTGCCGCCTCGGTCGGGCGATAGCTTGGGCGGTAGTCCGCATTGAATGCATGCGGGGCGTCGGGATAGACAACCAGTTCCCCGGGCTTGCCCGCCTTCTTCAGCGCGTCGCGCATCGCGTCGACATCGGCCACGGGGATGCCCTGGTCCTTGCCGCCGTACAGGCCCAGCACCGGTGCGTGCAGGCTGCCGGCAATGTCGATCGGATGCTTGGGCATGAGATCGGAGGGCGCGCCGTCGATGCGTCCGTACCAGGCCACGGCTGCGCGTAGTTTCGGATTGTGCGCGGCATACAGCCAGGTGATGCGGCCACCCCAGCAGAAGCCGGTAATCGCCAGACGTGCAGCGTCGCCGCCGTGCTCGGGCGCCCAGGCTGCGCAGGCGTCGAGATCGCTCATGACCTGTGCGTCGGGGACCTTGGAAACGATGCCTTCGAGGATGGCGCCGACGTTGTCCATCTTGGTCGGATCGCCCTGGCGGAAATACAGTTCGGGTGCGATGGCGAGGTAACCCAGCTTGGCGAGTCGCCGGCACACATCGCGGATGTGTTCATGCACACCGAAAATTTCCTGCACCACCAGCACCGTCGGCAGATTCTTTCCGCCTGCCGGTCGTGCAAAATACAGCGGGAGTTCGCCCGTGGCCGTGTTGACCGTCGCATTGCCGGTATCCAGCCCTGCGCTGTCAGTGTTGATCACGGTGCTGGCCTGCACCGGCTGTACCGCAAGCGCAAAGCCCGCAGCAGTCAGCGTGGTGATGAAGGCGCGGCGGTTGAGCTGTGCCGAAGGCAGCAGGCTGTCGAACTCGGCGGTCTTTGCATTCGTGTCTCGGGACATGCGCATCTCCTGTTGGATTTTGGTGTGGCGTGGACAATGAAAAGCGACTGAATCATGGATGGCGTCGTAATGGATCTGTTGCCACCTAAAGAGTTCCCGCTTGTGTCTGTCATTGAAGATTACCCGTTTTCGCCCGTGTGGGTGCTGCCGGATGCAGGGTGCGGAGCAGTGACGAATCTGCTTGCAATTGGAAATGTTGCAGTGCAACAATAACCGCGCGAGATCCTCGTGCATCGGAGAATCATCATGGACAAGAAGAATCCCCTCAAGGCGCGCAACTTCCCCTCGGCTCAGGACGAGGCGGCCACTGTGCGCCTGCCTTCCCGCTATGCAGGGCCTGGCAGTTCCTACGGCATGGCCTATGCGGATACCGAGTTCCTGTTGCGTGAAGAGTTGCGTCCGGTACGCATGCAGCTCGAGCTGATGAAACCCGAACTGATCCAGCAGGACCAGGGTGTGGAGTCCACCATCGTCATCTTCGGCAGCGCGCGCTTCAAGGCGCGTGAAGAGGCCGAGGCCATGCTGGAGTCCGCGCAGGCTGCCGGGCATCCGGATGCGATCCGCCACGCCGAACGCATGGTGGCCAATGTGCGCTACTACGAGGAGGCGCGACGCTTTGCCGAGCTCGTCACCCGCGATGCCGATGCGCTGGGCGAGCCGGTGATCATCACCACCGGTGGCGGCCCCGGCATCATGGAGGCGGGCAACCGCGGCGCGTACGACGCCGGCGGCCGCAGCATGGGCATGAGCATCCACCTGCCGTTCGAGGAAGATCCCAACCCCTACATCACGCCCGAACTGTGTTTCCAGTTCCACTACTTCGCCATCCGCAAGATGCACTTCCTGATGCGGGCCGTGGCGCTGGTCAGTTTTCCGGGCGGCTTTGGCACCATGGACGAGCTGTTCGAGGTGCTGACACTGGCGCAGACGCGCAAGATCCGCCGTCGTCCGATCGTGCTGTTCGGCCGTGCGTTCTGGGACCGCGTGGTCAATTTCGAGGCCCTGGCGGACGAGGGCGTGATCAGTCACGCCGATCTCGGCCTGATCCACTATGCGGAGACCGCCGAGGAGGCCTGGGACATCATCAAGCGTACCTACCGGGATGATGATCCGGAGCTGACCGCCAGGCAGAACCGCGCAGCCTGATAAAGCGATGCGGGATGTGTGCTTCAGGTGTGCGGTGTCGGTGCCTGAGGCACTCAGCCGTCTACAGGGGTCTCGGGCGTATCGAGCGTGAGCTGGTAGAAGGCGAGATCGAGCCAGCGCCCGAACTTGAAGCCGGCCTGCGGCAGGGTGCCCGCGTGCACGAAGCCGAGCCCGGTGTGAAGGGCAATGCTCGCCGCGTTGCCGGCGTCGATGGCGCCGACCAGCAGGTGGCGCTGGTGCTGGCGCGCGCGCTCGATCAGCGCCTGCAGCAGCGTCCGCCCAACACCGCGACCGCGATAATCGGCGTGCACATACACCGAATGCTCAACCGAGTACTTGAACGCAGGGTAGGCACGAAAGCTGCCATAGCTGGCAAAGCCTGCGAGCCGCCCCTCGTGTTCCAGCCCGATCACCGGAAAGCCGCCCTGGCGCTTGCCGGCAAACCATGCGTCCATGCTCTGTGGCGGGCGCGGGGTGTATTCGTACAATGCGGTCGAATGCAGGATCGCATCGTTGAGCAGATCGAGGATGGCACCGGCGTGGCGTTCGGGGCTGCAGTCGACAAGTTGCATGGTGTGTTGGGTGTGAGCGGTGGGGGGCTTCGACGTGGCGAGACTGTAACCGACGCTCCGCGTCGATGCACCTTTCATGTGCCCGTGAACACAGGGTTTGCATGTGCCGGCGGGCGGGGTTATCGTCGCATCCCTTCTGCGTTTCGACTGCTTCGATGATGAGTGTCCTTCACCGTTCCGCCCGGCCGCCCTGCAAGCGCCCGGCGTCGCCATTGTGGTGGGACTGCGCATGAGCGCCCAACTCGGACTCGGGCTGCGTGATGTGGCTGCAATGGGGCAGATCTTCACCCCGCAGCCGATAGTGCACGCCATGCTCGCGCTCAGGCGCAACAGCGGCCGTGTGCTCGAGCCATCCTGCGGCGACGGTGCGTTTCTGCAGCATCTGCCGGGGGCGGTCGGCATCGAGTTCGATGCCGACTATTGTCCGCCGGGCGCGCTCAACATCGACTTCTTCGCCTATCCGGACAGCGAGCAGTTCGACACCATCATCGGCAACCCGCCCTATGTGCGCTTCCAGGACGTGCCCGAAGCCACACGCAAGCGCCTGACTGCGACCCGCCCGGACGCGCGCTTCGACGGGCGCTCCAATCTCTATCTGTTCTTCATCGAAAAGTGCGTGCGCCATCTGGTGCCGGGGGGCGAGCTGATCTTCATCACGCCGCGCGATTTCCTTAAGGCAACATCCGCGGTGCATCTGAACCGCCTGCTGTACGAGACCGGCTCGATTACCGACGCCATCGAGCTCGGCGATGCGCGGGTGTTCGATGATGCCGTGCCCAACTGCCTGATCTGGCGTTTCGAGAAGGGCTGTCGCGAACGCAGCATGCGTTACCTTGAGCTTGGCACGGGCGACGACATCGGGGCTGCGCTGCGGGCGCCGGCGTGGGAAACCCGGCATTTCGTCGAGGCGGGCGGGCACCTGATGTTCGCGCGTGGGGACTATCCGCTGCGTCTGGCCGATGTGGCCTTCGTCAAGGTCGGGGCGGTGTCGGGCGCCGACGAACTGTTTGCCGATGCACTGCATGGCAGCCGGGACTTCGTCTGTTCGTCCACCGTCAGTACCGGCGAGACCCGGCGCATGATCTGGACCGAGCCCGGCGAGCCGCCGCCGCCGGTGCTCGATGCTCACAAGGCGCGCCTGCTGCAGCGCAAGGTGGCGCGTTTCGATGAGTCCAACTGGTGGATGTGGGGGCGCCTGCACTACCGCAGCGCGCTGCCACGCGTGTATGTGAATGGACGCACCCGGGTGGCAAGGCCCTTCTTCCTTCATCCGTGTACGGATTACGACGGCGCGGTGCTTGCAATCTTTCCGCGCCGCGCCGATGCAGACCTCGAGGCCTTCCGCGACGCGCTGAATGCGGTGGCGTGGGCCGACCTCGGTTTTGTCTGCGACGGTCGCTTCCTGTTCACCCAGCGCAGCCTAGAGCATGCGCCGCTGCCGGCGAACTTCTCTGCCTTCCTGCCCTGAGCGTCCTGCGTTGTCCCTTGCGCGCTCTTTATAGATATTTGATCTAAGAATATCGAATGGACCGCGGGTTGCGGTTCTAAGCTCTGCGTTACGCTTCGTCCCACATTGTGACTGAACGCAGTTGGCCCCGCACACATGCGCTGGGTCGGCTGCAACAGCAGCAAGACGGATAAGGAGTGTCGGGATGCTTGAAGTGACTGGGGTTGTCGTTCTGGTGGTTGCAGGCCTTGCCGCGTCGTATTTTCGCGGCATGCGCAAGAAGGTCGATGGCCTCGCGCTCGCCGAAGCCGAGCCGGCCCGGGTTGCACGCCTCTATCTCCGCCGTGTGTCCGATGTGAATGCCTTCTGGCTGCACATGCGGACCACGGACGGGCGCAAGTACTGCATCGCCGCGCCCTGGGAGCTGGAAGACACGCTCGCCCGCCTCGAGCGTGTCGGGCTCCGCCTGTCGCAGGACGAAGTGCGTTACCTCAACCAGTCTTTCGCCTGATCAGCGCTGCTCGCCCCGCGCCGCGAGGTAGATTCCCACCAGCAGCAGGCTGAAGCCGACGAACTGCAGTGGCGCGAAACCCTCGCCGAAGACGATGAAGGCGAGGATTGCGCTCCCTACCGGCTCGCCCAGCGTCACCACCGCAATGAAGGTGGCCGAGACGTAGCGCAGCGACCAGTTGTAGGACGTGTGCCCCAGCAACTGCGGGCCGAGCGCCATGCCCAGCAGCACCAGCCAGGCCATGCTCGAGTGCGCGAACAGGCTGACGCCGCCGATGCTGCTGGCAGCAAACAGGAACAACCCTGCCGCACCGTAGGCAAGCCAGATGTAGGCCGACAGGCCCAGCCCCGCGCGCAGCCGGCGCCCGATCAGCAGATAGGCGGAAAAGCACCAGCTGCCGGCCAGCGCCAGCATGTTGCCCAGCATCGGATCGCTGCCCACGCCAACGCTCTGGCTGTCACTCCAGAAAATGAACAGGCTGCCCGCCAGCGACAGCGCGATGCCGCCAACCATCATCAGCCCCGGTTTTTCGCGAAACAGCACGAAGGAGGCGATGCCGATCCACAGCGGATTGGTGGTCACCAGCGCCGTGCTGGAGGCCACCGAGGTGTACTCCAGCGAGCTGATCCAGGTGGCGAAATGCAGCGCCAGGAAGAAGCCTGCGGCGACGGCCATCAGCATCTGACGGCCGCTCAGTCGTGCCAGATCCTGCCGCGACTGCATCAGCGCGATCGGGGTCACGATGATGGCCGCCAGACCCAGGCGCCAGGTGGCGACAGCCAGCGAGCTCACGCCCTCGGCCTGCGCCAGGCGCGCCAGCACCGCCCCGAAGGAAATCGCCGTCAGACCGATGCCGAGCACGACGAAGGGCAGCCATCGTGCCGGTGCTGCCGTCGTGGTGCCGCTCAAGCGTGGCCTCCGCCTTCGAGGTAGGCCGCACGCACTTCCGGGCTGGCGAGCAGTTCGGCCCCGGTGCCGGACAGCGTGATCTCGCCATGCTGCAGCACGTAGGCACGATGCGCGACCTTCAGCGCCTGGTTGGCGTTCTGCTCCACCAGCAGGATGGTCATGCCGTGATCCTGGTTGAGCTCGCGCACGATCTGGAAGATGCGGCGAATGTAGATCGGCGCCAGGCCGAGCGAGGGTTCGTCGAGCAGCAGCAGCTTGGGGCGGCTCATCAGCGCGCGGCCGATAGCGAGCATCTGCTGCTCGCCGCCCGACAGCGTGCCGGCACGCTGCGACAGGCGCTCCTGCAGGATGGGGAACATCGCATAGACGCGGGCGATGTCGGCCTCGTAGTTGGCCGGGTCGGCCTGTGCTGCACCGATCTGCAGGTTCTCCAGCACCGTCATGCGCGGAAAGATGCGCCGCCCTTCAGGTACCAGTGCAATGCCGCGGCGGGCAATGTCGTGCGTGTGCAGGTGGGTGATGTCCTCGCCGTCGAACACGATGCGCCCGGCCGAGGCCTGGGGCCTGCCAAACAGGCTCATCATCAGCGTCGATTTGCCGGCGCCGTTGGCGCCGATCAGGGTGACGATCTCGCCCACCTGCACTTCCACATCGATGCCGTGCAGGGCGTGGATGTGGCCGTAGTGGGCGTGAACCCCTTCCATTGTCAGCATCATGCTGCGATCCCTCCGGACGCTTCGTCCTCGTCGTCTTCGCCAAGGTAGGCCTTGATCACATGCGGGTCGTTCTGCACCTTTTCGGGCGATCCCTCGGCGATCTTGCGGCCGTAGTTGATCACGCAGATATGGTCGGAAACGTTCATGACCACGCTCATGTCGTGTTCGATCAGCAGAATGGCAACGCCCATTTCACCGCTGAGGTAGAGCAGCAGTTCGTTGAGCTCGGCCGATTCGCGCGGGTTGAGACCGGCCGCCGGCTCGTCCAGGCACAACAGCACCGGATTGACGCACAGCGCGCGGGCGATCTCGATCCGGCGCTGGATGCCGTAGGGCAGGTCGCCGGCAGCGTGGTCTGCGAACTGCTCGAGCTTGAGACGACGCAACCAGGTCTCGGCGCGCGCCATCGCCTCGCCTTCCGCCTTGCGATAGCCGGGCAGCGCGAAGATGCCGGCGATGGAAAACTTCGACGCGCGCTGCAGCACGTTGTGCTGGGCGACGATAAGGTTCTCCAGCACCGTCATCTTGGGGAACAGGCGAATGTTCTGGAAGGTCCTCACCACCTGGGCGTTACGCGCAACGCGATGACTGGGCAGGGACTCCAGACGGATCTCGCCGCGGCTCGGGTGGTTCAGGCGCAGGGTGCCGGTGGTCGGTTTGTAGAAGCCGGTCAGACAGTTGAACAGGGTCGTCTTGCCGGCGCCATTGGGGCCGATGATGCCGGTGATCTTGTTCGCCGGTACTTCCAGCGAAAGCTGGTCGATCGCGGTCAGGCCGCCGAAGCGCATCGTCAGTTCGCGCACGGATAGCAGCGTGCTCATTGTGCGGTCTCCTTTACAGCGTCCTTGCTGGCTGCGCCGCCGGTGGACAGGCGCAGCGTGGGTTCGCGGTGCGACAGCAGCCCGCTCGGTTTCCACACCATGATCAGCACCATCGCGGCACCGAACAGCAACATCCGGTACTCGGAGAAATTGCGCCCGAACTCCGGGATCAGCACCAGCAGGGTGGCGGCCAGCACCACGCCCATCTGCGAGCCCATGCCGCCGAGCACGACGATGGCAAGGATGATGGCCGACTCGGTGAAGGTGAAGCTCTCGGGCGAGATGAAGCCCTGCCGTGCAGCGAAGAACACGCCCGCAAAGCCGCCCAGCATTGCACCGATGGCAAAGGCCGAGAGCTTGATGTTGGTGGTGTTCATGCCCATTGCCTGGCACGCGATCTCGTCTTCGCGCAGCGCTTCCCAGGCGCGTCCGATCGGCAGCTTGCGCAGGCGCGATACGAAGGCATGGGTGAGCAGGGCCAGCACCAGGATCAGGTAGTACAGAAAGATCAGGCGGTGCATCGGCGAATACTCGATGCCGAAAAAGCTGGCAAAGGTCTGTTCGCCTTCGGCCGGACTGCGGGTGAAATCAAGGCCGAACAGGCTGGGACGCGGAATCGAGCTGATGCCGTTGGGGCCATTGGAGAACTCGGTCCAGTTCACCAGGATGATGCGGATGATCTCGCCGAAGCCCAGGGTGACGATGGCCAGGTAGTCGCCGCGCAGGCGCAGGATCGGGTAGCCGAGCAGGATGCCGAAGGTGGCGGCGAGGCCGCCCGACACCGGCAGTGCCTCCCAGAAGCCCCAGCCGTACTGGGTGGACAGCAGTGCATACGAATATGCACCGACGGCATAGAAGGCGACATAGCCGAGGTCGAGCAGCCCCGCGAGGCCGACCACGACGTTCAGGCCCCAGCCCAGCATGACGTAGATCAGCACCGTGGTGGCGGTGTCGACCACGTAGCGGTTGTCCGAATACATGATCGGCAGGGCTATGGACGCACCCAGGGCGATCCAGCCGAGGATATTGACGAGCTTCACCGGGCTGATGCCTGCGGACTTGCCCGAGGCTTCTCGCTGGCGTTCGAGCTTGCGTGCGCCCATGGTGTCGATCATCCAGCGCAGGCCGAGGCGGCCGGCAAAGGCGACGACAACGCAGACGGCCAGGGTGCCGAATCGGGTACTCACCTCAAGTGCACCGCCACCATCCACCGTGGTCAGGCCGATGAGCGGGATGCCCAGGATGAGGGCAACGAAGGCCACCCAGCCGGCGTCGCGAAAACGCTCGGTGGCGGTGATCTGGTGACGGGCGAAGACGACTGTACTCATCACACCTTCTCCACTTCAGGCCGGCCGAGCAGGCCAGAGGGGCGCAGCATCAGGACCAGGCACAGGATGGCGAAGGTCGCCACGTCCTTGTACTCGGCCCACAGGTATGCCGACCAGAAGGATTCGATGAGTCCGATCAGCAAGCCGCCCAGCATCGCCCCCGGCAGCGAGCCGATGCCGCCCAGCACCGCTGCGGTGAAGGCCTTGATGCCGGCCAGAAAACCGATGTAGAAGTCGATCACGCCGTAGTACACCGTCACCATCACCCCGGCCACGGCGGCGAGCGAGGCGCCGAGCATGAAGGTGAAGGAGATGGTGCGATCGACGTTGATGCCGAGCAGCGAGGCCATGGTGCGGTCCTGTTCGCAGGAGCGCTGCTGGCGGCCGAAGGGGGTCTGGGTGATGAGCCAGGTAAAGGCGACCATCATGACCACGGTGACCGCGATGATCATGAGCTGGCTCCAGCCGATCTGCACGGTGAAGTCGGGGGTGGACCACACCTCGAAGCCGCCTTCGATGACGGGCGGGATCGGTTTGACCCGCGCACCCTGAGTCAGCTGTACTGCGTTCTGCAGGAAGATCGACATACCGATGGCCGAGATCAGCGGGGCCAGCCGGGTCGAGCCGCGCAGCGGGCGATAGGCGATGCGCTCCACCGCCCAGCCGTAGGCCGAGGTGAAGAAGATCGACACGATGAGGACGAAGGTCAGCGCGAGCGGAATCGAGGTGACGTCGGCTGCCGCGAGCAGCGTGAACGCGGTGACGGCGATGAAGGCGCTGACCATGAAAATGTCGCCGTGGGCGAAATTGATCATGCCGATGATGCCGTACACCATCGTGTAGCCGATCGCGATCAGCCCGTACATCGAGCCGAGCGTGAGGCCGTTGATAAGTTGTTGCAGTGCGTAGGCCACGGTATCTCCGGGAGTGTCGTTGCGCGACGGCTTGCCGCCGTTCGAATGCGGCTGCCGTGCGCAGCTTGTGATTTTGTTCGCCCTGTCTGCGACGCGGCGGCACATGCGTGCTGCCGCGCTTCAGTCACAGGGCGGAGACACCGGCCCGAAGACCGGTGTCACGCACCGCCCGGTGGGCGGGATCGCGATTACTTCGCGTAGTCGTACTTACCGTCTTTCCACTGATAGACGACAAAGCCCGGTGCCTTCTGGTCACCCTTGGCGTCGAAGGACAGGTCGCCGATCACGGTCTTGAAGGTGCCGCCGCGCATGGTCTTTTCCAGTGCCGAGTACTTGGTGCTCTTGGCCTGGGTTGCGGTCTGCTCGAACAGCTGCATCGCGGCATAGGCGTACATCACGTAGCCTTCAGGCTCGATCTTTGCGGCGCGGAACTTCTCCACGATCGGGGCGGCGTCCGGGTTCTTGCGCGGGTCGGGCGAGAACGTGAACATCACGTTGTCTGCTGCGGGGCCTGCAGCGGTGACCAGCTCGGAGTTGGTCATGGTGTCGCCACCCATCACCGTGAGCTGCAGACCGACCTGCTGGGCCTGACGCAGGATCAGCGCCACTTCGGTGTGGTAGCCGCCGTAGGCCAGCACTTCGACGCCGGCCTGCTTGAGCTTGGTGACGATGCCGGAGTAGTCCTTTTCGCCCGCGGTGATCGACTCGCGCAGCACCGGCTTGGCACCCTTGGCCGTCATGGCCTTGGCGATCTCGTCGGCGAGGCCCTTGCCGTAGGCGCTCTTGTCGTCGAGTACGGCGATCTTCTTGCCCTTGAACTTGGTGGCCAGATAGTCGCCGGCAACGAGGCCCTGCTGGTCGTCACGACCCATGATGCGGAACACGTTCTTGAGACCGCGCTCGGTGACCTGCGGGTTGGTCGATACGGTCGCCATCAGGATGTCGGATTCGTTGTAGACATCGGAGGCCGGAATCGTCGAGCTCGAGCACCAGTGACCGTGCATGAAGACGATGTTGCGATTGACCATGGTGTTGGCCACCGAGACGGCCTGCTTCGGGTCGCAAGCATCGTCGCCGACTTCCAGCTTCAGCTTCTCGCCGAGCACACCGCCGCGGGCGTTGATGTCGGCAATGGCCATTTCCGCACCCTTGCGGATCTGGTCGCCGGCCGACGCGTACTGGCCGGACATCGGGCCGGCGATGGCGACGGTCAGGTCGGCCAGCGCAGGAGTGGACAGGGCGCCGAAGGCGATGCAGGCAGTGGCGAGCAGGGTTTTTTTCATGGGTGATCTCCTCTTTTGCAGTGGTTCTACTGGTACTGCGTGGTTACAGGACTTGTGCGGGCACCATCGCCCGCGCAGGACCCGTAAGTTAAGTCAGGCGCGGATTAAAACAATCCGTGTCTGCCCTAGTTCTTCAGGTTCGTCATGCGCCCATTGCCATGAGACTGGCATTGCCGCCGGCTGCAGCCGTGTTGATGCTGAGCGTGCGTTCATGGACGAGCGTGCTCGGGTCGTACTCCGGTTCCGGCTGCACCAGTGCCACCAGCGGACCGTCACGCTCGGACAGGCGTTTGCGCCAGGTGTCGGCTTCCGGTTCGGTGCCGTCGAACAGCAATGCGCCGAAGGGGGCTTCGAGCCACTTCTCGTCCACGCTCACCTGGCTGGCAACCGCAGGGGGCAGGCATTGCTGCAGGCGCCCGATCAAGGGGCTGTTGGCGAACACGATGCGGTTGCCGGTCGCAACGGCGGCAAGAATCTGATGCAGGTAGCCGGCACAGCTCTCAGCCGCACCCGCGAGCAGGCCGCGGGGCTCGAAGCGCAGACTGTTGTCCTCGCCCGTGGGGCCGGGAAGCACCAGGCGCAGGCCCGCCAGCCGGCGTTCCCGGTAGGCATCCGCGCGGTCGCGCAGCACGGCGATGTCGTCGCCTTCGATCAGTGCGCGTGCATCGCCTTCGAGCCAGTCCACAAAACTGCGGAAGGCCTCGCTGTCGGCCGTCTGGCCAGCGCCCTCAAGCATCGGTCCGGGGCTGCGTCGCAACAGGCGATGCAGGTACAGCGGGCCGCCCGCCTTGGGGCCGGTACCCGACAGACCTTCGCCACCAAAAGGCTGCACGCCGACCACGGCGCCGATGATGTTGCGGTTCACATAGAGGTTGCCGACATGGGCACGCTCTGCGACGCGCGCGATGGTTTCGTCGATGCGCGAATGCACACCCATGGTCAGGCCGTAGCCGCTGGCGTTGATGGCGTCGATCAGACGGTCGAAGTCGGCGGCGCGGTAACGCAGCACATGCAGAATGGGGCCGAACTGCTCGCGTCCGAGTTCGCCCATGCTGCCGATCTCAATGATGGTCGGGGCGACGAAACTGCCCTTGCTGCAGGCGTCCGGCAGCGCGAGCCGGGTGATGCGCGCGCCTGCGAGCTGCATGGCGCTGACGTGGCGCTCGAGTCCTTCGCGGGCCTCGGCATCGATCACCGGGCCGATATCGGTGCGGACATCGGCCGGATCGCCGATGCTGAGTTCGCGCAGCGCGCCCTGCAGCATGTTGAGAATGCCGTCGGCGACGTCCTCCTGCACACACAGCACGCGCAGTGCGGAGCAGCGCTGGCCGGCCGAATCGAAGCTGGAGGCGAGGATATCGACCACCACCTGCTCGGCAAGCGCGGTGGAGTCCACGATCATCGCGTTCTGTCCGCCGGTTTCCGCGATCAGCGGGATGTTCCCGCCCCGTGCGGCGAGGTTGCGCTTGATCAGGCGTGCCACCTCGGTCGAGCCGGTGAACATCACGGCGCGCACGCGCGGATCTGATACCAGCGCGGCACCAACGGTTTCGCCGCGCCCCGGCAGCAGCTGCAGCGCCGAAGTGGGGATGCCGGCTTCGTGGAAGAGGCGCACGGCGGCGGCGGCAATCAGTGGCGTCTGCTCGGCAGGCTTGGCCAGCACCGGGTTGCCTGCAGCCAGCGCAGCCGAAACCTGGCCGCTGAAGATGGCCAGCGGGAAGTTCCACGGGCTGATGCACAGCACCGGACCGAGTGCCGCATGGGTGCCGTTGTCGAACTTGCGCGCCTCTTCGGCGTAGTAGCGGCAGAAATCGACTGCTTCGCGCAGTTCTGCCACCGCGTTGGACCAGGATTTGCCGGCTTCCCGCACGGTCAGCGCCAGCAGCGCGCTGGCATCGCGTTCCAGCAGCGCCGCAGCGCGTACCAGGCAGTCCGCACGTTCGCCGGGGGCGAGGGTTGCCCAGGCCGTGGCACCCTCGGCTGCAGCGGCGAGTGCGGCTTCGATATCGTCCTTGCCGGCTTCGATGACATGGCCGACGACATCGGCGTGATCCGCAGGATTTCGCACCGTCGCGCCGGTCGCGATTGCGGCGGGGGCGCCTGCCACCATCGGGGCGGCGAAGTGAGGCTCGCTGCGGCTTGCCACCAGTGCGGCAGCGATCCGTTCGCGCACGGGTTCGCTCGCCAGGTCGACGCCAGCGGCGTTGGGCCTGCAGGCGCCGTAAAGCTCGGCCGGCAGCGGAATGCGGGGGTGAGGGGCGCCGCCAAGGCGCTCCGCCTCTTCGACCGGATCTGCGATCAGTTCCTCGATCGGCACGTTCTCGTCCACGATGCGATTGACGAAGCTGGTGTTGGCGCCGTTTTCGAGCAGCCGGCGGACGAGGTAGGCGAGCAGGGTCTCGTGGCTGCCGACCGGGGCGTAGATGCGCACCAGGCGACGGCGATCCGGGTTGCCGACGATCTGGTCGTACAGCGGCTCACCCATGCCGTGCAGGCACTGGAACTCGTAGTTGCCGGTCTGGTAGTCGGGTCCGGCAAGGTTGAAGATCGCCGCCAGCGTGTGTGCGTTGTGGGTGGCGAACTGCGGGTAGATCACATCGCGGGCGGCAAGCAGGCGTTTGGCGCAGGCGAGGTAGGCGACGTCGGTGTAGACCTTGCGGGTGTAGACCGGATAGCCATCCATGCCGTCGATCTGGGCGCGCTTGATCTCGGCATCCCAGTAGGCGCCCTTGACCAGGCGCACCATCATGCGCCGACCGCTGCGACGGGCAAGTTCGATGATCCAGTCGAGCACGAAGGGCGCGCGTTTCTGGTAGGCCTGCACGACAAAGCCGAGCCCCTGCCAGTCACCCAGCTCGGGATCCAGGGCCAGGGCTTCGAGCAGGTCGAGCGACAGGTCGAGGCGGTCGGCTTCCTCTGCATCGATGTTGAGGCCGATGTCGTACTTGCGCGCCAGCATGCACAGCGACTTCAGTCGCGGCAGCAACTCGGCCAGCGTGCGCTCGCGCTGCGACCAGACGTAGCGCGGATGCAGCGCCGAGAGCTTGACCGAGATGCCGTTGCCGTCGACCACGCCGCGCCCTGCGGCGGCCTTGCCGATGGCGTGAATGGCGGTTTCGTACGCGCTAAGGTAGCGCTGTGCGTCGTCTGCCGTCATCGCCGCTTCGCCCAGCATGTCGAAGGAGTAGCGGTAGCCGCGCTTTTCGGTCGCGCGGCCGCGCTCCAGCGCCTCATCGATGTCGCGCCCGGTGACGAACTGCTCGCCCAGCATGCGCATCGCCAGGTCCATGCCCTTGCGGATCAGCGGTTCGCCGCCGCGGCTGAGCATGCGGTTGAGCGCGGTCGACAGGTTCTTCTCGCTGCTGGTCGACACCAGTCTGCCAGTGATGAGCAGGCCCCAGGTCGCGGCATTGACGAACAGGGAGGGGCTGTTGCCGATGTGGGCGCGCCAGTTGCCTTTCGCCAGCTTGTCGCGAATCAGGCGGTCGGCGGTGGCCTTGTCCGGCACTCGCAGCAGGGCTTCGGCGAGACACATCAATGCCACGCCTTCCTGGCTCGACAGCGAGAACTCCTTCATCAGGGCGTCGACGCCGCTCGAGCGGCTGCGCTTGTTGCGCAGGCCAGCCACGAGTTGATGTGCCATGTCGTGGGTACGTGTCTGCAACCCCGCTTCCATCCGTGCCTCGGAGATCCGCTCCGGCATGCACTCGGGTTCCGGCGTGCGCCATGCGGTGTCGATGCGCTTGCGCAGGGCGGAGCGCGGCTCGACTGGCAAGGCTGCGGTTTCAGGCTGGAACTCGGGCTGGGTCACGACGCGTACTCCTGGTGTCACGGTTCAAGGTTGTCGCTGCTGCGAAGGGATGGTTGCGTATGCATGTCCGAAGTCGAATTGTTCTTGATTAAGAATAGTTAATGGCTCCAAAGATGGAATTAATACGGGCAAAATGACTTCTTTTCATTTGGTCGGCAGTCGAAAAGTCTGCTGCGGTGCAATGGATCGAATCGATTTGAAGATTCTGGGTGAATTGCAGGCCGATGCCCGCATCTCGATGGTGGAGCTCTCCCGGCGTGTGGGCCTGAGCAAGACGCCGTGCGCCGAACGCCTGCGGCGGCTTGAGAAGCAGGGGGTGATCCGTGGCTATCACGCGGCGCTCGACGCCGAGGCCGTGGGCGCGGCGCACATCGTCGTGGTGCAGGTGCTGCTGTCGAGCACCACGGCGCATGATCTGAAGCGCTTCAACGAGGGTGTCAAGACCATTCCCGAGATCGAGTCCTGTCACATGATCGCGGGTGACTTTGACTACCTGCTGAAGGTCCGGACGCGCGATATCGCTGAGTACCGCAAGGTGATGGGGGAGCGCATTTCCGAGCTGCCCTGTGTCAAGCAGACCCATACCTATGTGGTGATGGAGGTGGTGAAGGATGAGCGCTGCCTGCCGTTGAGCCGGGTGGACGCCTGAGGGTGGGGGCGACGGGCCGTTCGGGCCTGTTGCGGGCGCCACGCAGGGCGGGAAGGGGCGGGCCCTTGGTGTAACATTCCGGCTGGCCCGTCCGGCCGCCTCGGGGCGCTGTCCGGACGGGGTGATGTTCCGCGTCCATGTTGGCGGCGAGCGCTGTGTGCGCCCGGTGGGGCGGACATCATCGATGAATCCCCGTGATGCAAACCGCCCGCTTTAGGAACCCTGATAATGACCCGTCCGCTCAAGCTTGCCTTCATCCTGGATCCGATCGAAGGGCTCAAGCCGTACAAGGACTCCAGCGTGGCGATGATGCGCGCAGCCACCGCGCGCGGTCACGAGGTGTGGGCGATCCGGCGTGAAGCCCTGACCTGGCGCGAGGGCGTGGTGGTGGCCAGCAGCGTGCCGCTCACGGTGCGCGCCGACAATTACGACTGGTACACCGCCGGCGAGGCGCTGGCGATGCCGCTGTCTGCCTTCGATGCGGTGCTGATGCGTCAGGACCCGCCCTTCGATTTCGAATACGTGACCGCCACCTGGCTGCTCGAGCGTGCCGCGCAGGCCGGCGTACGGGTCTTCAACGACCCGCGCTCGATTCGCGACCACTCCGAGAAGATCGCAATCACCGAGTTCGCTCAATTCACCGCCACTACGATGGTGGCGCGCGACCCGGCGGATGTGCATGCCTTCATCGACGAACTCGGTGACGTCATCCTCAAGCCGCTCGACGGCATGGGCGGCAGCCAGATCTTCCGTGTGCGTGCCGACGACCCCAACCGCAACGTGATCGTCGAAACCCTGACCCATGAAGGCAGCCGCACCATCATGGCGCAGCGCTACCTGCCCGAGATCGCCGAAGGCGACAAGCGCGTGCTGATCATCGGCGGCAAGGTCGTGCCGTATTCGCTGGCGCGCATTCCGAAGCAGGGCGAAACGCGCGGCAACCTCGCTGCGGGTGGCCGTGGCGTGGCCATGGAACTGACCGCGCGCGAGCGCGAGATTGCCGAGTACCTGGCGCCCATCCTGTGGGCACGCGGACTACTGATCGTGGGGCTCGACGTGATCGGCGGTCACCTGACCGAGATCAACGTCACCAGCCCGACCTGCATGGTCGAGATCGCAGATCAGCAGGGCTTTGACGTGGCAGGGCTGGTGATCGACACGCTGGAAGAGGCCTGCGCCGGATGAGTCTTGCCGCAGGTTTCGGCCGCCTGCGGGCGGCCCTGTTCGTGCTCGCGTGCGCGCTGCTGCTGGGCGGCTGCGCGCGGCCGCAGGTCTTTCATCAGGAATCCTACGTCTTTGGTACCCGCGTCGATGTCGCGGTGTACGGGGATGACAAGGCCCAGGCCGACGCCGCAAGCGCGCTGGTGCTTCGCGAGTTCGACCGCCTTCACCGTGCCTATCATGCCTGGGAGCCCTCCGAACTTACCGCGCTGAACGAGGCGATCGCGCGGGGCGAGTCGCTGGAGGTGTCGGAAGAGCTGGCAACGATGCTGCGCGACGCGCAGCGCATGGCCGCAACAGGTGACGAACTCTTCGATCCGGCGCTTGGCAGCCTGATCGCACTGTGGGGCTTTCACACGGACACCTTCGTGCCTGTGCGCCCCGATCCGGAGAAGCTCGCCGCACTGGTCGCAGCGCGGCCCCGGATGAGCGACCTCGACATCGACGGCCGCCGCGTCAGCAGCCGCAATCCGGCGGTGCAGCTTGATCTGGGTGGTTATGCCAAAGGCTATGCGCTGGACCGTGCGGCGACCCTGCTGCGCGAACAGGGCATCACCAACGCGCTGATCAACATCGGTGGCAATGTGATGGCGCTCGGGAAGAAGGGCGATCAGCCCTGGCGTATCGGCATCCAGCATCCGCGCGCCCCGGCGCCGCTCGCGACCATGCCGCTGTACGACGGCGAGGCGGTCGGCACGTCGGGCGACTACCAGCGCTATTTCGAACTCGACGGCGAGCGCTATGCGCACCTGCTCGACCCGCGCACCGGACAGCCTGCCCACGGTACGCAGTCGCTCACCGTGCTGATCACGCCGCGTGAGGCCGCCGGCACGCTGTCGGATGCGGCAAGCAAGCCCGCTTATCTGGCCAATGAAGGCTGGCGCGAGCAGACGCGTCATTTCGGTATCGATCATGCCTTGCGCGTCGATGCAGCGGGCAATGTCGAGGTCACCCGTGCCTTGCGCGCACGGCTGCAGTTTCCGGCGCCGGTGGATGCCGTGGTGGTCGACTAGACGCGCCTCGAAAACGCGCTGCTGGCGCGAACCTTGAGCGCGCCATGTGCTCTCAGACCTCATGTCCGTTCGTCTGCGACTCCTCGTTCTGTCATTTTGCGCCTTGCTGCTGGGCGGCTGCGGGCTGCGCTTCGCCTATTCGCAGCTCGACTGGCTGCTGCCCTGGTACGTGGGTGATTACGTCAGTCTGGACCGGACGCAGAAGCGGCTCCTCGATGCACGCCTCGAAGCGCGCCTGGCCTGGCATTGCAGCAGTCAGCTGACCGCCTACTCGGGCCTGCTGCGCGAGGTCGAGCGCGATCTGCGCGGCAATGAGGTCGTGGGGGCGCCGATCCTGGACGTCTATCTGCAGCGTGGCGAGGCGTTCTGGCGGGTGCTGATGAAGGAGGTCACCCCGGACGCCGGCGTCCTGCTCGCCGCCTTGAGCGATGCTCAGGTGAAGGAACTCGGCGAGGCGTTTGCGCGACGGAACGACGAGACCCGCGAGGAATTCCTCGAGGGCACGCCGGATGCGCTGCGCGCGCGCCAGATCGAGCGCATGGAAAAGCGTCTGCGTACCTGGTTCGGCCCGCTCAGTGCGGCACAGCGCAGCCGGGTCGCGGCCTGGAGCGCCGGACTGGCGCCCACGACCGAAGCCTGGCTGCAACACCGTGCGCGTTGGCAGGGGGCTCTGATCGAGGTGCTGGCGCAGCGGCATGCGCCAGATTTCGAGTCCCGCGTGGGCGCGCTGCTGCTGGAGCCGGACTCGCTGTGGGCGGCAGACTACCGGGCGGATGTCGCCCGCAACCGCAAACAGACGCTCGACCTGCTGGCTGACATCTTCAACATGGCGAGCCCGGCGCAGCGTACCCATCTGGTCAACGAGATCGCGGGCTGGGCGGCGCAGTTCGAGCAGCTTGCCTGCACGGATACGCCGCTGCGAACCGCATCGATCTAGGGCCGCTGACACGTGCCTGCGGTAATGCGGCGCGTGACGCCGCTGCCGGGCCTGTGCATCGCGGACTTCGCCCCAGTCTGGTGCATTTTTTTCGGACGCTACGTTTGTCATGTCCGTAACCCCTATACTTGCCGGCCCGGACAAGCATACGGATTCGCAGACAAGGCATGCCACCCAAGATCCAGTTAGACCGTTTCGCCATTGTTCTGATGGTGATTTTCTGCACCGTATGGGGCAGCCAGCAAGTGGTGATCAAGTATGCCAACGCCGGAATCTCGCCGGTGTGGCAGGCGGGGCTGCGTTCGATCGGGGCGGTTGTGCTGGTGATGCTGTGGTCGGTGCTGCGCGGGGTGCGTCTGTTCGAGCGTGATCGCACCCTGTTGCCCGGCCTGCTCGCCGGACTGCTGTTCTCGCTCGAGTTCGGTCTGCTCTACTGGGCGCTCGAATACACCACGGCATCGCGGGGCGTGATCTTTCTGTATACCGCGCCCTTCATGGTTGCGATGGGCGCGGTCTGGCTGCTGCCGCAGGAACACATGCGGCCGGCGCAGTGGGCCGGCATGATGATGGCTTTCGTCGGCGTGCTGGCCCTGTTCGGCGAGAGCCTGCTGCTGCCCGCGGAGAGCACCTGGGTGGGTGACCTGATGATGTTCGCTGCCGCCGTGTTCTGGGCCGGGACCACGCTGACGATCAAGGTGTCGACGCTGGCGCGTGCAGCGCCGGAAAAGATGCTGCTCTACCAGCTGGCGGTCTCGGCCGTCGTGCTGCCGATTCTGGCGCTCGCTTTTGGCGAAGCGGGCGTCTTCGCGCCATCGCCGATGGTGTGGGCGAGTCTCGCCTTTCAGATCCTGGTGGTCGCAACCGCGAGCTACATCGGCTGGTTCTGGCTCATTCGCAACTACCCGATCACCCGCCTGTCCTCGTTTTCCTTCCTCACCCCCGTGATGGGCGTGGTAGCCGGCAGCGTTCTGCTTGGCGAAACGCCGACGCCGGCTGTCTTCATGGCACTGGGGATGGTTGCACTCGGTATCTGGGTTGCCAACCGCCCGGCGCGGACCGCCTGAGGCTGCCCGCTCGGCAGGGAGTCAGCGCCCGGAGGCGTCGCGCGCCTTCTTCTCTTCGTATTCGCGAATGCGCTCGTCGTAGCGCTCACGTTCGCGGGCGGCCTGTTCCGCACGCTGCGCGGCCGCCTCCTGCGCCTTGCTGCGCTCGGCAGCACGTTCGGCGTCCTGTGCAGCACGCGCTTTCACCGCTTCGCGCTCCGCCTCTGCGGCCGCCTTGCTGCGTTCGCTGCGCATGCGCTCGGCTTCGGGTGTTGCACGAATCGTCGGGTCGGCCGCGGGCGAGGTGGCCGGTGCCTGCTGGGGCGCGCCAGGATTGTTGCGCATGGCTTCGTCGGCTGCGCGCTGACGCGCGGCAAGCTCCAGCTTGCGTGCTTCGGATTCGAGTGCGCGGGCGCGGTGGATGTCGTCGAGTCGTGCCTGCTTGGCGGCGTCGATGCAGCGATTGACCAGGAAGCGCTCGTAACACTGCGGTTCGGTGGCCTGGTAGGTGGCTTCGGCCTGGTCGCGCAGTTGTGCGGCCTCATCCTTCAGGCGGCTGGCGCGCACTTCGTCCGCTGCGCTCGAGTCGGCGGCCTGCGAGAGCGGGGTGAGGAGGCACAGCAGCAGCGTGCTGGCGGCAATACGGAAAGTCGGGCTGATGGGCATGCGAGAACAGGGTCGCGTGACGGGATGCGTAGGATAGCGCCTTTATCCCCGTTGGCGCGTTTCCAAACGTGATCGTGCTGTCAGGCAGGCTGCCATTGTGCAGGGTCGATCTTCCAGTCTTCGAACGATTCGTGCGCGACGATGCGGTCCTGGGAGTGGCGCAGGTCCACGAGTTCCGGGGTCAGGTAGTGGCCCTTGGTATGGAACATCACCTTCACTGACGGCTGCATCAGCTTGTCGGTGTGCTGTTCCTGCACCACCGCGAGACGACCGCTCTCGAGACGTACCAGTGAGCCCGAGGGGTAAATGCCGATGGTGCGGATGAAGGCCTGCACGAGTTCGGGCTTGAAGTGGAACTTGCTCCACTCGAGCAGCTTGCGCAGCGCCTCGGTGGGCGGCCGGCCCTTGTGGTAGCAGCGGTTGGAGGTCAGCGCGTCGTAGACGTCGACGATTGCGCCCATCTGGCCGTAGAGGCTGATCTGTTCGCCCTTCAGCTTGTTCGGGTAGCCCGTGCCGTCGAAGCGCTCGTGGTGCTGTGCCGCGACATCGAGGGCGATTTCGCTGATGCCGGGCGTGCCCATGAGGATGAGCTTGCTCTGCACCACATGCGACTTCATCTTGTCGAACTCGGCGTCGGTCAGCTTGGCCGGTTTGTTGAGAATCTCGTCCGGCACCTTTGCCTTGCCCACGTCATGCAGGAGGGCACCGATCGCGATCTCGTGGATGATCTCGCGCGGCAGTTCGAGCGCGCGGGCGAAGGAGGTCATCAGCGTGCACACCGATACCGAGTGCTGGAAGGTGTATTCGTCGTGACTCTTGAGCAGGGACAGCGGCAGCAGGGCGTCCTGCTGGCGGAAGATCGAGTCTACGATCTGGCTCACCAGGGGTTCGATCTTTTCGAGCTCGATCTGCTTGCCCAGGCGGATGTCGCCCATCATGTTGCGCACGATGACGTTGGCCTCGCGATGAAGCGTCTTCGCACGGTGCACTTCGTCGGCAAGCGAGACCGGTTCGATGGGCATCGCGGCGCTGGTGGCGATGGCCTCGATCTGCTCATCGACCTTGTGTGCCGCTTCTTCCAGCGTGGGGGCGTCGATGACATCCAGCCCGCGCCCGGTGTCGATGTAGATTTCGTGCGTGCCCAGTGCCAGCACCTTCTCCACCGTCGCAGAGTCATCGACCGCGAAGCGGTTACGTACGAAGTTATGTTCCATCCAGCCGCAGTTGAGGTCGTGGATGAACATGCCGGGTTGGAGCTTCTCGACCGGGATGAGTTTGATCATTGGGCTGGCATATGAACTTTTCCGCATAGTATGTGCCGAGCACCGGTTTGCTTCCAGTGGAATAATCGTGCCGGTGCGCATTTCTCCTCGCCGTGGTCAAGAGAAGTCGGGAACGTGTCGATGATAGAATCCGCCTTCCGTCAAATTCTGCCTACAGGAGCGCCCGGTGCGAATCGTCTGTCTAGACCTAGAAGGTGTGCTGGTTCCGGAAATCTGGATCGAATTCGCCGAGCGTACCGGCATCCCCGAGTTGCGGCGTACCACGCGCGACGAGCCGAATTACGACACCCTGATGAAGTACCGCCTCGATATCCTGGCCAGGCACAATCTCGGCCTGCCCGATATTCAGGCGGTGATCGCCAGCATGGGGCCGATGGCCGGCGCACGCGAGTTTCTGGACGATCTGCGCGAGACCTACCAGGTCATCATCCTGTCCGACACCTTCTACGAGTTCGCCAAGCCGCTGATGCAGCAGCTCGGTCTGCCGACGCTGTTCTGTCACAGTCTTGAAGCCAATGCCGAAGGCATTCTGGTCAACTACCATCTGCGCATGCCCGACCAGAAGCGTGAAGCAGTGCAGCGTTTCAAGGAGCTCAACTTCAAGGTGGTGGCCGCGGGCGACTCGTACAACGACACCGCCATGCTGGGCGAGGCCCACGGCGGCATCCTGTTCCATCCGCCGGAAAACGTCATCCGCGAGTTTCCGCAATACCCGGTTGTGCGCGATTACGCCGGCCTGCGCGCCGAAATCGACAAGGCTTTTGCCCGTACCGCCTGAACCCCCAGACCCGAGCCGCCATGCATCGCGAACGCTTTTTCACCCTGTCAGCCTCCTGTCCCGACCGTGTCGGCATCGTCGCCCGCGTCTCGGGCTTCATCGCCGAACACCAGGGATGGATTCTCGAAACCTCGCTGCATGCGGAGCCGCCGCGTGATGGTGAGGACATCGGGCGCTATTTCATGCGCATCGAGATCCGTGCCGATTCGCTGCCGTTTCACCTCAGCGAGTTGCGCGAGCGTTTCCGGCCGCTGGCCGAAGAGCTGGAGATGGAGTGGAAGATCACCGATTCCGCAGTGAAGAAGCGGGTGGTCATGCTGGTGAGCAAGCAGGAGCACTGCCTGTACGATCTGCTGGCGCGATGGAAGTCGAAGGAGCTCGATATCGAGATCCCGTGCGTGATTTCCAATCACGATACGCTGCGCGGCTTCGTCGAGTGGCACGGCATTCCCTTCCACCACGTGCCGGTCACGCCCGACAACAAGTCGAGCGCGTATGCCGAGGTGGGGCGCCTGTTCGAAGAGGTGCGCGGCGACACCATGGTGCTGGCCCGCTACATGCAGATCCTGTCACCAACGCTGTGTGCCACCTACCCGGGGCGCATCATCAATATTCACCACAGCTTCCTGCCCAGTTTCGTTGGCGCGCGCCCCTATCATCAGGCCTACGCCAAGGGCGTGAAGCTGATCGGCGCGACCTGCCACTATGTGACCGCCGATCTGGACCAGGGGCCGATCATCGAGCAGGACGTGATTCGTATTGATCACTCCGACGCGGCCGAAGACATGGTGCGTTACGGCAAGGACATCGAGAAAACCGTGCTGGCACGTGGTCTGCGCTATCACCTTGAAGATCGGGTGCTGGTGCATGGAAACAAGACCGTGGTGTTCCGCTAGGCCGGAAGGCCGCGGTGCTGCCGTGATCAAGGCGCCTTTCGGGGCGCCTTTCTTACGTCCGTCGTCTGCGCGTGGACAAAAAAGGGCGCCCCGCAGGGCGCCCAGAATGGGAAGAACCGGAGGAGGTCGGTTCGACCCTTTTTGATGCTTAGTAGTGGTAAGCGGTTTCGCCGTGGGACGTGATGTCCAGGCCTTCGCGCTCTTCTTCTTCCGGGACCCGCAGACCGACGAACATGTCGGCGATCTTGAAGGCGACGAAAGCAACCACTGCCGACCATACGATGGTGATGATCACCGAGTAGGTCTGGATCCACACCTGGCTGGCGATCGAGAAGTCGTCGCCGCCCGTGCCGCCCAGGGACGGTGCGGTGAATACACCGGTCAGGATGGCACCGATGATGCCGCCGAGGCCATGCACGCCGAACACGTCGAGCGAGTCATCCGCGCCGAGCATGCGCTTGAGGCCATTCACGCCCCACAGGCAGATGAAGCCAGCCAGCAGGCCGATCACGATGGCGCCCATCGGGCCAACCGAGCCGCAGGCCGGGGTGATGGCCACGAGACCGGCAACCGCACCGGATGCAGCACCCAGCATGGAGGGCTTGCCCTTGAACATGGCTTCACCGACGCACCAGGCCAGCACTGCAGCGGCAGTGGCGAACAGGGTGTTGATGAAGGCCAGCGCTGCGCCCGAAGTGGCTTCCAGGTTGGAACCGGCGTTGAAGCCGAACCAGCCCACCCACAGCATCGAGGCACCGACCATGGTCAGCGTCAGCGAATGCGGAGCCATGGATTCACGACCGTAGCCGATACGCTTGCCAACCATGTAGGCACCAACCAGACCGGCAACACCGGCGTTGATGTGCACCACGGTACCGCCAGCGAAGTCGAGTGCGCCGTCGCCCAGCAGGTAGCCGCCCGGGCCCCAGACCATGTGGCAGATCGGCAGGTAGCAGAAGGTGAACCAGATCACCGAGAACAGCAGCACTGCGGAGAACTTCATGCGCTCGGCGAAGGCGCCGACGATGAGTGCGCAGGTGATGCCGGCGAAGGTGGCCTGGAAGGCGATGAACGCATACTCAGGCAGCTTGGCTTCGTCGGTGAAGGTGTCTGCGAGGGTATCGATGCTCACGCCGGACAGGAACAGCTTGTCGAGCGAGCCGATGAAGGGGCTGGCCTCGGTGAACGCCAGGCTGTAGCCGTAGAAGGCCCACAGCACGGAGATCAGCGAGAACACCACCATCACCTGCATCAGCACCGACAGCATGTTCTTGGAGCGGACGAGGCCGCCGTAGAACAGCGCCAGGCCGGGCAGGGCCATGAACAGAACGAGGAGGGTGGCAGTCATGATCCAGGCGACGTCGCCCTTGTTGACCGTGGGTTCTGCGGCCATTTCGGCCGGTGCTTCAGCCACGGCTGCGGCTGCTTCAACAACTGCTTCGACAACGGGGGCCGTCGATTCCTGGGCGTAAACGCCGCCAGCAAAGCCGACGGTCACAGCCGCCAGCAGGATTGCAAATAGTTTTTTCATTTCTCAATCTCCCTTACAGGGCATCGGATCCGGTTTCACCGGTGCGAATGCGGATAGCCTGTTCCAGTTCGAAGACGAAGATCTTGCCGTCACCGATCTTGCCGGTGGACGCAGACTTCTCGATGGCCTCGATGGCCTGATCAAGGATGTCAGCGCGGATGGCCGCTTCGATCTTTACCTTGGGCAGAAAGTCGACGACGTATTCCGCGCCGCGGTAAAGCTCGGTGTGGCCCTTCTGACGACCGAAGCCTTTGACCTCGGTCACCGTGATGCCCTGAACACCGATCGCCGACAGTGCTTCACGCACTTCGTCGAGCTTGAACGGCTTGATGATGGCACTGATGAATTTCATGATTGCTCCACCTTTATTGCTGAGATCTCATTCATCCGGGCCCCTGTCTCTCGGGGCCCGAACACCCGAATCGCGCTCAGAATTCCTTGCTGAACGATGCGTAGAAACGGTCACCCGCTGCGTTCTTGCCGTTTGAGCCGAAACAGTAGGCTTCGCCCTTGGAGCAGCTGCCATCCGCATCGGAACCGGCGTAGTTGACTGCGAACGTGCCGAAGCCAACGTCCTTGCTCACACCGACGCCCCAGTCCATGTAGGAGGCGGCGCCGTTGTTCTTGATGATCTGGCGACCGACGTGAGCCGATGCCGCCCAGCCTTCGGCGAACTCGTACTCTGCGTTCAGCTCGAGGTAGTTGCTGTTGCGGGTGCTGGTGGTATTGGTGCCATTCCAGCCGAACAGCGTCTTCGACACGCCGTGCGAGTACTTGAGCTCGAGGATGTTCCAGCCCAGCGACAGATAGACTTCGGTCGTGTCCGGCGAGGACACGCCGCTGATCCCGCTGCCCGGGTAGAAGTAGCGCACTGCGCCCACGTCGTAGGAGAGCTGACCGACTTCATTGGCGAAACCGAAATACAGGTCCCATTCCATGCTGTTCTGCGACTTGGCGACATCGTCGACCCAGCCGACGTTCGACGCCCAGGTGCCGACATAGAAACCACTGGAGTGCGCGTAGTCGAAACCGCCCTGCAGGGCCGGGTTGCCCTGAGTTTGGCTGATGCCGCGGAAGACGTAATCCGTCGTCAGCGAGATGTTGCCGCTGAACGGGCTTTCTTCTTCGGCGTGCACAGCACCGACGAAGGTGAGGGAAGCCAGAACGGCGGTTGCGATGAGGCTCTTGCGCATGGTTCGCTCCTGAAGGAGTAGGGTTGTGTTTTGGTGAGCCAACCAATGCACACACCGTGCCAGTTTGCTGAATCCCTTTCTGTTGTTGGGCTTTGGACCGTTTCTACTGACTGTATCCGTTATGACTCAGTGGAGGAATGTGCACAAATGAGGCATGGAATCACTTTATGCACCATATTGGTGCGTTGTGGCAAGTAATCGTGCGCCACTTTCGCGCATCGGCTGCAAAAGCACCGTCCGGCGCGCGTGCTAGACTGATGTTCTGTTCGTAATAAAGGCGGTGATCTCCATGGCAAATCCACGTATCTTCGATGAAATCGGGTCCAAACTCTCCGAACTCGCAGCTAACAGTCCGGCGCGCGATATCGAGAAGAATCTGAAGGCGGTGCTCTCCGGTGCTTTCGGCAAGCTCGATCTCGTGACGCGTGAGGAGTTCGAGGTCCAGCGCGAGATGCTTGCCCACGCGCGTCAGCGTCTGGCAGAACTCGAGGCGCGGGTTGCCGTGCTCGAAGCGGACGCAGTCGAGCGGGACAGCACACCGGACTGATCAGCCGAAGCGCCAGCTGCCGAATTAATTCTATTGTCATTATCGGGATCTCCGCTAGACTGACGCCCGGTCAGTTTTGGAGGTCCGGATGTCTATCGCGCTCGTGCGCACCCGCGCCGTTGACGGGCTCAATGCACCCGAAGTCACGGTCGAAGTGCACCTTTCGAATGGATTGCCCGCGTTCACGCTGGTCGGCCTGGCCGACACCGAAGTGCGCGAGGCCCGCGACAGGGTGCGTGCGGCCATCATCACCTCCCAGTTTGAGTTCCCACAGCGACGGATCACGGTAAACCTCGCGCCGGCCGACCTTCCGAAGGAGGGCGGGCGCTTCGATCTGCCGATTGCGCTCGGCATCCTGGTCGCGTCGGGGCAGGTCAAGGGCACCGGGCTGGATGCGCACGAATTCTGTGGCGAGCTCTCGCTCGATGGCAGTCTGCGCGGAATTCGCGGGGCGCTTGCAGCCGCGCTGGCTGCCGGGCGCCACCAGCGCGCGCTGGTGCTGCCGCTCGAGAATGCCGACGAGGCGGCGCTGGCGCGCGGTGTCAATGTGCTGCCCGCCACATCCCTGCTGGCCGTGTGCGCGCATCTGAACGGGCTCGAGTCCTTGTCTGCGCACCCGCCCCCCGCGGTGGGCGACGGTTTCGCGCTTGCGCCCGATCTGGCCGATGTCAGGGGGCAGTTCCAGGCTCGCAGGGTGCTGGAAGTCGCTGCAGCCGGCGGGCATTCGCTGCTCATGTATGGCTCGCCCGGTACCGGCAAGTCGATGCTGGCACAGCGCCTGCCGGGGTTGATGCCGCCACTGACCGAAGCCGAGGCACTCGAGAGTGCAGCCGTGCATTCACTCACAGGCCGGTTCGACGCCGCCAACTGGGGGCGGCGCACCTTTCGCGCCCCGCATCACTCGGCATCGGCTGCGGCACTGGTGGGCGGCGGGGCGATCCCGCAACCGGGCGAGGTGTCCCTGGCCCATCACGGTGTCCTGTTTCTCGATGAATTGCCCGAGTTCGACCGCAGGGTGCTGGAGTCGCTGCGCGAGCCGCTTGAAACCGGTCATGTCACGGTCTCGCGCGCGCGCCGGCGGGCCGAGTTTCCCGCACGATTCCAGCTCGTCGCGGCAATGAACCCCTGCCCCTGCGGTTATTCAGGTCATCCGACCCGGGCGTGCACGTGCACGCCGACGCAGATCTCCCGCTACCGTGCGCGCCTTTCCGGTCCGCTGCTCGATCGTATCGATCTGGTGGTCGAAGTGCCGGCGGTGTCCTACGAGGACCTTGCCGAAGCGTCCCGCGGCGAGTCGAGTGCAGCTGTCCGCGCCCGGGTGCTTCGGGCGCGAGCGTTGCAGGTCGAGCGTCAGGGCATGCCGAACGCCGCGCTCGCGCCGGCGCAGGTGGATGCCTGCTGCGTGCCTGACGCGGCGGGGGCGGCCTTGCTGGCACAGGCCATGAGCCGCCTCAATCTGTCGGCGCGAGCCTATCACCGGGTGCTGCGGGTTGCGCGCACGCTCGCCGACCTGAATGAAGTCGCACAGCCCGGCGCCGCGCACATGGCAGAAGCCATTCAGTACCGGCGGGGGCTGGCTTCGCACTGAGCGTACGGAGTGTCCGTCGGGGCTCAGGTCCCGGCGTCTATCGGTTCTCCAGATATCGGCGCCAGCTGCCGAAATGGCTGATGTCGGTTGCGCCCTCGATACCGCTCGGCTCACAGATGAAGCCGGTTTCCTGACGGCCATCGGCGAGCGTGACCTTGCCCAGTCCGAGCGGGGCGGGGATGCCCGCCAGGAAGGTGCCCAGTTCGGCAGCTGGCAGTTCCCAGACTTCGACTTCGATGGCGGCGCCCCCTTGCGCAACCCGCACCATGCCGGGCCGGAACGGCGGGCCGCCGGCGAGTGCATAGAGCTTGTAATGCGGGCTGCTGACGGTGCGCTCGATCAACTGGGCACCACGCGAGGTGAGCTGGTGGTTGAGCGGAAGTCCTTTCAGGTGGGCGCCGCACACGACGACACGCAGGCGGTCGTGCTGCGCGACCGAAGCCAGCGCCGGCAAGGCGCTGTCGTGTCCGCCAGCCAGCGGCAGAGCATGATTGCGCTGTACCGCGTCGGCGAGGCTGAGCAGGTACTGATCGGTGAAGGCGCGGCCGAAGAGGGTTACGCCCCAGGGCAGGCCGTTGCGCATGAAGCCGGTCGGTACGGCAACCGCTGCATAGTCGAGCAGGTTCATGAAATTCGTGTAATAGCCGAGCTCGCTGTTGCGCAGTACGGGTTCAACTTCGAGTTCGGCGAGGGTGACCGGACGCCCGATGGTGGGCGTCAGCACGCAGTCGAGGCCCGCCAGCACGCTGTCGCACACGGCCTTGAGATCCTGCAGCCTGTACTGTGCGGTGAAGGTGTCGACCGCGGTCGCGCCGGGCGCCTTTGCCAGTACATCGCGGATCACTTTCAGGACGGCATCGGGATCGCGCTCGATCAGCGCGCCGGCGACCGCATAGCGCTCGGCGACCCACGGCCCTTCGTAGAGCAGACGGGCGGCCTCCAGAAAGGGCGAAAAGTCCATTTCGACCCGCTCGCCGCCGATGGCTTCAAGCTGCGCGATCGCGTCCGCGAAGAGTGCGGGCCCTTCCGAGCACCCGAAAAAGACCAGATCCTCGTCACGGGGCACGCCAAACCGGAACGGCCGCGGGCTGCCGAACGCGCTGCCATGGTTCCACGACGGGTTGCTGCGGCTGTAGCTGTCCCGCGCGTCGGGCACCGAGGTCAGCGCCATCAGCAGCGAGGCCTCGCGGGCCGTCGCGGTGAAGTAGGTGACGCAGTCCAGCGTGCGGCAGGCCGGCACCACGCCCGCCGCCGACAGCAGGCCGCGGGTGGGTTTGGTGCCGACCAGATTGTTGAGCGCCGCCGGCACCCGGCCCGAACCGGCGGTATCGGTGCCAAGCGAGAAGCTGGTGACACCCAGCGCCACCGCCAGTGACGAGCCTGCACTCGATCCGCCCGACGGATAGCCGGGCAGCACCGAGTTGCGGCAAGCGCCGTATGGTGAGCGGGTACCGTTGAGCCCGGTGGCGAACTGGTCGAGGTTGGTTTTGCCGAGCGGGATCGCACCGAGCGCGATCAGGCGTTCGACCAGCGTCGCCGAGCGTGACGGCGTGCAGGCGAAGGCCGGGCAGGCCGCGGTGGTGGGGACGCCGGCGAGGTCGATGTTGTCCTTGATCGCGAAGGGAATGCCGTACAGCGGCAGGTCCACCGGCGAGTGCTCGTCGAGCGCGGCGAGGTAAGGTTCGAGCTCGGTCTCGTCGAGCAGGTGGATGAAGAGCCTGTATTCCGGATTCAGCTCGGCCGAGCGCGCACGGAGTGCTGCAATGAGGTCGCGCGGCTTGAGACTACCGTCGCGATAGGCGGCCAGCAGCGCATCGATGCGCAAGTCGTACGGGTGTTTGGGCAACAGGGTGTTCATGCTTCCTCCAGGATCAGGACGCGCTGGCCGGCGCGCACCGGTGAGCCGGGCTGCACCCGGACTTCCTTGACGATGCCGTCGCGCGGCGCGGTGAGCGGGATCTCCATCTTCATCGATTCGAGAATGACCAGGGTGTCGCCCTCGGACACGCGCTCGCCGGCCTCGACCTTGACCTGCCACAGGTTGCCGGCGATATGGCTTTCGATCGCATGTTCGCCTTCGCCCAGCGGCGCGTCTTCGCCGATGTCGGGGGCGACTTCCTCTGCGTCGAAATGCGCCTGGCCGGTCGCGATCCAGCGTTCGCGCTCGGCATCGAAGGCGGCGCGCTGCTGGGTACGGAAGTCGGCGATGCCCTCGGCTTCGCGGGCGAGGAAGTCCTGGTAGTCGGCCAGCTTCAGCGTGGTGTGCTCGATCTGCACCGGGTAGCGTCCGAGGGGGAAGTCGCGGCGGATGCGCAGCAACTCGTCGGCGGCGACGGGGAAGAAGCGCACCTGATCGAAGAAACGCAGCAGCCAGGGCTTGCCGTCGAAGGCATCGACCGCGCGGTAGCGGTTCCACATCTGCAGCGTGCGGCCGACGAACTGATAGCCGCCGGGGCCTTCCATGCCGTAGATGCACATGTAGGCGCCGCCGATGCCCACCGAGTTCTCCGCGGTCCACGTGCGCGCCGGGTTGTACTTGGTGGTGACCAGGCGATGGCGCGGGTCGAGCGGTGTGGCCACCGGCGCGCCCAGATACACGTCGCCCAGCCCCATCACCAGGTAGCTGGCCTCGAACACGGTGCGCTGCACGGCTTCAAGGTTGGGCAGATCGTTGATGCGGCGGATGAACTCGAGGTTGCTCGGGCACCATGGCGCGTCCTTGCGCACCGTGGTCATGTACTTCTCGATCGCCAGCTGGCAGGCGGGGTCGTCCCACGACAGCGGCAGATGCACGACGCGCGACGGCACTTCGAGATCGTCGCGTTCGCACACTGCGGTCCACAGTGCCGCCACGCGCTTGAGCAGGGTGGCCAGCGGCAGGGTCTCCGGGCGGTAGTGCAGCTGCAGCGAGCGGATGCCCGGGGTCAGGTCGATGAGGCTGTCGAGCGCCAGCGCCTCGATGGCCTGCATCAGCGCATGGGCGCGGAAGCGCAGCACCAGGTCGAGTTCGGGTGGGCCGACTTCGAGCAGCACATGGGTGTCGCCCGAGACACGCGCGACCAGCCGGGTGTCGTCGCTGCCGATGTCGAGCACGATGGGCGAGGCCAACGCGATCGCGTCCGAGCTGGCCGGGCAGGGCTGCGCCAGGCCGGCGGCTTCGGTGTCGCGTGCCTGCGCCAGTGTGCGAGCCGTTTCCAGACTGACCGGAATGAAGCGCACCTTGTCGCCGGCTTTCAGCTGACCGAGTTGCCACAGGTCGGCTTCGATCACCGTCACCGGGCACACGAAACCGCCCAGGCTGGGGCCATCCGGGCCGAGGATGACCGGCATGTCGCCGGTGAAGTCCACCGCGCCGACCGCATACGGGTTGTCGTGGATGTTGGACGGATGCAGGCCGGCCTCGCCGCCGCTGTCGCGTGCCCAGTCCGGTTTGGGGCCGATCAGGCGCACGCCGGTGCGGCTGGAATTGAAATGCACCTCCCAGTCGGTGGCGAAGAAGCGCTCGATATATTCCTGGCGGAAATACTCGGGTGCGCCGTGCGGGCCGTAAATGACGCGCAGCTCGCGTGCGGGCTGCAGCGGCGGCGTGAGCGCGGCAGGCAGGCTGGCGCCGGCCGCGGCGTCGGCGAGCGGGAACAGGTGCAGCACGTCGCCACCGCGCAGCGCGCGTCCGCCATGGCCGCCGAACTGGCCGAGGGTGAAGGTGCTCTTGCTGCCGAGGTAATCGGGAACATCGACGCCGCCGCGCACGCACAGATAGCTGCGCGCACCCGCGCCGGCGATGGTGCCGAACACCAGCCGGCCGTCCGCGGGTACGAAGATCGCGGTGTTCATCGGTTGCGGTGTGTCGTCGAGGCTGAGCGCAATGTCGGCGCCGGTGACGGCAACCACCGCATCGCAGTTGAAGCGGATGATGGGGCCGCTCATGGTGATCTCGAGCCCGGCTGCGCCCTGGTCGTTGCCTAGCAGGCTGTTACCCAGGCGCAGCGCGCGGTCGTCCATCGGCCCCGACGGCGGCACGCCGACGGCCCAGTAACCGAGGCGGGCGGGCCAGTCCTGCACCGTAGTCTGCGTGCCGGCGGTGATGAACTCCATGCTGTGGCTGCGGTAGCGCAGGCCCTCGAGGCAGCGTGTCCAGGGCTGGCCGCAGGCGAAAGGCGTGTCGGCCAGAATCTGGCGCAGGTAGTCGCGGTTGGTTTCCACACCGTAGAGCCAGCTCTCCGCCAGGGCCGTATCGAGACCGGCAATCGCCGCGTCGCGGTCGGAGGCATGGGCGATCAGCTTGGCGATCATCGGATCGAAATACGGCGGAATCTCGCAGCCGGCCTCGACCCAGGTGTCGATGCGCAGCGCGCGTCCGTCTGCCGCCGGAAAGCTCACCGAGGTCAGCAGGCCGGGGCAGGGCTGAAAGTCGCGGCCGGGGTCTTCCGCGTAGAGCCGGGCCTGGATGGCGTGGCCCTGAGGCTTGAGTGTGGCGGCGAGCGCGGCGAGCGGCGGCATGTCGCCCGCGGCCAGCTTTACCATCCACTCGACCAGGTCCACGCCCCACACCTGTTCGGTGACACCGTGCTCGACCTGCAGCCGGGTATTCACTTCGAGGAAGTAGAAGGCGCCGGCCTCGCTGTCATAGACGAATTCTACGGTGCCGGCAGAGCGGTAACTGACCGCGCGACCGAGACGGACCGCCGCCTCGCACAGCGCTTCGGCCATGCCCGCAGGCAGGTTCGGCGCCGGGGTCTCTTCGAGCACCTTCTGGTTGCGGCGCTGCACCGAGCAGTCGCGCACGCCGAGCGCGATGACCTCGCCCGCACCGTCGCCGAAGATCTGCACTTCCAGGTGGCGTGCGCGCTGGATGTATTTCTCGATGAACACGCCCGAGTCGGAGAAGTTGTTTTCGCCCAATCGGCGCACGGCCTCGAACTGCTGTGCCAGTTCTTCGGCGCTGCGGCACACGCGCATGCCGATGCCGCCGCCGCCGGCAGTGCTCTTGAGCATCACCGGGTAGCCCACGGTGTCGGCGGCAGCGAGGGCGTCATCCACCGAGTCAAGCAGTTCGGTGCCTTCGAGCATCGGCACGCCGTGCGCCTTGGCCAGCGCGCGTGCGGTGTGCTTGAGGCCGAACACGCGCAGCTGCTCGGGCGTGGGGCCGATGAAGGCAATGCCGGCGGCTTCGCAGCGCTCGGCAAAGGCCGCGTTCTCGGACAGGAAGCCGTAGCCGGGGTGGATGGCGCCGGCACCGGTGTCGCGGGCGACGGCGAGGATCTTGTCCACCGCCAGATAGGTGCTGGCGGCGGCGCCTTCACCCAGGCTGTGGGCTTCGTCGGCTTCGATGATGTGGCGGCTGGCGGCGTCCGCTTCCGAGTAGACGGCCACGCCGCCGGTGCCGAGTTGGCGCAGCGTGCGCAGGATGCGGCAGGCGATGGCGCCGCGGTTGGCGATCAGGACTTTGTTGAACATGGTCTCACCCGATTCTTGTCGAGCTGTGGCGGGTCGTCCCGCCGGAGATCGGAACCGCGGAGGTCGTCCTCCGGGTGATTCGTTGGCTCAGTCCCAGATCAGCACTTCGGCCGGGGTCGGGTTGTAGCCGTTGCAGGGGTTGTTGAGCTGGGGGCAGTTGGAGATCAGCACGATCACGTCCATCTCGGCGCGCAGCTCCACATACTTGCCGGCGCCCGAGATGCCGTCCTCGAAGGTGAGGCCGCCCTCGGGCGTGACCGGCACGTTCATGAAGAAGTTGATGTTGGCGCCGATGTCGCCCTTGGCCAGGCGGCCGTCGTGCAGGCAGCCGCACAGAAAGTTGTCGCGGCAGGCGTGCATGTGCAGCTTGTCGAGCGCATAGCGCACGGTGTTGCTCTCCTGCGCGCAGGCGCCGCCCAGGGTGTCATGGCGACCGCAGGTGTCGGCCACGATGGTGAGCATCGGGCGTCCGAGATTGGAGTACAGCACGCTGCCGGTGGTCAGATAGACATTGGCCTGGCGGCGCAGGGTGCGTTGCGGGTCGTAGCGCTCCTTGGGGTTGGCGACGCCGTAGAACAGGGTGTCGACCGCCTGGTTGCCTTCGAGGTCGAGCAGGCGGACGGTCTGGCCGGCCTTGACTTCGCCCACCCAGGGTTCGCCTGCCGGGATGATGTGGCGGGCGACGGCAGCTTCGGGATTCAGTGTGCTGGAGGTCAGGGTGCTCATGTCGGGTCGCCTCACAGATAGAGGTTTTCGGTGTTGATGAAGCCGCGCTCGTTTTCCGGGCGGGAGCTGCGGCAGTGCTCGGCGACGCTGGCTTCGGCCTGCATCCAGGTCAGCTCCACCGGCTTGGGTGCATACACGGGCGACGGGTCCATCGGATGCTGCAGGGCGGTCATCACCACCAGGGTGTCCATCGGCGCATAGAGCTCGATGACGTCGCCGGCCTTGCTGTTACCGGGCACGAAGTGCATGCCGCCTGCGGCATCGACGGTGACCTTGGAGAACAGGTTGAGCACCATCAGCAGGTCTTCCACGCCCATGCCCCACTTGCCGAGCTCGACCAGCAGATTGTCGGTGCCGTTGCGGTGGCACGCGTTGCGCAGGGTCTGGTACGGGCCATCGCCGTACTTCGCTTTCACCTCGGCGGCATCGAGCACGCCGCCCAGGCTGTCGCTCCAGCCTGCGGTGTCCTCGGTGATCGCCGCGAGCACCCGGCCCATGTCGGAGTACAGACAGTGACCGCGGCTGAGTTTGGCGGTGTGCTGGCACTTGAGCGAGTCGGGCAGGTTGAGGCGCTCGGTCTTCTCGTGGGCGTTGAACAGCAGCAGGCTGACGTTGGCGCCGCCTTCGATGTCGGTGACACGCAGCAGGCGTCCGCGACGCAGCACGAAGGAGCGGTGGCCGCCGCCGGGCAGCAGCTCTTCGGCGAGCGCGGGGTAAGGCAGGGGGGAGGCGTGTGTGGTCATGGTGTCCTCTTCATGCAGTCTTGAGCGCGCCGGTGACATGCTCCGGCAGCGCGGCGACGGCCTCGCGGGTGGCGTGGCGGTCGAGATTCAGGGGAATGTCGTAGGTGATGCGGGCGCCGTAGGCACCGGGCTCGTGCGGGTCGTGGCGAACCTTGTCGAACACCAGCAGGCGGGTGCCCAGCGTGAAGCCCTCGGACAGGTCGTGGGTCACCATCAGCACCGTGAGCCGGGTTTCCTGCCACAGCTCCAGCAGCAGCGCATGCATGTCCTTGCGGATGCCGGGGTCGAGCGCGCCGAAGGGCTCGTCGAGCAGCAGCATGCGCGGCTTCATGATCAGCGCCTGGGCAATCGCGAGGCGCTGCTGCATGCCGCCGGAAAGCTGGCTCGGATACTTGTCCAGCGAATGGCCCAGTCCGACCCGCTTGAGCAGGGTTGCGGCCTGCTCGCGGGCTTCGGCCTTGGCGCGGCCGAACAGGCGACCGAGGAAGGGCGCGCGCGGCAGCTCCAGCCCGAGGGCGACGTTGTCGAGCACGCTCAGGTGCGGCAGCACCGAATAGCGCTGGAACACGATGCCGCGGCTGGCGTCGGGCTCGGTGGCCAGTGGCTTGCCGTCGAGCAGGATCGTGCCGCGACTGGGCGCCTCCTGGCCGAGCAGCATGCGCAGGAAGGTCGATTTGCCGCAGCCCGATGCGCCCACCAGCGCGCAGAACTCGCCCTCTTCGATGTCCACCCGCAGGTTTTCCAGCACGACCTGATTGCCGTAGGTCTGCCACAGATTGCGTACCTGGATGTAGCTCATGCCCGACCTCCTTCGTACCAGGGGAAGGCGGCGCGGGTGAGGCGCTTCAGGCCGAAATCCATCAGCCAGGCGAGCAGCGTGATCCAGGCCACGTAGGGCAGGATCACATCCATGGCCAGGTAGCGCCGGACGAGGAAGATGCGGTAGCCCAGACCATCGGTCGAGGCGATGGCTTCGGCCGCAATCAGGAACAGCCAGGCCGAGCCAAGCACCAGTTGCAGTGCGATCAGCAGGCGCGGCAGCAGCTGCGGCAGGACCACGCGCAGGATCAGCGTCCAGGTGTTGGCGCCCAGGGTCTGCGCCTTGATCAGCAGTTCGACCGGAATCTCGCGGGCGCGCTGTTCGATGTCGCGGGCAATGACCGGGGTGATGCCGATCACGATGAGCATGACCTTGGAGAACTCATCGAGGCCGAAGACGATGAACAGCACCGGCAGGATGGCCAGTGGTGGAATCATCGACAGCACCGTGAGCAGCGGTGACAGCGAGATGCCGAACATTGGCAGCGTGCCCGACAGCACGCCGAGGCAGAGCCCGAGCGTTGCGGCAATCGCGAGGCCCATGCCCAGGCGCTTGAGGCTGGAAGCGGTGTCGTCCCACAACAGGTAGCGGCCTGTGCGCACGTCTTCGGTCAGGGCCATGCGGTCCACTGCGGCGGCCATCTGCACCACGCTGGGCAAGAGCTTGTCCTGCGGATTCTCCGCCAGTCGGGTGGCCGAGCCGGCGAGATAGGCGATCAGCAGCAGTGCGAATGGCAGGATCGCCAGACTCACTCGCCAGCTGCGACCGGGGCGTCGATTGATGAGGCGCATCTTGAGGGTTCCGGATAGGGCTGGGTGCCGGCGTTCGCACCCACGGCGGTGGCCGTGTGGGCGAACGCGAGGCAGGGCGTCGGCTGTGCTTAGTTCAGCTTGCCGTCGGCGGCCATCTTCATGAAGCTGGGGTCGAAGCGCAGTTTCATGTTCTTCGCGTCGCCGGTCGTGCCGGTGGCGAAACTCATGCCGATGGCGTCTGCGCTGCGTGCGCCTTCGCCGAGCAAGCCATGCTTGAAGCTGAACTGTGCAACCTTGGTCATGGTGGTCGGCAGGGACTTGCTGGTGGCGAAGGCGACGGCTTCCGGTGCGGTATAGAACATCTTGGTTGCCGCCAGTTGCGCTTCGTAACCTGCGAGGTCGGTGCCCGAGGCTGCCGCCATGTGCTCACGCGCGGCCTTGCCTGCCGGGGTGTCGGCGCTCATTACCGACATCACTTCGTACCAGGCGCCGGTCAGCGCCTTGCCGAGCGCGGGGTTCTCGGCCAGCGTCTTGCTGTTGACCACCATCAGGTCGATGATCTCGCCGGGAATCTTGCTTGAGTCGAACACCTTGGTGACGTTCGGCGTGGCAGCCACTTCGGCGAGCAGCGGGTTCCAGGTGACGACGGCATCCACGCCGGAGGTGGCGAAGGCGGCGACGAGGTCGGCGTCCGAGGTGTTGACCACCTTGGTGTCGCGCTCGCTCATGCTCGCCGTTTCCAGGGCGCGTGCCAGCAGGTAATGGGATACGGAGAGTTCGACCAGGTTGACCGGCTTGCCCTTGAGGCTGGCAACGGTCTTGCCCTTGCCCTTGATGACGATGCCGTCGTTGCCGTTGGAAAAGTCGCCGATGATCAGTGCGGTGGTATCGACGCCGCCTGCTGCGGGGATCGTCAGCGCATCCATGTTGGTCATGGCGCAGCCGTCGAAACTGCCTGCGGTGTATTGGTTGATCGACTCGATGTAGTCATTGACCTGCACGACATCGACCTTGATGTCGTACTTCTTCGCCCACTTTTCCATGATGCCGGACGACGCGGCGTACTCCCATGGCATCCAGCCGGCGTAGATGGTCCAGCACACCTTGAAGTCTTTCTTGGGCGCAGCCTGGACCGGGGCGGAGACCGCCATCGTGAGGGAGAGCAGGGCTGCTGCGGCGGCAGAGAAAAGGCGGGACTTGCGCATGAAAACCTCCTGTTCGGTTAACGGTTCGGGCGGGAGCGGCGCATCACGAGATGCTTCGTTCTCCCGGGCTTTTGTCCCGCCGTGTAACCTCGAAAGAGGTCGATAACTCTCGGACCAGACACCTGCTCGCGCAGGCCGGAACCCTAGTCATCTATTTCAAATTGTGGCGCGTGAAGTTCGGTGAATCGAACCGCTCCTGCACAAAAACAATAAAGCCAGAACCGTGCCACCTGCATATGGCGCGATCTCAAGGAACATTGAAGGCGTTCTGGTTCTAT
This sequence comes from Parazoarcus sp. PS-13 R2A, assembly GCF_057621855.1. Classification (NCBI taxonomy): domain Bacteria; kingdom Pseudomonadati; phylum Pseudomonadota; class Betaproteobacteria; order Rhodocyclales; family Zoogloeaceae; genus Parazoarcus; species Parazoarcus sp. PS-13 R2A. The sequence goes on from NZ_JBYEXN010000001.1 coordinate 107,938, forward strand.
GAGGTCGATTCTGCGCACCAGCTTTGGGATTCATGCACTGGAATGGTGCGGAACTGAGTGGCGCGAAGAGGGTAGTCCCCGCGTATCATGACGCCTTCCCGTACGGTGCCCCCGTGTGCTGAAAGGGCGTTGCGCAGGCGTTCCGTTCTGCCTGCCCTGGGCCCTGCGATCGGCCGATCATCGAATAACGACAACCTTCATGCCTTCAAGCTCTCCCTGGCTGGCCTGGGTACTGGCCGCGCTTGCCGCGATCGGCCCGTTTGCCATCGACACCTACCTTCCGGCGTTTCCGCAGATGGAGGCGTCGCTCGGCGCGACGCAGGTCGCAGTGCAGCAGACGCTGACCGCCTACATGGCGACCTTTGCCTTCATGGTGTTGTGGCACGGTGCGCTCGCGGACCGCTTCGGGCGGCGGCGGGTGCTGATCTGGGCGACCGCCCTGTTTGCGGTCGCGTCGATGCTGTGTGCCGTGGCGCCGAGCATCGAATGGCTGTGGGTGGGACGTGCGGTGCAGGGCCTGTGCGGTGGTGCCGGCATGGTCGTGGGGCGGGCGGTGATTCGCGATATTCACGAAGGCCCGCAGGCACAGCGGCTGATGTCGCGGGTGATGATGATCTTTGGCATCGCGCCCGCAATCGCACCATTGATTGGTGGTCTCCTGCTCGCGGTGGCCGACTGGCGTGCCATCTTCGTCTTCCTCGGCTTCTTCGGCGTGGCCCTGAGTGCGCTGACCTGGCGCTACCTGCCCGAGACCCTGTCCGAGGAGGCGCGACAGCCGCTTCATCCGGCTTCGCTCGTGCGCGCCTATCGTGGCGTACTGAGCAACCCTGACTTCCTGCTGCTGGTGTTTTCGGTGGCGCTGATGTTCAACGGTTTCTTCATCTACGTGCTGTCGGCGCCGGTGTTCGTGATGACGCACCTCGGGCTCGGGCCGCAGGATTTCGCCTGGCTCTTCGTGCCCGTGGTGGCCGGGATGATGTTCGGTTCCGGCCTGTCCGGCCGGGTGGCCGGGCACTGGTCTCCCACGCGCGCGATTGCGGTCGGTTTCGCCATCATGCTCGGTGCGGCTGCGGGCAGCGTGCTGCTTGCCGCGAGCGAGCCCGCGCAGCGCCTGCTGCTGGTTCTTCCCATTTCGATCTATGGCGTGGGCATGGCGCTGGCGATGCCCAGCATGAGCATTCTTGCGCTCGACCTCTTTCCGCAACGCCGGGGTATGGCCTCCAGTTGCCAGAGCTTCGTGCAGGTGGGCATGAATGCGTGCACCGCAGGGGTGATTGGGCCGCTGCTGTGGAAGTCGCCGGTCACCCTTGCCGCCGGCATGTGCATGTTCGCGGCGCTGGCCCTGATCGGCTTTCTGACCTGGCGCCGCCGGGTACTGCCGGTGTGACTGTTATCTCCCTGTAATACGCCGTGACGATACTCGCAGGCTGACTGCGAGTGCGGTGACAGAAACGACAGGGAGATTCGAATGCGTACAACAATTCGTGCCGCGCTGCTGTGCGCCGGCCTCGTGTCCATGCCCGCGCTGGCTGCGCCGGCGGTACTGTGGGAAAAGGTCTGGTCCTACGATCATGCGGCTGGCAATGCCGCAGGGCAGAAAGCCGAGATTCCTGCCTACGACCCGCTCAACGATACCTTGTGGGTGGCGGGTGTGGCTGGCGTCGATGTACTCAATGCCCGCACTGGCGCGCTGATTCGCCACATCGACCTGTCCGCGCTGGGCGACGTCAATAGCGTCGCGATCAGAAATGGCGTGGCTGCGGTCGCAATTGCCGCACCGGATCACACCCAGCCCGGCGTTGTGCAGCTCTTCAACAGCAACACCTTTGCCGCGGCCGAGCGTATCCAGGTCGGCGCGCTGCCCGACATGGTGACCTTCACGCCTGACGGTTCGCGTCTGCTTGTCGCCAACGAAGGCGAGCGCGCGGTGATGACGGATCCGAGCTCGACAGATCCGGCCGGCAGCGTGAGCGTCATCGACATGAGCAGCCGCACGGTCGTCGCCACTGCGGGCTTCGCGGGTGTGGCTGGCAGCGACAGCGTGCGGCTGTTTCCCGGCAAGACGGCCGCCGTCGATCTCGAGCCCGAATACATCGCGGTTTCGCCCGATGGCAGCAAGGCCTATGTGAGCCTGCAGGAAGCCAACGCGGTGGGCATTCTCGATCTCGCAACGAACACCTTCACCGAGGTCAAGAGCCTCGGCACCAAGGATTACAGCCTGCCGGGCCAGGGGATCGACCCTTCCGACAAGGACGGCAGCGTCGCCGTGCGCAGCGTGCCGGTCAAGGGGATGTACATGCCCGACACCATTGCGACCTATGTCGCGGGCGGGCAGACCTATCTGGTTACGGCGAACGAAGGCGACACGCGTGACGAGGAGGTGCGCATCAAGGACAAGAGCGTGAAGCTCGACCCCAGCATCTTCCCGGATGCGGCCGAGCTGAAGAAGGACGAGAACCTCGGCCGACTCACCATCTCGCCGTTCGACGGACTCAACGCCAACGGCGAGCATGAAGCGCTGTACTCATACGGCAGTCGCTCGTTCTCGATCCGCGACGCCAATGGTGATCTGGTGTTCGACAGTGGTGACGATTTCGAGCGGCTGCTCGGCGAGCGTTTTCCGGACATCTTCGACGATGGTCGCAGCGACAACAAGGGCCCGGAGCCCGAGGGCCTGGCCCTGATGGATGTGGGCGGCCGGATGCTGGCCTTCATCGGCTTTGAACGTACGCTGGAAAAGCTGGCAACCGCAGTGATTGCGATCTACGACATCACCGACCCGCTGCAGTCCAGCTTTCTCGACTTCATCGTCAGTCCGGGCGATCTGGCGCCGGAAGGGCTGGTCGCCTTCAGCCGCGATGGCGGCTATTTCCTGGCGGTGTCGAGTGAAGGCTCGGATACCACCTCGCTGTTCCGCATCAACCTGGTGCCGGAGCCGGGCGGCGTCGCGCTGGTGCTGACTGCGCTGGGCCTGCTCGGGGTGATTCGGCGCAAGCGCTGAAGCCTGCGCGCTGCAAGGAGGGGGCGCGTCCCCCTCAGCACTGCTGCCAGGGCAGGCCGTCGAAACGCCAGCCGTTTACCGCGTTGCGGTGATGGCTGTCGTCGAGTTCGCCCTCAAAGCCGTGGCTGACATTGAATACATTGGAAAAACCCGCCTCGATCAGCGCGTTGCCTGCCGCCTCCGAGCGGTTTCCGCTGCGGCAGATCAGCACGACCGGGCGTTCTCCGCCATGTCCGGCAAGCTTCTTGACCTCGCCGACGAAGTGCGGGTTGATCTCCCAGTCGGGGCCGTCATTCCACGAGACATGGATGGCACCCACGGGATGACCGACGAAGAGGAATTCGATCTCGCTGCGCACATCGATCAGCAGCGCTTGCGGGTCGGCCTGCAGCAGGGCGAAGGCTTCTTTGGGGCTGAGGTGTTTCATTCGAATCTGTCTCCTTTAGCGGAGAATTATATTCGGTTGTTCGAATGAAGCGGGTGGCGAACGGGACGCGTCCTGCACGTCCCGCTGCGTCCGTCAGGCGGCTTCGCCGAGATAGGCTGCGCGCACCTTGGGGTCGGCCAGCAGTTCGTCACCGCTGCCGGTAAGGGTGATCTTGCCCGATTCCATCACGTAGCCGCGCTGTGAAAACTCGAGCGCCAGGTTGGCGTTCTGCTCCACCAGCAGGATGGTGACGCCTTCCTTGGCGACCGACTGCACGACTTCGAAAATCTTTTCCACCACCAGCGGCGCGAGACCCATCGAGGGTTCGTCGAGCAGCAGCAGTTTGGGGCGCGACAGCAGGGCGCGGCCAATGGCCACCATCTGCTGCTCGCCACCGGACAGCGTGCCCGCGACTTGCTCCAGGCGCTCCTTGACCCGCGGCAGCATGGTGTAGACCTTTTCCAGGTCGGCCTCGATGCCGTCGTTGTCCTTGCGGCTGTAGGCGCCCATGCGCAGGTTTTCTTCCACCGTCAGGCGGGTGAAGATGCCACGGCCCTCGGGCACCAGCGCGATGCCCTGGCGCAGGCGCTTGTGTGCCGGCAGGGAATTGATTGACGCGTCGTTGTACAGGATGTCGCCGCCTTCAAGCGGGAGCAGACCGGCGATTGCGTTCAGGGTGGTGGTCTTGCCGGCGCCGTTGGCACCAATCAGGCACACCAGTTCGCCCTTGGCCAGCTCGAGATCGATGCCTTTTACCGCGTGAATTCCGCCGTAGGCAATCTGCAGGTTCTTCAGCTGGAGCAGGGGTGAGGAGGGCTTATGCTGCATGCTTGCCACCCCCCAGGTAGGCGTTGATCACGGCTTCGTTCCTTTGTACTTCGGCAGGCACGTCTTCGGCGATCTTGCGTCCGAAGTCGAGCACCGCGACACGGTCGCACAGCCCCATCACCAGCTTCACGTCGTGTTCGATCAGCATCACGGTGACCCCGTCATGGCGGATCTGCTCGATCAGCACCTTGAGCTGCGCGGTTTCGGTGGCGTTCATGCCTGCAGCGGGTTCGTCCAGCGCCAGCAGTTGCGGCTCGGTGGCCAGGGCGCGGGCAATCTCGAGTCGGCGCTGGTCGCCGTAGGAGAGGTTCTTTGACACGGTTTGCGAAAAGCGCTCAATGCCGACGTACTTGAGCATCTCGTAGGCACGCTCGGTGGTGAGGCGCTCTTCCTCGCGGGTGAAGCGGTTCTGCGTCAGGATGCCCCACACGCCCGCCTTGGTGCGGATGTGGTGGCCGGCCATGACGTTCTCGAGTGCGGTGAGATCGCGGAACAGGCGAATGTTCTGAAAGGTGCGGGCAATGCCGCGGCCGACGATCTTGTGCGGCTTGCCCGAAGGCAGTTCGCTGCCGTTGAACACGAATTCGCCGCCATCGGGAATGTAGGAGCCGGTCAGCACGTTGAAGAAGGTGGTCTTGCCCGCACCGTTGGGGCCGATCAGGCCGTAGACCTCACCCTTGCGGATGGTCAGCGAAACATCGGTGAGCGCCTGCAGACCGCCAAAGCGCTTGCCCACATTGCGGGCGTCTAGCAGCGTAATCATTGGGTGTCCCGGTGCAGGTTTTCGGGGTGGGCGTAACGTGCGCGGGCCGGAATCAGACCGGACGGGCGCAGCAGCATCATCAGGATCATGGCAAGGGAAAGCAGCAGCATGCGAAGGACTTCAGGGTCGAGCAGGACGTGGCCGAACAGCGTCTGCTGCAGCGGCACGGCGACGTCACGCAGGATCTCGGGCAGCAGGGCAAGCGCGAAGGCGCCGACGATGGCGCCGGCAATGTTGCCCATGCCGCCGAACACCACCATGGTCAGTACCGCGATGGATTCCATCAGCGAGAAGGACTCCGGCGACACAAAGCCCTGGAAGGCGCCGAACAGGCAGCCGGCCACGCCGCCGAAGGTGGCGCCAAGCGAGAAGGCGAGCAGCTTCATGTTGCGGGTGTTGATGCCGATGGCCTTGGCAGCGAGCTCGTCATCGCGCATCGCGGCCCAGGCGCGACCCACGCGCGAGATCTGCAGGCGCTGGACAAAGATGATCGAGCCCACCACACAGGCGAGGAAGAAGTAGTAGTAGAGGTAGAGCGAGTGGATGGAAATGTCTTCGGTGACCTGCAGGTTGCGGGCCAGATCCCAGCCGAACAGGTTGATCGAATCAAGGCCGTTGATGCCTTGCGGCCCGTTGGTGATGTTGATCGGGTAGTTCAGGTTGTTCATGAAGATGCGGATGATCTCGCCGAAGCCGAGCGTGACGATGGCGAGATAGTCCCCTCGTAATCGCAACACCGGAAAGCCCAGCATGATGCCCGCCATCCCCGCAAAGGCCGCGCCCAGTGGCAGCACGATCCAGAACGGCAGGTGCAGATCGAAGTGCGGCGAGGCGAGGAAGGCAAAGGTGTAGGCGCCGACCGCATAGAACGCGATGTAGCCCAGGTCGAGCAGGCCGGCAAAACCCACCACCAGGTTGAGGCCGAGCGCCAGCATCATGTAGAGCAGGGCGAAGTCGAGAATGCGTACCCAGCTGCGGCCGAACTGCATGGCGATGATGGGGGCGGCGATGGCGATGATGATGATGAGCCAGCGTGCGGCCATCGGGTTGCGTTTGCCCAGCCAGGGCACCGCGGAGACGAGTTCGTTCATGTTTGCATGCCTCCCTTATGCCCGGTCCGACACGCGTTCGCCGAGCAGGCCGGTGGGCTTGAAGATCAGCACCAGGCCCAGAATGATGAAGGCGAAGATGTCCTGGTAGGACGAGTTGAGGAAGCCGAAGGTCAGGTGCTCGATGTAGCCCGCGCCGAGCGACTCGACCAGCCCCAGCACAATGCCGCCGAGCATGGCGCCGCCGAGGTTGCCGATGCCGCCGAGCACAGCTGCGGTAAAGGCTTTCAGGCCGGGCATGAAGCCCATGCCGTAGTGGGCAATGCCGTAGTTGCTGGCGAACATCACGCCGGCCACTGCGGCCAGTGCGGCACCGATGACGAAGGTGAACGCGATCACGGTGTTGGTGTCGACACCCATCAGGCTGGCGACGCGGTGGTTCTCCGCGGTGGCGCGCATGGCGCGGCCGATGCGGGTTTTATTCACCAGCAGGCTGAGGCCGATCATGATCAGCGCCGACGAGATGATGATGAAGATCTGCACCGGGGTCACAAACACGCCTTCGATGGGCTGCATCGGGGTGGTCGAGATCAGCTGCGGGAAGGTGTGGTAGTTGCGGCCCCAGATGATCATGGCCAGGGTCTGCAGCAGGAAGGACATGCCGATGGCGGTGATCAGCGGTGCCAGGCGGGGGGCGTTGCGCAATCGTCGATAGGCCAGACGTTCCATGGCGTAGCCGATCATCATGCACACCGGTATCGCCACCATCAGCGAGATCGTCAGCATCGTGATCGGAGACATGCCCGGGGCTACGCCCATCAGGAACATCATGGTCTGCAGGGCGGTCAGGGCGCCAACCATGAGCACATCGCCGTGGGCAAAGTTGATCAGGCCGAGAATGCCGTAAACCATCGTGTAGCCAAGCGCGATCAGTGCGTAGACGCTTCCGATCACCAGGCCATTCAGAACTTGCTGGATGAGAGTTTCCATCGTGGTCTTTTGGAAGGGTGAGACAAGAGAAGGGGTAAGGGCTGAAAGGCCGGGGCGGCTGTGAACGCTGGCAGCGCGGCTCTGCAGGCCTTACACCTCGAAAACCGGGGGCTTTCGCCCCCGGAACGGGATTACATCGCGACCCAGTTGCCGTCCTTGAACTGATACAGGGTGATGGCGCCTTCCTTGATGTCGCCCTTCTCGTCGAACGCGACATTGCCGGTTACGCCCGGAACAGACGAGGCCTTGAGCGCGGGCAGGTACTTGCTCGGCTCGACCGAATCGGCCTTCTGCATGGCCGTGATCATGGCAGTGGCCGCATCGTAGGCATACGGCGAGTAGATCTGCACATCGGCGCCGAAGCGCTTCTTGAAGCGATCGCGGAACTCGGCGCCGCCAGGCATCTTGTCGAGCGGCAGGCCCGCCATCGAGCAATAGGCCGAGCTGCCGATGGCCTCACCCGCAAGCTTGATCATCTCCGGGCTGCAGCCACCGTCGCCGGTGACGAACTTGGCCGTTACGCCGAGCTGCTTGAGCTGGCGCAGCATCGGGCCGCCCTGCGCATCCATGCCGCCGAAGAAGATCACGTCCGGGTTGGTGGCACGGATCTTGGTCAGGATGGCATTGAAGTCGGTGGCTTTGTCGGTGGTGAACTCGCGCGCAACGATCTGGGCGCCGCCGGCTTTCGCTGCCTTCTCGGTTTCGTCGGCCAGACCCTGACCATAAGCGGTGCGGTCATCGATGATCGCGATTTTCTTCGCGCCCAGGGGGCCGACCATGAACTTGCCCAGCGCCGAGCCCTGCTGCACATCGTTGGCGATGGTGCGGAAGATGCCCTTGTAGCCTTGCTGGGTGAGCTTGGGGTTGGTCGCAGACGGCGAAATCATCGGGATGCCGCCCTGGTCGTAAATGCGCGAGGCCGGAATCGTGGTGCCCGAGTTCAGGTGACCCACGACGCCCTTCACGCCGGCATCGACCAGGCGCTGTGCAACCGTGGTGCCGGTGCGCGGGTCGGCCTGGTCGTCTTCGCCGATGAGCTCGAACTTGACCTTCTTGCCACCGATCGTGATGCCCTTGGCGTTGGCGTCTTCAACCGCCAGACGGGCGCCGTTTTCGTTGTCCTTGCCGAGGTGGGAAATGGTGCCGGTCAGCGGTGCGACGCTGCCGAGTTTCACAACCATTTCCTGGGCGTGGGCGCCCGTGATGCCGAGGCCCATTACCGCGAGTGCAACGATGGTCTTCTTCATTCTTGATCCTCCAGCGAAAGCAATGGTTTACGAGACATTGTCCGATCGGTGTGCTGCGCTCCGGGTCTCATCTCGGGGCTTGCGTGCGACGCCGTACCTGCACTGCCAAGGGTAGCGGAAACGACTGGTATTACCTTTGGCAGCCCCAGGCTGTGCGTATTCTGCACAAAAATACGCATCTGGCGTCTTTGCGCTGTTGCCCTGTTGATGCATTTTGCGTCTTGCGCTGCAGCATTGCCGGGTTTCTGGCGGTTCATAAGTCAGGATGACCGATGGCGAATGGCTGTTTAGCGTGGTTATGGGGCGTAGCGAAGCCGATCTGGTGCTGGTGCGTCGCACAATTCATGCCATATTGTGGATAACCCTCATGCCGCGCTGGAGTGATGTCTGCACTTTGAAGATATATGGGTGACGGAGACACAACGGGACGCCTGTGCGCCCCGTTGTGTCTCCGTCATGTGCGCCCGACGCACCGGAAAGGTGCGCCGGGTTTCACCTGCTTACTTGAGCGCTTCCCACTTCCCGGCCTGGAAGCGGTACATGCTGACACCGCCGTCCTTGATGTCGCCGTTCTTGTCGAAGGCGATGTCGCCGGTTACACCCTTGAATGCGGTCTTTTGCAGTGCGGGCAGGTACTTTGCGGGGTCGCTCGAACCGGCCGTCTTCATGGCTTCGATCATGGCCATCGCCGCGTCGTAGCTGTACGGCGCGTAAAGCTGAACGTCGGTGTTGAAGCGGGCCTTGAAGCGCTTCAGGAAGTCGGCGCCACCGGGCATCTGCTCCAGCGGAATACCGGCCTGGCTGCAATACACGTTGTCGGCCATGGCATCGCCGGCGAGCTTGAGCATCTCGCTGGTGCACACACCGTCACCACCGAGGTACTTGGCTTCGATGCCGAGCTGGCGCATCTGGCGCAGCATCGGTGCGCCCTGGGCGTCCATGCCGCCATAGAACACGGCGTCCGGCGTCTTGCCCTTGATCTTGGTAAGAATGGCCATGAAGTCGGTGGACTTGTCCGTGGTGAACTCGCGCCCGACCACCTCGATGCCGTATTTCTTGAGGCTTTCGGTGAATGCGTCGGCCAGGCCCTGACCATAGGCGGTGCGGTCATCGATGATCGCGACCTTCTTCGCCTTGAGGATCTCGGATGCGTAGCGGGCCATTGCGGCGCCCTGCTGCAGGTCATTGGCGATGACGCGGAAGGTGACCTTGTAGCCTTGCTGAGTCAGCTTGGGGCTGGTCGATGAAGGCGTGATCACCGGTACACCGGCCTGCTCATAGACGCGGGAAGCCGGAATCGAGGCGCCGGAGGTGACATGGCCGACCACGCCCTTGACGTCATTGTCCGTCAGGCGTTGCGCGACGGTGGTGGCGGTACGGGGATCGGCCTGGTCGTCTTCGCTGACCAGTTCGAACGTGACCTTCTTGCCGCCAATCATGACGCCCTTGGCGTTGGCATCTTCCACGGCAAGGCGCGCACCAAACTCGCCATCCTTGCCGATGTGAGCGATCGGACCGGTCAGCGGCCCGGCGTGACCGATCTTGACCACTGTCTGTGCTTGCGCGGCACCCATGCCGAGGCCGGCCAGCGCGAGGACGAGAAGGGTATGCTTCATATTGGTATTCTCCGAAGTGTTGCAAATCGACACTGTCCGGGCGTTGCAAAACACACCGGGAACAGTGATTCTAGCCCATGCCCAAAATTGGGGCACGATCGGGGAGAACGGATGAAGCGCTTTTTGTCGATGCTGTGTGCGCTGCTGGCAAGTCTCGGTATTACCGCCTGTGACTATCTGAACGTGCGCGAGCTCAAGCCCGGTGTGTCCACCGCGGCAGAGGTGCGCGAGCGCTTTGGCCCGCCGCAGCAGGAGTGGCATAACGACGATGGTTCGGTGACCTGGGAGTACTCGCGTCAGCCGGAAGGGGCGGAGTGCTACATGATCACCATCGGCACTGACAGCATCCTGCGTGAGATCGATCAGCGCATCAACGAGCAGACCTTTGCCCGCATCGAGCGTGGCATGACTGGCGACGACGTTCGACGGTTGCTGGGCAGGCCGGCATCCAGCCAGTTCTTCCAGCTGAAACAGCATACCGTCTGGGAGTGGCTCATGGAGCGCAGCACCACCGTCAATGAAGCGGCCTATTTCACCGTTTCCTTCAATAACGAAGGCCGGGTCGTCGAGACCGGCCGCTATTCCAAACCCAAGCGCTGACGCCATGGACTCCGGGCTGTCCTCCATCGTGCGCAAAGCGGTTCGTGCCCTGCTGCTGGTCGGCATGGTGTTTCTGGCGGGCTGCGCGGCGTTCGAGCCGCCACGTCCGTTCACGACCGAGGCAGAGGCGCTGGCGGCGCGCGGCGAGCCGAGCAGGCGGTGGCAGAACGACGACACCACAACCACGCTGGAATACGCCACTCAGCCCTATGGGCACAGTTGTTTGATGATTCAGGTGGACCCGGGCGGCATCGTGTTGCGCCAATGGGATGCGCTGAGCGACGACAACCTGGCGCGTGTGCGCAAGGGCATGAGTCCGGACGAGGTCTCGCGCCTGCTCGGTCAGCATCGCTCGGAGCAGACCTTCCCGCTGTCGGGCGAAACCGTCTGGGACTGGAACATCCGCAACTACGGCCCGGGCATCGCCACGCTGTTCAATGTGCATTTCATGGATGGCAAGGTGTTGCGCACCAGCCAGTCCTATGTGTATCCACCCGAGTACGGCGTATTCGCCCCCTGGGGCGTGCGTCCCTTTGGCTATCCCTTCGCCGATCCGTTCTATCGCGGCTTTCCGCCACCGCGCCGACGCCTCCCGCCGCCCCTGCCACCACTCAAGCGCTGACCGCCCGCCGCAGCGCCTGATTCTGCCGCTGCATACAACCGGCAGACGCACGCCTGCGAATATGCAAAATGGGTTTGCTGGCCGCTTAACCTTTGTTACAATCGGCCCGAACTAATGCTATTGGTATTCTTCGGCCATGACCTCCTCGCTGTCGGGTGTGCTTGCTGCGCTGTTTCCCTATTCGGATCACGCACGCCTGCTTTCCCTGCAACTCGATGACGGCGACCCGGCCGGCGACCAGCTTGTCGTGCAGCGTCTGCGCGGCCGCGAGGCGCTCTCCGAATGTCCTGCATTTGATCTGGACTGTCTGGCCCTGAATGCGAACATCGAGGCCAAGGCGCTGCTGGGGCGCCGGGCCAGCGTGCGCCTGAGCGAGGGCGTGGGCTTTGGCGCAGCACGCTGGTTCAACGGCATCGTGACCGCGGTCGCACCGGGTGAAGCCGATGGCGGGCGGCGCCGTTACCGCCTCACCTTGCGCCCCGCATTTGCCTTGCTGGACGTGGCGCGTAGCGCGTGGATTCATTTCGAACGCAGCGTGCCCGACATCATCGACGCCGAGCTTTCGCGCTGGCAGGCCGGCATGGCCGATCTCCAGTGGCGTTTCGATCTGCTCAGTACCTATCCCGTTCGCAGCTACACCGCGCTCTATGCCGAGTCTCCGCTTGCGTTCATCGAACGGCTCTGCGCCGAGGAAGGCATCGGCTACCGCTTCGAACATCCATCGCCTGAAGACGCGCCCGTTGGCACCACGATTCTCGTCTTTTTCGACGACTCGTCGTCCTTGCCGATGAACCCACAGGCGCTCACCCGCTTTCATGCGGCCGATACCATGGGCGAAGAGGGGGCGATCGACCGCTGGACGAGCGCGCGCGCCATCGTCCCGGGTGCCACCGCGATGACGAGCTGGGAGTACAAGGACACACGGGTGCTCGCAGCAACTGTGCCGACCACCCACCAGCACGGTGCCGCAAGCGCACTGGCCTCCACGCTTGAGGATTTCGCGCCGCAATCGCAGTACTACGGCGCAGGGGCAGCCGATCTCGAGCGTTATGCGCGATTGCGTATCGAGGCGTTCGAAGCGCAGGCGAAGGTCTTCGACGGGGCCGGCTCGGTCAGGTCTTTTGCCCCAGGTACGGCGACCGAGATCGACGGCCATTTCGACGATGCCGATGCCGGGTCGAAGGATGCGCGCTGCTATCTGCTGCTGTCGGTCGAGCACGACGCCTGCAACAACCTTCCGTCCGATTTCGCCGGCGAGCCTGCCGTGCGCGGGCTTGAACCGGGTTACCGCAACCGCTTTACCGCGATGCGTCAGTCGGTTGTGTGGCGCCCCGCGTTCGACAGCACACATCACGCGAAACCCGTCGCGCGCGGATTGCAGACCGCCCAGGTGGTCGGCGCCGAGGGGCGCGAGATCGACGTCGACGAGTATGGCCGGGTACTGGTGCAGTTTCACTGGGATCGCGAGCAGCGCAACACCTGCCGTCTGCGGGTCGCCAACGCGCTGTCCGGCAGCGGCTGGGGCATGCAGACCCTGCCACGGGTGGGGCAAGAGGTGCTGGTCGATTTCATCGAAGGCGACATCGACCGTCCCATGGTCATCGGTGCCGTCCATAACGGGCGCCACATGCCACCTCGCTTCTCCGGTGAAGGCAGCCTGCCCGCAAACCACGCCTTGTCCGGCATCCAGACACGGGAGTTCGGCGGCGGGCGTGGGTATGGCGAACTGCTGTTTGACGATACGGGCGGACAACTCCGCACCAAGCTCTCGTCAGAACACGCGAGCACGCAACTCAATCAGGGCTGGCTGTGCACGCCGCGCGCCGAGGGCCAGGCCGAACCGCGTGGCGAGGGCTTCGAACTTCGCTCCGACGCCGCGGGTTCGGTGCGAGGAGCCAAGGGGCTGTTGCTCACAGCGTTTGGCCGCCTGCGCGCGAGCGGTGCCCAGCTCTCGCGCGAAGAAACCGCAAGCCTGATGGACGAATGCCTGCAGCTGTTCCGTCAGCTTGGCGACTATGCGCAACGTCACGAGGGCGGGGCAACCGAGCCCGGCCCGCACGCAAAGCTGAACGACGACTTCAAGCAATGGGAAAACGGCTCAAATACCGCGACCGGCGGGGCCGGGGGCGGTTCGCCGCTGATTGCGGTCACGGCGCCGGCGGGTGTGCATGTCAGTTCGCCCCGCAGCGTTGTCACCCATGCAGGCAGCACCGTCGACACCGTCGCGCTCCAGCACCTGCAGTTCGCCAGCGGCGAACGCACCACGCTCAACGCAGGGCAGGGCATGTCACTGTTCGCGCAGTCGGGCGGCATCAAGCTTATTGCGCACCAGGGCAAACTGCAGTTGCAGTCGCAGCACGACGACACCCGGATCAGTGCGGCGAAGGATCTCAAGCTCGCAGCCAGCGGCGGTCAGCTGCACGGCATGGCGGCAGACGAAATCCTGTTCTCGGTGGCGGGTGGTGCCTACATCAAGCTCGCCGGCGGAAATGTCGAGATCGGCGCGCCCGGTACCGTGCGCGTGCGTGCCGCCAGTCACGACTGGTCCGGCCCGGCGTCGATGTCCAGTGATCTCCCACGCTTCGGCGCCGAAGACCTTGGCCGCACCCCCGTCCTGGTCCGCCCAACCGACGGCGCGCCGGTGGAGGGGCAGCACTTCGAGATCGAGCGACCGGATGGCTCGGTCCTCAAGGGCACAACCGACAGCCAGGGGCGCACTGCCACCGTCAATGGCAGCAGCTTCGAACGTCTCGTCACCCGCTTCTTCCCTTCCGATCCGAGTTGAGTGCCGGCGCTCATGAGTTTCCATCCACCCACATCAGTCCTGTCCGATACCCGCTTCCCGCTTTGCATCGGTGAGTGCATCACACTGCCTGACCAATCGGTCCGTGAGTTTCTGACGCAGTTGCCTCTGCCGGGCGTCGTCATCTTCGTGCACGGAGTGAACTCCGATGGCGAGTGGTTTGACTCTGCAGAAGAAGGGCTGTGCAAGGGGCTCAACAACCGTCTTGCGCGAAACAGCGCGCAGATGAAATACGACGGGGTTGAGGCTGGGGAACTCACGCCGGTTCTCTATACGGATGAAATCGATTCCGAGGGCTTTCTGGTTCGTGGGCGAAACGACAAGAACTTCATTGACCCGGCGCCTCATTTTTCCCCGGTCATCCGTTTCCGGTGGGGCTACAAGGCCGACATGGAGTCGGTCAAGGAATGGGGCGACAAGGTCTGGCTCAACGAGCATGACTACTGGGGCGGTGGGCCGTTTGCCAACGGCTGCACCTCGCTCGCAGACCTGTGGAGCGAGGGGCTGTACGACCGGCTCTTCTTCTGGATCACGGCGCAACACCTCAATCCGGTGCCGGGGCGCGATGCCTACAGCTGTCCGCATCGTGCCTACTACGTGCATGCCGCGCTGCGCCTGGCCAAGCTCATCGCATCGATCCGCAGGAAACAAGCGGATTGCCCGGTCACCGTGGTCTGCCACAGCCAGGGCAACATGATCGGCATGGCCGCAGCTTTCCTGGGGGAGACGACAGGGGCGGTGGCCGATACCTATGTGCTGGCCAACCCACCGTACAGCCTGGAAGCATTCAACGGGTTTGACGACTTCAGCCAGCGCTACACGCAAAATGCCAACGGCGAGTACGGGCGCCAGACTGGCAAGGCGCGCGTCCAGACGCTCAAGTCCTTCTTCGACATCATCCGTAGCCGTCAGACCTGCACGCAGCCACCCGAGACCATCGATCGGTCCATGGCCAACGAGACACCTCAGGACGGTAGCGCGGGCTTCACCGCCGAGACGGACCTCGTCTGCTATGGGCTGAACGGCAGCACGTACGGTCGGGTTACCCTCTACTGCAACCCCCACGACCAGGTCATCTCGGCGAGCACCGTCAAAGGCATCGGCTGGCTCGGTTTGAGCAGTGAGCAGATCGCGCAGACAGGGGGTGCAAGCGTGTTCAGCCAACGGGTGTTTGCACAGGGTTGGAAGGTGGGTGAGCTGGGCACCTACGACTATTGGGAACATCGAAAGGAGCTCAATGCCGAACGCAACGCGTCAGGTGCCGGGTTCTGGTTTCCCGCCTCCAAGACCGCCCGCTACTCCGTTGAATCTGGGCTTAGATCAAGCCAGAGCGTGGCCGGCAAAGTCGGCACCGTGGCCGGTGCCCCACTGGCATGGCTTGTAACCAGCATGGCAGACCCGCCCATCAATGCCGATCCACCCCGTCCATGGACAATCCCCGTAGAAGCGCCCCCGCTGCCCGAACCATTCATCCCACAATCGCGGCGTTACGGTGAGGACTCGGATGCCTTTGACGAAGAACACGATCCCGAAGCCGCCGCGCGGAATGCATCCAGGACGAGCCTCAAGTCGGACGACCCCTACGATAGCTTCTCGACACCTCTCGATGAAAACGGGCAGGAAAAGGCGGCGCCCCGTGGGTCGGAGCAGACCGAAGCCGAGTTGCGCTACGCGCACCGTGCCCGATTGCGCATGGAAGCGAGGCGCGAGAAGCTGGCTGCTGCCGATGGCAGCGTGCCCGGCGAAGCCGGCCCCGACGCTGGCGAGTCGAAGGAGATGTCAGACGACTACCGCAAGTGGCGCACCGAAAGGATCAGCCAGTTCCTGACCGAAACGATCGACCAGAACGCCACTGACCACTCCACCACCATGACCCACCCGATGCATGCGGAGAAAGCGCTGGCCTATGACGTGGCGGTGGGGGTATGTCGGCTGACGCAGGAGGACTGGACTGAGCTTCGAATTGAGGCGGATTGGCGGTACTCGAAAAAGCTCGAGCGGAATAATCCAAGTCGCGCCCTCTCTGAATACTTTCTCACTGGCAAGATGAATGGATGCCCACTTCAAACATGGGCCGAAAACGGTGATGCCCGGAGACCCGAGAAGATCATCGATGAACGTACTCACCCCAGAGCTGACCCACTGGAGTCGCGCACATGATGGGTATGAAGATGACTCAACTGCCCCAAAGGATCGCGCTGAGTTTCGTGGTTTTCTTTTTCTGTCTTGTGCTTGTTACTTGGGGCGCGCAATACATCGAGCACAAGTACGGAACGGATTTTCTCTCTCAATATTCCGACCTGGAGATTCTTGTGCGCCTGTTTACGATTCCTGTACTCATTGCAACCACGTTCTTTTACTTGGCCGGCTGTTCGACCAATAGGCCAACGGCGCCGGCGGCCATGCGTGAGAGCGCTGAGGCGGCAACGCAACCATTTCGCGCACAGGTCGTGGGTGTTCAATGGATGAATCCGCTAGTGTGGAACGACTACCCAACACAGTGGAATCTGCTTTGGACTCTAGGCTTGGCGTTATCAAATAGAAACGATGTTCAGGTGAAGGCAAATCCGCAGAAATATCGGATGGTTCAACCTGTCGCATCAATCGTGTCAAATGTCAATCTGCGAAAGACCTTTGAGGACTTTTACTTCTTTTACACAGAAGAAATCTTTCTCCCTTTCAGAAATCGATATGCGAGCAATCCCACCTATTTCTACACGGTTCAGCCAAAGTCACCGAAGCAATGGAGGGAACTGGCGGGAATTCATATCGAGTTGGCTTTGCCCGATAGGTCGGACTTGAATCTGGAGAGTGCAAGGTCGATCATGCGGGAGACCATCACCTCCCAATTCGAGATCGGGGGGGCTCCGTCAATCTCCAGCCGCAGTACTCCGCCCGATATTCGTATAACAGCAGGAAACGCGAACGCGGGCTTCACTTCGCTCTCTGCAGCGCTCGACTATCTTGAGTCGCATCCGACTGAGTCCGTCTGGACAATGAACTGGGATGCGCCCGAGTTTCCGCTCGACGAGCGCATGAGCGAGAACTTCACGCTACTGATCCTCGCCGGCCCGAACTTCGACACCGAACGCGAGCCCCTTGCCTGGATCGGCCGCCCCGCAACACGCAACGCGAAGGACTTCGAAGTACAGTCTGGTCAGCCCCGACTGGTACAGGCGTGGCGGGCAGCAATCGACGAGGCCGCCAGCAACGCGGGTCGGCCACTCACCGATGTCGGCTACCTGATCCACGATGCAGGCAAGGCGAGCGACGCCGCCGGCAAGCGAATCGCAACGCTGGGTCAGGCGCTGGGCGAACCGTTGCCCGAATTCGACATCCTCAAACAAGGCTTCAACAACACCGCGTTGATGGGAGATACCGGTGCCGGCACGGCGCTGACCAACGTCGCCCTGGCCATTGCCTACGCACATCACAAAGGCACGCCGGTGCTGGTGGCAGGCACGGCGGAGAAAGACACGGCGGCGGCCGTAGTCGTGACACCACCCGCCCGCGCCCGTGAGATCGACCCCTCCAAAGACTGGTTCCGCGCCCGCGGCGGACGCGACGCCTACCTGCCGTGGTGGGGGCTGAGGCGGGATGTTGATTGGTCGCGCTACAGGCAGGGGTATTCGGAATGAGTGCCGTCGCCAGAATTCATCGAATGCCGTTCGCACCCTCGGTATTGCGGGGTCGTGTGATACAGCGATTGGGAATGCTTGGGACCATCTGCGTTGCGCTTCTTAGTCTCGCCGCCTGCTCTACGAACGCTACGAAGGCCTCGGGAAGCACTCTTGAAAGTGTTGATGCGGTAACGCAACCATTTCGCGCTCAGGTCGTCGGTCTGCAGTGGTTAAATCCGTTGGTCCGTCGTGACTACCCAACCGAGTGGCAGCTGCTATGGACTTTACGGTTAGCCGCACCGAACGGGGGTGACTATAAGGTCAAGACGAAGTCCCAGAAATTCACCACGGTTCAACCCGTTGCCTCAATCGTTTCAACGTGGGATGGTCGAGTCACTTTCACGCGATTTCTGGGCGGATACGTACGTGAAGTCCTCATCCCGTTCCGCCACCGCTACGCAGCAAGTTCGACCTATTTCTATACGGCGCAGCCCGAGTCGCAGAAGCAGTGGCGAGAACTTGCGGGAATTCACATTGAGCTCGCCATCCCCGATCGACCGGATCTTGACCCGCCAGAGGCTGCCAGCATTTTGGGGAAAGCCATCGTTTCACATTTCGGAATTGGAGGACGTCCTTCAATCTCCAGTCGTAGTACTCCGCCCGATGTTCGCGTCTCGGCAGGCAACTCAAACATTGGTTTTACTTCCCTTTCTGCTGCGCTCGAGTATCTCCAGTCTCACCCAAGTGAAACCGTCTGGGCTATGACCTGGGATGCGCCAGAGCACCCCCGCGATGAACGGATGAGCGAGAACATTGCGATTTTGATCCTCGCAGGCCCGAACTACGACACCGAGCGCGAGCCCCTTGCCTGGATCGGCCGCCCCGCAACACGCAACGCTAAGGACTTCGAAGTCCAGTCCGGTCAGCCCCGACTGGTACAGGCGTGGCGGGCAGCAATCGACGAGGCCGCCTACAACGCCGGTCGGCCACTCACCGATGTCGGCTACCTGATCCACGATGCAGGCAAGGCGAGCGACGCCGCCGGCAAGCGACTCGCAACGCTGGGGCAGGCGCTGGGCGAGCCGTTGCCCGAATTCGACATCCTCAAACAAGGCTTCAACAACACCGCGCTGATGGGCGACACGGGGGCCGGCACGGCGCTGACCAATGTCGCGCTGGCCATCGCCTACGCACACCACAAGGGCACGCCGGTGCTGGTGGCGGGGACGGCGGAGGCAGATACCGCTGCGGCTGTTGTCGTAACGCCACCCGCCCGCGCTCGCGTGCTTGATCCCTCGAAAGACTGGTTCCGCGCCCGCGGTGAGCGCAATGCCTATCTGCCGTGGTGGGGGTTGAGGCGGGATGTAGATTGGTCGCGCTACATGCAGGGGTATTCGGAATGAAGAAGGGGGCACAAGCATGCGCGGTGTGATTCGGCTGGGCGACCCGACCACTCACGGCGGGCGGGTGGTGAGTACTGGCGCGAGATCGGTGGTCATGGGGCGCACGGTGGCGGTGCTTGGCGACCGCTGTGTGTGTCCGCGCAAGGGACATGGCAACTGCGTGATTGTCGAGGGCGATCCGGACGTGTTGCTGGACGGAAAGCCGGTGGCTTTTGACGGGCACCGGACAAGTTGCGGTGCGCAGTTGATGTCGACGGTGCCGCAAAGTGGACGAGGGGACTGATTTGCGGCTCGACAGCAGCGGCAAAATCCCCGTAAAATCCGCGTCTTGCCAAGGAGCGTTGCGACCCGGAATCTAGCCGGGCCAGGCTTGGCAACTGAACAACGGCGCTCGCAAACCAATCAGCCGGGTTTGCCGCGCCGTTTATTTTTGGCCGCGCTACCCGCTGTGCATTAACCGCAGATCGAGGTAGAACCATGCAAGCCGACCGCTCCGACGAAATTCGCCAGCAACTCGCCCAACGCATCCTGATTCTGGATGGCGCCATGGGCACGATGATCCAGCAATACAAGCTGGGCGAGGCGGATTACCGCGGCACGCGCTTCCTCGACCATCCGCGCGACCTCAAGGGCAACAACGACCTGCTGGTGCTCACCCGCCCGGACGTGGTCAGCGAAATCCACCGCGCCTATCTCGACGCCGGCGCCGACATCATCGAAACCTGCTCCTTCAACGCCACCAAGGTGTCGCAGGCGGAGTACGGCCTTGCCGACCTGGCCTACGAGATCAACGTCGCCAGCGCCCGCCTGGTGCGCGAACTGTGCGACGAATTCACCGCGAAGAACCCGGCCAAGCCGCGTTACTGTGCCGGCGTGCTCGGGCCGACCTCGCGCACGCTGTCGATCTCGCCCGACGTCAACGACCCCGGCTACCGCAACATCAGCTTCGACGCGCTGGTCGACGACTACTACGACGCGGCCAAAGGGCAGATGGAAGGCGGCGCCGACCTGCTGCTGATCGAAACCATCTTCGACACGCTCAATGCCAAGGCCGCGGTCTTTGCCATCGAAAAGCTGTTCGACGACCTCGGCCGTCGTCTGCCGGTGATGATCTCCGGCACCATTACCGACGCCTCCGGCCGCACCCTGTCGGGCCAGACCGCCGAGGCTTTCTGGAACTCGCTCGCCCATGCGCGGCCGATTTCCTTCGGGCTGAACTGTGCGCTCGGGGCCAAGGAGCTGCGCGCCTACGTCGACGAGCTGTCCACTGTGTGCGACACCTTCGTCTCCGCCCACCCCAACGCCGGCCTGCCCAACCCGCTCGCGCCCACCGGTTACGACGAAACCCCCGAGCAGCTCGCCACCGCGGTGGTCGAGTGGGCACAGTCGGGGCTGGTGAACATCCTCGGCGGCTGTTGCGGCACCACGCCTGCGCACATCGCTGCCATTGCTCAGGCCGTGGCCAAGCTGCCGCCGCGCGTCGTGCCCGAGATCGAGAAGAAGATGCGTCTGTCGGGCCTCGAGCCCTTCAACGTCAGCGCCGACAGCCTGTTTGTGAACGTCGGCGAGCGCACCAACGTGACCGGCTCCAAGGCCTTCGCCCGCATGATTCTCGAAGGCCGCTTCGACGACGCGCTCGCGGTTGCCCGCCAGCAGGTGGAGAACGGCGCCCAGATCATCGACATCAACATGGACGAAGCCATGCTCGATTCGATGGCCGCCATGGAGCGCTTCCTCAAGCTCATCGCCACCGAGCCGGACATCTCGCGCGTGCCCATCATGCTCGACTCGTCCAAGTGGGACGTGATCGAGGCCGGCCTGAAGTGCATCCAGGGCAAGGGCGTGGTCAACTCCATCTCGATGAAGGAGGGCGAGGAGAGCTTCCTGCGCCAGGCCAAGCTGGCCCGCCGTTACGGCGCCGCCGTGATCGTGATGGCCTTCGACGAGAAGGGCCAGGCCGACACCTACGCGCGCAAGATCGAGATCTGCGAACGCGCCTACAAGCTGCTCACCGGCATCGGCTTCCCGCCGGAAGACATCGTCTTCGACCCCAACATCTTCGCCATCGCCACCGGTATCGAAGAGCACGACAACTACGCGGTCGACTTCATCCAGAGCGTGGCCTGGATCAAGCACAACCTGCCGCACGCCAAGACCTCGGGCGGCGTATCCAACGTGTCCTTCTCCTTCCGCGGCAACGACCCGGTGCGCGAGGCCATCCACACCGTCTTCCTTTACCACGCGGTGAAGGCGGGCCTTACGATGGGCATCGTCAACGCCGGCATGCTCGGCGTGTACGACGACCTCGATCCCGCCCTGCGCGAAACGGTCGAGGACGTGGTGCTCAACCGCAAGCCCGGTGCGGGCGAGGCGCTGGTCGAGATCGCGCAGTCGGTCAAAGGTCAGGTCAAGGACAAGGGGCCGGATCTCGCCTGGCGCGAATGGGATGTCGAAAAGCGCCTGTCGCACGCGCTGGTCAAGGGCATCACCGAATTCGTCGTGGCCGACACTGAAGAGGTGCGCGCCAAACTCGAAGCCGCAGGCAAGCCGCCGCTGGCTGTGATCGAAGGCCCGCTGATGGCCGGCATGGACGTGGTTGGCGACCTCTTCGGCGCGGGCAAGATGTTCCTGCCGCAGGTGGTGAAATCCGCCCGCGTCATGAAGCAGGCCGTCGCCCACCTCATCCCCTACATCGAAGCGGAAAAGCTGCGCACCGGCTCCACCAGCAAGGGCCGCATCGTCATCGCCACGGTGAAGGGCGATGTGCACGACATCGGCAAGAACATCGTCGGCGTCGTGCTCGGCTGCAACGGCTATGAAGTGATCGACCTCGGCGTGATGGTGCCGACCGAGAAGATCCTCAACGCCGCGCGCGAACACGGCGCCCAGGCCATCGGCCTGTCCGGCCTCATCACGCCGTCACTGGAAGAAATGAGCCACGTCGCCGCCGAAATGCAGCGCCAGGGCTTCGACGTGCCGCTGCTCATCGGCGGTGCCACCACCAGCCGCGCCCACACCGCCATCAAGATCGCGCCGCACTACGGGCAGCCGGTGGTCTATGTGCCCGACGCCTCGCGCGCGGTCGGCGTGGTCACCGCGTTGCTGTCAGAGGGCGGCGCGGCCGAGTTCAAATCCCAGCTCGCCGCCGACTACGACAAGCTGCGCGCCCAGCACGCCAACAAGAAGGGTGTGCAACTGGTCAGCCTCGAGGCAGCGCGCGCCAACGCCTTCAACCCGCTGGCCGACGCCGCCTATGTGCCGGATGAGCCCAACACACTGGGCGTGGTGGCGCTCGACGTCGATCTGGCCGAGTTGCGCGAGTACATCGACTGGGCGCCCTTCTTCCAGGCCTGGGATCTGGCGGGCAGCTTCCCGAAGATTCTCGATGACGAGATCGTGGGCGAAACCGCGCGCGAAGTGTTTGCCGACGGCCAGGCCATGCTGGAGGACATCATCGCCGGGCAGTGGGTGCAGGCGCGGGCCGTGTTCGGCCTTTTCCCCGCCAACAGCGTGGGCGACGACATCGAGCTCTATGCCGACGAATCCCGCGACGCGGCGGTGATGACCTGGTTCGGCCTGCGCCAGCAGCACGAACGTCCCGCCGGCAAGCCGCACTGGTGTCTGGCCGATTTCGTTGCCCCCAAGGCCAGCGGTGTGCGCGACTGGTGCGGCGCCTTCGCGGTCACGGCCGGTCTGGGGATCGAGCACAAGCTGGCCGAATTCGAGGCCGCTCACGACGACTACCGCGCCATCATGCTCAAGAGCCTGGCCGACCGTCTCGCCGAAGCCACTGCCGAATGGCTGCACGAGCGTGTGCGCAAGGAATACTGGGGATATGCCCCGGACGAAGCGCTGGACAACACCGCGCTGGTCAAGGAGCAATACCGCGGCATCCGCCCCGCGCCCGGCTACCCTGCGTGCCCGGATCACACCGTCAAGGCGGCCGTGTTCCAGCTGCTCGACGTGCCCGCCAACACCGGCATGGGGCTCACCGAGTCCATGGCCATGACCCCCGCAGCAGCCGTATCCGGCTTCTACTTCGCCCACCCCGAAAGCCACTACTTCGCGATCAGCAAGATCGGTTCGGATCAGGTGGCCGACTGGGCAAAGCGCACCGGTATGAGCCTGACGGAAGCGGAGCGCTGGCTGGCACCGCTGCTTTGAGGTGAGACGGCGGCATCCAGGCTGGATGGCGCCGTCAGCACTAAGGCGGGGCGTAGCCTGCCTCGCGCTGGTGGCGAATCGCGAGAATCAGTCGCGCCAAGACTTGTCCTCTGGGCGGGAAGGCGCTTTTTTGTCTGCGCGCGCCCGGATGTAGGCATTGACCTCGTCCGCAGCGTAGCCCTTGCCGGATGCCAGGGTTTCGGCTCTCGACGCAAGTGCATCGGCAACAAACGCGGCCCGCCTCTCTACGGCCAGTGCGGTGGCCCGGATCGCCTCAACCATGAATGCGTGTGGCGTGATCCCCTGATGCATTGCAGCGGATACCGCAAGCTGTTTTATGTCGTCGGGCAATTTTAGTGAAGTTGTGCCCATCTGCGCTCTCCCGCTAAATTTGGCGTCGGTCAAAATCAAGCTCCTTCACCCGCAACCGCAGCGCCTCCATCAGGCGCATTCCGGTACCGTAGAGCAAGCGCGCCAGATCGCCCTCGGTGTCCTCCATCGCCGACAGCAAGCGCGTCACCTCGGTCCGCGACAGCACCATCGGAACGCGCTCGCGCTGCTTCGGACGGCCAATCTCCTTCAGCCAGGGTAGATCAATACGGAGCACTTCCCGGTAAAGAAAAAGCAGCGCGGACAATGCCTGGGTATGGGTCGATGGAGCAACCTGCCGGTCATTAGCCAGCCATGCAAGAAAGTGCTCGACCTCGACTGTCCCCAGCTCACCCGGATGGCGGAGCCCATGGTGACGAATGAATGCACGAACCCAATGGACATAAGCCTGTTCGGTTCGTATGCTGCAGTGCTTGTAGCGGATGCGTTCGCGTAGTTGATCGAGCAAGCGGGGCGGGGGAGTCGATACGTTGTTGGACTGCATGACGGCTTTGTCTGCTGTGTAAGTGCTGTATGTAAAAACAGTATAGCAGGGAGGTGATGATTTCAATGACAAATGAGCATGACAGATCGCTGGCCTTACGCAGCGCGTTTCCAACTTACACAGCAGATTTGCTGTCTACAACACGTTAGACGTCCTTTTAGTGCATCAGACCATGACCGACGGAACTACATCTTGCCCCTATTGCAAATGCACATTGAGCGAGCGTCGTCTGAATGCTCATATGTCAAAAAGGTGCCCCAAGTCTCCTACCTTGATTCAGGAACAGATCGAGGCAAGAGTTGAAGCATTCACGCTAGATAAAAAGAAGCGCACGGTACTGATTCGTTCTCGCCTCGAGCGACTCTATCGTGACCTAAACAGCGATACCGCAATCCCAGATGATGTTGAGCTATCCAGGGTATTCAAAGCGTTTTACACAATGTATGTCTGGGACGGAACTGGAAGGAAAGCCCCCTACAAACCAATAGTCGATGGCGAATCGTCGGTCTCTATTCATGCAGTAAGCGGTGGCTTGCCAAGTCTTGGAAAACACGCAAAGTGAATACTATGTCTAACACTACGGTCGAAGCGCGGCTACGCCGCTGGGACGCCGTGCCGGCGGGGCCGGCCCGTCGCCCCTCACCTTCACGTTAGCCCGCCCAATAACCCATCCTTGGAGCTCTCTCTATGGCTTTACCTGACAGTTACACTCTGAAGACCGGCTCGCTCCAAGCCTACTTTGAGGCGATGCTCGACGCGCAACCACCGGAACGCTTTTCCGTTAAGTTCCTTGAGAATCTTGGATTCACATCCACAAATGACCGGCTGTTCATCGGCATTCTGAAGGATTTGGGATTTCTCAATCGAGACGGAACGCCACAGCAACGCTACTTCGATTTTCTGGATCGAAGCAGGTCTTGGCAGGTACTCGCGGACGGAATACGAGAGGCATATGCCGACCTATTTGCGGTAAACATCAAGGCTAATGAGTTCTCAATCCAAGACGCGAAGAACAAGCTTCGCACGCTCTATTCCGGCAAGAAGACAGACCTTGTAATCGGTAATATCGCCAAGACATTTCGCGCGCTTTGCGACTGTGCCGACTTCTCCGGTACACCTCATGTCCGCCAAGAACTTCGCTCCTCCGAAGAACCTGCGGGCGAAGCTCAGCCCGACCAAGTATCTGTTTCTCGGCAACAGCATGACGAAGCGCCTCCGCCATCGGGAAAGATCAGGGTTTCCGGCCTTCAGTACCACATCAACATCGTGTTGCCTGAAACGCGTGACCAAGCCGTGTTCGATGCCATATTCAAGTCACTTCGCGACCATCTGGGATGAAAGACATCGACCTCTACTCATTCGTGTATCGGGGCGTTCTCACCGAAGAAGCGCTTGATCGTGCAGGCCGTCGCCGCCGCAACCACTTCGGCACGGAAGAGGCTAGATCAACTCAGAAGTCACTGTCCTATGAATTTCTGGATACAGATCTTCTTGCCGAGGCGCAACGAATGTCTGTCGTTTACGCAGCGATACACGCATTCGAGAACGCCGTGCGCCAAATGGTTACGAAAGCGATGGCGGAAGCCCACACTGAGAGTTGGTGGGAAAAGGTTCCTGAGCGTATCAGGAAGACTTCAAAGAGCCGAATGGAGGAGGATGCCAAGTTTCGTTGGCACGGCGCCCGCGGCGCCACAGAGATCAACTACTGCGACTTTAGCGACCTGTCATCCATCATCGTGACGAACTGGCCTGTCTTTGATGACCTCTTGGGCAACATGGAGTGGGCGAAGGCAACCTTGAATACGCTTGAGAAGAGCCGCAACATCGTCATGCATGGAGGAAGCCTTGCCAAAGAAGACGTAGAGAGAATCGGAATGAATATCCGTGACTGGATACGACAGGCGGGCTAACCCATCAATCGAGCGGACCTCGCGCATAAAGCCGCGCGAGGCCGCTCATTTCAGACGTTATGCAGTACGTTCATTTTGACGTATGCGCCTATAGGCGCACACTTGATTAAAAGTTCAACACGCTCCCATCGAGGGCGATAGCCTATGAAAGCAGTCGTGTATGAGCGATATGGGCCACCCGAGGTTCTTGAATTCAAGGAAGTCGAAAAGCCCGCGCCCAAGAACAACGAAGTCTTGATAAAGATTCATGCGACAACGGTCACATCAGGCGATTGGAGGGTGCGAAGCCTCAATGTGCCTGCCGGTTTCGGGCTTATCACGCGTTTGGTGTTTGGTGTGTCGAAACCCAGACAGCCCATACTGGGGTCGGAGTTGGCCGGGATCGTTGAGTCGGTCGGCAAGGACGTCAGGAATTTCAGGATCGGCGACGAGGTGTTTGCGTTCAGCGATGCCGCCATGGGGTGTCATGCCGAGTACAAATGCATGCCGCAAGACGGTGCGGTGATGCTCAAGCCGCCCAGCTTGTCCTACGACGAAGCCGCCGCGCTGTCTTTTGGCGGAACGACGGCGTTGGATTTCTTGCGAAGAGGAGAGCTTCAACGCGGGGAAAGAATACTAGTCAATGGTGCTTCCGGAGGCGTAGGCACCGCTGTGGTACAGCTTGCCAGGCACTTCGGCGCAGAGGTGACCGGGGTGTGCAGCACCGCGAACATGGCGTTGGTCAGATCGCTGGGCGCCAGCCATGTTGTTGACTACACCAAAGAGGATTTCACGGAGAATGGTGAGGCCTATGATGTCATTGTCGATACCGTCGGCACGGCGCCATTCTCCCGCAGCAAGGCTTCGTTGAAAGAAGGAGGACGCCTTCTTTTGGTATTGGCTGGACTGCCCGAAATGCTTCGAGCTCCATGGGTGTCGATGACGAGCAGCAAGAAGGTCATTGCCGGGCCAGTCTCTGTACGTACGGAAGATTTGCGTTTTCTCGCGGGGTTGGCCCAGGCGGGAGAATTCAAACCGGTTATTGATCGGCGCTATCCGTTCGAGCAGATCGCCGAGGCCCACCGCTACGTCGATACCGGACGCAAGAAGGGAAATGTCGTCATCACTCTTGGGCATGACGATTGAACCCTAGAGCGGATCAAAGGGGTCAGAGTCGTTCGATTGCGGAGAACGACAGCTCACCCGAGGCGGCCGGATCGCAGTAGCACGGCCTCGTTCGCGACAGGTCCGCGCTTGTTCCCGACGGAACATCACTCACACTACGCATCGGAAAATTTTTCCAATGCAGCTAGACTTTGGGAGCCCCTCATAAGGATTCCCCAATGAAACGCGCCATCGCCTCCCTTGCATTGCTCTGCCTTTCCCCAGTAGCGCTCTCTGCCGAGACCTTTCGTGCAGACGTCTGGGCCGACAACTGGTTTGAGATGCGGATCAACGGGGTGCAAGTCGCGGAGGACAGCGTGCCCATTACGACCGAGCGCTCGTTCAATGCCGAGCGCTTCGAGTTCGTTGCCACGCGGCCTTTCGTCATCGGCCTTGTGGCCAAGGACTTCAAGGAGAACGACTCCGGTCTGGAATATATCGGCACCCGGCGGCAGCAGATGGGGGACGGGGGCGTTATCGTGCAGATCAAGGATGCTTCGGGGGCGACGGTCGCAGTCAGCAACGCGGCGTGGCGCTGCCTGGTTGTTCACAGCGCACCACTGGACAAGTCCTGCGCACGCGAGGCAAACCCCGTTGCGGGCGAAGGGGCGTGCGCTTTTGAGGTGAAAGCGGTGCCCGATGGCTGGGATCGAGCCGGCTTTGACGCCTCGGGCTGGCCGCAGGCGAGCGTCTATTCCGAAAGCGAAGTCAGGCCGAAGGACGGCTATGACCGAATCGACTGGGTAAGCGAGGCCAGGCTGATCTGGGGGCCCGATCTTGAGCAAAGCAACACGGTGCTCTGCCGCCTGGTGGTCGAGTGAAAATGGTGAGGTCAGCGGCCGTTGCTCGCGAGCTTGTTGTGCGTGGCCAGCAGGGCACGATAGCTGCGGAGATCGGAAGCGTGGGACAGTATCAGCCTGTCGGTCCGGTATATTTCGAGGAGCTGGCGGCCGCGGGGGGTGTTTTCCACCTTCAATGCAGCTGCGATCAGCGCCTCCCGGTCTTCGGTGCTTACGCTTGAGCTGAACAGGCCGATGTTGTCCCTGTAATCTTCAAAGGAATAGGCATCGAGCACTTGCAGGTGCGTTCTGATCTGCGGGTTCAGCTCGGCGGCGACCTCGAACGCATTGCGCGTGATCAGCGCGGCATCGCATTGATTGAAGAACAGCTTCAGCACCAGCGCGTTGGCGTTTTTCTGTGTTGATAGGGCTTCAAGCTGCGACGGGGAAACACCGCTGCTCCTGAGCAGGGTGTTGAGGTAGATTTCGCTTAACTCGTCGCGCTCGCGCAACTGCACGCGTCGCCCCGCCAGGTCTCTCGGGGTCTTGATTCCGGCATCGCGCCGGACCACCAGGATGAGGGCGTCGTTTGGTGCGCCTGCGCCGGTAAAACCACCTGCCAGATCCTCGTCGGAGAAGTGTTGCACGAGCCCCATTGGCGTGCCGACGATGTAATTGACCTTGCCCGCGACAACGTCACGTTTCAAGTCGCTCAGGTCGTCGTACAGCTGGATGGGTTTGATCGTTACGCCCGCCTTGTCTGCAATCTCTTCGACCCAGAAACGCACGGTAATCTCGACGTCCTTGCGCGGAATGTCGCGGATTGCCTGCATGTACACACCGGTTGCGAGCAAGGGTGGTGCCGCGTGCGCGACGGTCGGTGCGATGCACAGGAAGAGGATGCCAAGCCAGCGTCTGCATGTATTCAAGCTGATCATGTCTGTCACTTTCGCGTCGTGCCCCATGCTTTTGACGACCCTCCCGCGGAGCCGGGCAGCATCTGATGCTTCGGGAAGCCCTGGGTGTTCATGTTCATCGATGTCTTCGGCGTCCGGCTGCGGCGCGCTGATACCGTTGAGGGACTCGGGAAAGCGGCAGTCGATGCGCTGGTCATCATACGTTATCCCATTCTGGATCAAAGGGTCAGCGTCGATTGATTGCGTGTGTCCGGTGCCTGTTGCGACCATTTGCCCGGTTTTCCGTCTATACAGGAGCATCGGGCACGATGCGTCACTCAACCTTGACGGGAGTCTCAAATGAAACGCTTTCACGTACACCTTGCGGTCGACGATCTCGCGACAAGCATCGCCTTCTACAGCAGGCTTTTCGGGCAAAGCCCGTCGAAGCAGCAGCACGACTACGCGAAGTGGATGCTCGATGATCCACGCCTGAACTTCGCCATCTCTGCGCGGGGGCACGCGACCGGCCTGAACCACTTTGGCATGCAAACCGATTCCCCGGAAGAACTGGCGGGCCTCAAGGCACTGGCGGACGATGCCTCCTGCGGCAGGACGCTGGATCAGGGCGAGGCGAACTGCTGCTACGCCAGGAGCGAGAAGCACTGGACGGTCGACCCTCAGGGGGTGGCGTGGGAGCACTTTTTCACGATGGGTGACATCGCGACCTATGGCGAAGACGCTGCAGTGCAAGTGGGCGCGTGCTGTGCCCCCTCGGATGCGCCGGATGCCGCCGCAACGCAAGCGTCTGCTGCCTGCTGCGTGCCGGGTGTGGCGGGGCGGAATCAGGATTCGTGCTGCCGCTGAGAGCGCAGAACCATGCAAGCGGCAGATGACGACCTCGGCGCGGCTTTTGCCCGCTTGCGGCAAAGCCTGCGCAGCTATCTGCGCCGGCGTGTTCCCGACCCCGCGCAGGCAGAGGACTTGCTGCAGGATGTTTTCGTGAAGGCACTCGCATCACAGCAGGCCGGACGTCACATCGACAACCTGACAGGGTGGCTCTATGCCGCCGCTCGAACGGCGGTTGCAGACCACTACCGCAGCGCAGGCGTTTCGATGGAGGCGCTCGACGAAGAGATGCCCAGTGCCGAACTCGACGACATGCGAATGCATCAGGCGCTTTCGTCCTGCCTGCGCCCTTTCGTGGATCAGCTTGCGCCACGCTACCGGGAGGCGCTGATCGCGACCGACTTCGAGGGTGAAACGATGCGCTCGGTCGCCGAGAGGCAGGGCGTGTCGGTGTCGGCGATCAAGAGCCGGGTTGCGCGCGCGCGTGCGATGCTCAAGGACAAGGTGCTGGCATGCTGTCATGTCGAGATCACCGACGCCACGGTCAGTGATTACCATCGTATTTCGTCGTCGAGCTGCGGCGGGAAATGCACGTAAGCACCGGGCCCGGCCCTTCGCGTGCCTGCGTTGAATGGGCACATAAGGAGATGCGCAAATGGTGATCGTTGCAGGCCATCTCATCCTGAAAAACGGGGCCCGGGATCGGTTTCTCGCGGCCTCGGAGCCCGCTGTCCGACTGGCGCGATGTGCGGCGGGATGTCGCGATTTCGCGGTGTCTGCAGACCTCATTGACCCGAATCGAATCAACGTCTATGACGAATGGGAAACACGGGAAGATCTGACCCGGTTCCGCGAATCAGGGCCCGACGCGGCCCTCATGGATTCGATAGTCGAGGTTCGTGTAAGGGAGTTCGTCGTCGCCGACGCAGATGGCAGGGCCTGAGCCGCGACCCGATCAAAGCAGATGACAATGTGTGTACAGGACGATGCGATGAGACTTCTTGCGCTGTTTTTTGCGTTGTGGTGTTCGTCGCTGTCTTTTGCTGCGGGCCTGGCTCGGACAATACTGCCCGCTCACAATCCTTGAGTCATGGCTCAGCCGGCAAGGCGGCCAGTCTGTCTACGCAAGCACCTTCATCGAACACTGGGTTCAGCGCGTGCTGTACTACGAGGCGCCGCTGTGGGTCTTCGCCTTGATCTACACGGGCTTTGGTTTTCTTGTCGCGTGGGCATGGCGGCGCTACCCGCCGCAAGCGGCAAGTGAGATCAAACGACTCTGACCCCTTTGAAAACATATTTCAGTTGCACCGACTGTGCCGTGGAGGCCGGGCGCGTGGAGAAGGCGGGCGGGCAGACCCGGGAGCCCAAGATGTCCATCGGTCAGAACGGGTTCATTGCGCTTGCCATCGATACCGAAGGCAACATGATCGGACTGCATTCGCTGAAGTAAGCAGCGTATCGGCATGAGCCGTGCCCGGAGATCGTGTTGAGGTGATGCGCTCGATGCGGGGTGGCGGGCAAGCGGGGCGGGATGCTCAGCCCGTTTCGATCCATGCCATAAGGCCGATGCCGCCGATCAGCACGATCAGGAAGCCGACGCTGATGGCAAGCGCCTTCCACGGGATGGGCGGTGCCGACCACGGGGTGCCGAGTTGCTCGAATAGCGGCCGCAGTGCGAACTGGTAGACCGGCAGCATGGGTTTGCGCAGGTTGCCGCGCAACAGCAGCGCCGGGTTGCCGAGGCGGGTGAAGTGCGCCTGGCCGTCGGTGTCGAAGTGGAGCAGGTATTCGGATGGGGCCAGGGACAGACGTCGGGGTGGCGGCAGACTGACGGGGCGCGGCAGCCAGGGGTGAGCGCGGTTCAGGAAGGCGGTGAAATCCCGGCTCGATCCGCAGAACAGCAGGCGCTCGGGTGTCACACGATGCATGGCTTGTTCGACCTCCCACCACAGACCGCTGCCCGTGCCGATCATGAAGGCCACCAAGCGGGCCTGGCCCATGAGTCCGATTACCCGGGCCTGCCATTCCGCATCATCTACATAGAGTCGCCGCGCGCCCAGGGGCGGAAGGACTTCGCCG
The DNA here is from genome assembly GCF_057621855.1 of Parazoarcus sp. PS-13 R2A. Classification (NCBI taxonomy): domain Bacteria; kingdom Pseudomonadati; phylum Pseudomonadota; class Betaproteobacteria; order Rhodocyclales; family Zoogloeaceae; genus Parazoarcus; species Parazoarcus sp. PS-13 R2A. The sequence continues at coordinate 139,601 of NZ_JBYEXN010000001.1, forward strand.
GGGCGACCGATGGCGATGACGGGGCCGATGCCTTGCAGAGCCTCGACGAAGTTCTCTTCACAGGTCGAGATTACGAACGGATTGATCTGCGCAAGTTGTGGCGGTGAGGCGAGCTTGGCGTCGTCACCGAAGGCGCGCAGGTATAGCACCGGGGGGCGCGTGTCCTCGGATGCGGAGACGGATTCGAGCGCTGCGCGTAGCTGGCGGCCCTTGTTGATAAGGCGAATGCCGCCAACCAGCAGTGGCGAGCCGACGGCAGCGAATACGCCCCACGCGAGCGCACTTGATGGCACCGCCTCGGGCCAGAGGGATTCGGCCAGGATCGCCAGCACCGCCGTTGCGGCACCGCTGAGCGGCAGGGCGGCGACGATGAGCGCGATACCGAGCGCGCGCCAGAAGTTGGGGCGATCCGATAGCGCAGTTGAGGTGCGTTCCGGGGAGGGCGTCTGCTGTTGGCGCATTTTCGTGGCGCTCGGCGATGGGCGCTCAGTCAACGCCCTTGAGCGAGAAAGGCGTCGATGTCGATGTCGTCGATCTGCTCGCTGTGCATGTAGCGCCGAGCGTATTCGAGATGTACGCCGGCGCGCAGGAAGAGTTCGAACAGCTCGCCATCGATATGGTTTTCTGCTGCCATGCGCGCCATGATCGTGAGCGATTCGGTAAGGGTCTTGCCGCGCTTGTAGGGGCGATCAATCGCGGTCAGGGCCTCGAAGATGTCTGCAATCGCCATCATCCTTGCGAGCGGACTCATCTGCTCACCGGTGAGCCGCTTCGGATAGCCGGTGCCGTCCATCTTTTCGTGATGTTGAGCGGCAATCTCGGGGACGTTGCTCAGATGACGCGGATAAACCAGTTGCTGCAGCATGATCTCGGTCTGCACGATGTGCTCGTTGATCTTGTAGCGTTCCTCTTTGGTCAGCGTTCCGCGCGATACCGTCAGGTTGTGCAATTCGCCCCTGTCATATAGCCACTGAGGCACGTCCATGCGGAAGCCCCACGGATTGTCGTCATCGAAACGCTCGCTCTCACGGCGCTCGAACAGGTGCTCGGGCTTGTCCGCGAGCACCTGTTCGAGTGCCGGCAGCGCTGCCGCCGGCTCGCGGGACTTGCGCGCGAGCTCTTCGTGGGAGATGCCGATGCGGTCGTCCAGCGTGCGCGTCCAGGTGCGGGCGCCAATCCGGCGCAGACGCTCGATCGCTTCAGGCTGCATCTCTTCGCTGCCGATATTGCACTCGGCGACGAAGGCGAAGTCGGCGTCCAGTTCGGCCAGCTCACGCTGCAGGCGGGCCTCGGCCGCGGCGCCGGGCTCGCCGGCAGCAATGGCGCGCAGGGTACGGATTTCCGCCTCGCGCTTGAGCACTTCAAAGCGCATGCGTACCTCGTGGATGCGGTCCTGAATGGTTTCGAGCTTGGTCGATTTGTCGATTACGAACTCCGGCGTCGTGACCTTGCCACAGTCGTGCAGCCATCCTGCGAGATGCAGGGCCTCCCGGTCTTGATCGTTGAGACTGAAGTTGCGGTAGGGCCCGTCGGTGGCGTCGCAGGCAGCTTGCGCGAGCATTTTCACCAGTTCGGGCACCCTGCTGCAGTGACCGCCGGTATAAGGGCTCTTGGCGTCGATCGCGCCTGCAATCACCTTTACGAAGGAGTCGAACAACTCGCGCTGCAGTTTGATCAGCTCCTGATTCTCCAGTGCAACCGCGGCGGCACTGGACAGGGCGTCGATGAAGCGTAGCTGTGCGTCCTCGATGCGGCTATTGCGCAGTAGTAGCATCGCTCCGATGAGTTGCCCCTCGCGGTTCCTCAATGGAACGGCGATCGCCCATTGCATGGGTGTCTGCGTTGTGGGCAGACCGAGGGCGGAGCGATCGGTTTCGCTGAGCAGAAAGGCACTCGCCCTGACCCCGCTCAGGGCGTGCTGGGCCGGGCAGTGGGGTGCTGCGAGATCGATGGCCGGTAGCCTGGTGTCGATGGGCTCGCCGTTCGCGCCCTGCGTTGCCATCGCGCTGATACGGGCGTCTTCGCAGAGGTAGACGACCCCGGAATCAGCCGACGCCGCGGACAGTGTTTCTGATAGCAATAACGGCAGCAGGCGATCGAAATCGTGCTCAGCGGCTAGTGCGGTGTTGATATCGAGAAAGCGCTGAATGGTGCGCTTCATGTCACCGATCGTCACCGTCAGCGCGCGCACCTCGGTGACGAAGGATCGAATCATGATTGGGGCGGAGAAGTTGAAATGCCGAATGGCCTCGACTTCTCCGACAAGTACGCGCAATGGTCCCGTCAGCGCGCGAGCGAGCGCCCAGGTCAAAGGGATGGACAGGAGCACGACAAGTGCCGTGATCCACGCCGATGCATTGCGGATGGTGAATGCTGCCGCAAGCAGTTCGCTTTCGGGGGCTGCAGTGACAAGGTAGAGCGTGGGACCTGCGCTCGGGAGCCGCTGAATGCCCACGCGCCAGTTCTCGCTGTCGATCGACGTCCGCCGCACAAGCATGGTGTTGCCGACGACCTCCGGCAGGGCGCTGGATACACTCTCCAGGGCGGGTACGCCGAAGCTTTCAACGCGAATCAGGCCCGGTTCGTCGTGTTCGGTGGAGATCTCGCCTGTCAGCTCCCTGTCGCCGCTGTAGGCGACGACGAAGCCTTCGCCATCGAGCAGGGCCAGCTCCGAGTTGGGTGTCACCTTCAGTTTGGCCAGATTGGAGCTCAAGGTGGCGAGCTGGATGTCGGCACCGATCACCGCGCCGTCGACAACGCGTGCCGGTGTGGCCAGTGTGGCACCTACCTTGCGATTGGAGTAGAACACGTAGGGCGCTGTCTGCACCGGGCCGCCACTTGCGAGGGCGTCGCTGAACCAGGGGCGCCGGCGGGGGTCGTACTGCGCTGCATAGTCGGGGCGGTCGTCGATTCGGAGCGGATTCAGCGCGGCATCGAGATAGCGATATTCGCCCTTGGACGGCGTGCCATGTTCGATGCTCTGGATGACGAATGCCGTGCCTTCGGGGGCGTCGAGGCTCACGCGCTCTGCCTCGTTGAGGATCCGCCGCATGAACAGGAAGTCTCCATTCGGATAGCCGACGTAGAGCGATGACAGGGCGGTTGAATGCAGCAGCGCGGTGCGGATGAAATCGGCACTGGCGAGGCGGGCGTCGAGCGAGCTCGCGTTCAGCCCGGGTTCGCGTGCAAGCAGGCCAATGGCCATCCGTGCAGGGGCAAAGATCCCGTCGAGCGTGCCCAGGGTCTCTCTGGTGATGCGCTGGGCCAGGTCGTCTGCCACCGTTTCCAGCATGTTGTGGCTGAAGTGGTAGCCGAGACCGCCGATTACCCCGCCGAGAAGAACGATCAGGACGGCGAACAAGGTCGAGATATGGACGTGCAGTGGAAAGTTGCGGGTCATGATCCTGACGCTCATCACATGTCCACTTGATGATGGCACAGCAGACGGGCATCTGCGCGCCTGTGAGGCCGGTGGACCTGCCGATGGGGCGGCTTTGCAACGCGTGGGGCTAAAGAAATCTGTCCTGCGGCCGTTAATGGCATGGTCGGGTTCTGTCGTGAAGGTCATCGCCATGAAAATCGCCGCATTCAATGTTGAACTGCAGTCCTCTCGTCAATTTGCCGAGTCGTTCACGATGAGCGAGCGCCTCGAGGTGTGGAGTGATGACCGTGCCGAGACGGGAATTGGGCGCGAGAACGTGCGGATTTCCGATGCCGCACGCTCTGCACAATTGGCTGATTCCGCAGCGGGAGCGTCTCAGGCGGCCACAGCAGCAAGCGGAGACGACGCGATCAGCATGGACCCGAAGTTGTCCATGGTGATTCGGATGATCGAATTCTTTACCGGACGACCGGTCCGCCTGCTCGACACGCGGGATCTGGGGACAGCACCGGATGCCGGTGTGCCGGATGCCGGTGCCGCCGCTGCGAATACGCCCCGGCGCGCCGGCTTCGGCCTCGAATACGATTTCAGTGCGACGTACTCGGAGTCTGAAACGACCTCGTTCTCGGCCTCGGGCATGGTACGCACCGCCGATGGAGCCGAAATCCGCTTCGATCTTGGCCTCACCGTGTCGCGAAGTTACAGCGAATCGGTTTCTTTCGGCATGCGCGCAGGCGATCAGCGCGTGAAGGATCCGCTGATCCTGGATTTCGGCGGTCCGTCTGCGGCACTTTCCGGAATGCGTTTCGACTTCGATCTCGACGGGGACGGTACCAAGGAGTCGCTGCCGATGGTTGGCGGCAGCGGTTTTCTCGCTTTTGACCGCGACGCCAATGGCCGCATCGACAACGGGCGCGAACTCTTCGGCCCCACCAGCGGCGACGGCTTTGCCGAACTTGCTGCTCTTGATGACGACGGCAACGGTTGGATCGATGAAGCGGATGCTGCGTGGTCACGGTTGCGCGTGTGGCAACCCGATGCCGAGGGCAATGGACAGGCGCAGACGCTCAAGGATGCGGGCGTCGGTGCCTTCTATCTGGGGCAGGTCGATACCCGGTTCAGCATCAGGAATGCGGCCAATGAACCCCTGGGGCAGATGCGCACCAGCAGCATCTACCTGCGTGAGGACGGCAGTGTGGGGAGCGTCAGCCAGATCGATCTCGCTGTCTGAGGTACCTCGCACGCTTTGCTCACTTACGCTGTCGCGGCATGCCGATCATTGGTCTGGAGCGGTCCTGTCTGCTCATGCAGAGGTGACTTCATCAGCTTGATGGAGCCCATATGCACGACCGTTCGCGCGGCCGACCCGGGGGGGCGTTCTCCGCGTCACGGCTTCGTTCAACAAGGCACTCAAGCGCACCGCTTCCGCTGCGCGTCGACGCTTTGCCTCGGCCTGCGTTAGATCGTCGTAGAGGAGCGCTCATTGCCTTATCAGACCCTTGCGGATACGGTACTCCGGGGTTCGACACTTCACCGCGGTTTTCGCCCCTTTCCCGGAAGGAATCATTAGGGAATCAATAGGGTCAGGGGAATCAATAGGGTCAGAGTCGTTTGATCTTTCCAGCAGGTTTCCTTCGGACTGGCCTCTCAACGCGACCGGGACTATTCTCCGTGCTGTGTGGCCAGGCTGCGGGCGACCGCTGCGCTTGAACCGTGGATACATCGCCAATGCGTGCGGCCACAGTCTGGAGGGATCCCGATGAGAATGTTGCGTTCAATTGCGCCCGTGACGGAATGCGCGCTGCGCGTCACGGCGGGCAATGGCGCAGCAGCTGCGCTGCAGAAGTGTCAGGAAGAACGCTTGCAGGAAATCGCAAGACTCTTCCCGGCGCCGTCCATTCAGGTGGCGCCGCAGCCGGACGAGAGAGGAGACGGGCCGTTTGCCTGATCATTGCGATGGACCCAGATCAGGAGTAGCCATTGCCATACAACGCCCTCGCGGACGCGGTCCTTTTGCTGCACTTCGGCGTCGTCCTGTTCGTGGTGCTGGGCCTGCCGGCCATCATCATCGGGAACAAGGCGGGGTGGTCGTGGGTAAACGGGTTCTGGTTACGCCTGGCGCACTTGCTCGCCATCGTGGTCGTCGCCCTGCAGGCCTGGCTCGGGCAATACTGCCCTCTGACGATCCTTGAGTCATGGCTTCGCACCCAAGGCGGCCAGTCTGCGTACTTGAGCAGCTTCGTCGAACACTGGGTGCAGCGCGTGCTGTACTACGAGGCGCCACTGTGGGTCTTCGCCTTGATCTACACGGGCTTTGGTCTTCTTGTCGCGTGGGCATGGCGCCGCTACCCGCCGCAAGCGGCAAGTGAGATCAAGCGACTCTGACCCCTTTGATCCTGACCCCTTTGATCCCTTAAACACATTCCCTTACGAAGTGATTACACGGGGACATCCGCCCGGCGGGGCGCGGGGGGACACTTGCTTCAGTGCCAGCGCAGTAATGGTGAGTGGTCCGCAATGGCCGGTCATCGTGCGATCTGAGCGCTTGCGCTGTCGGAGACAGGTGCGTGCAGTTCCCGCAGAGACCTTCCCCACAGCGACTTATTTCGGGGGAATTGTGATGTCTTTCAAATCTGAAACTCGATCGGGCGTTCGTCGCTCCGGCTTGTTTCTGCTGCTTGTGGCGGGTCTGGTCGGTGGTTGTGCCGCGCCCCCGCCCGGGCATCGTATTGGCGGTGATGAGCCGCTGCCGCAGGTTGCACGCCGGCAGGCTACGGATCTGGTGATCTACCCCTTGCGGGGGCAGAGCCAGGATCAGCAGCGGCGGGATCGCTATGAGTGCCATCAATGGGCGGTAGATCAGTCTGGCTTCGACCCGGCAACCATGAGTCAGACGCCGACAGAGGTGCCGCTGGTCGAGCCTTCGCCGCCTGCCGGTGCGGGTGTCGTTCAGGGCACAGTGACCGGCGCGGTGCTGGGGGCGGTGGTTTCCGGGCCGCGCCATGGGGGTGAGGGCGCCGTCGTTGGCGCGGTTGTCGGTGCAATCGCCGGAGCCGCCAGCGATTCGGCACGGCAGGCGCAGGCGGAGCGCGTCCAGGATGCGTATGCGCAACGTGCCGCAGCGCGTGACCAGGTCTATACCGAAAAGGAAAGCCGCTATCGGCGCGCAATTGAAGCGTGTCTGGATGGCCGCGGCTACCAGGTCAGATAAATCGTTCAGGAAAAGGAGTGATCATGTCTTCCAGACTGACAGGTGTTTCCCGACTCTTGGGTGCTGTGATCTGTGCCGGCCTGCTTCTTGGTGCCGGCATCGCGCAGGCTGAGCCTTCGCACCGGGGTGGAGACGGCGATCGTCGCGGCGGCTGGGTGGATCCCCGCTTTGCGCGCGGCGTCGTGGTGCCGAAGCTGCCGCAGGGGCACCGCATCGTTCGCCACCGTGATATCGATTTCTACTATGCGTCTGGCCACTGGTTCCGGCCGATGGGGGCACGCTTCGTGGTTGTCGCACCGCCCATCGGTCTCGTTGTGCCGGTGTTGCCGAATGGCTTCGTGAGCGTGACCATTGGCGGGCGCTCGCTCTACCGCTACGACGATACCTACTATGCGCGCCATGACCGTGGCTATGTCGTGGTTGAGCCGCCGCGGCAGGATGACGCGCGGCGTGCCGCGGGTGGGGAGGACCGGCTGTTCGTGTATCCGAAGATGAATCAGTCAGAAAAGGTGCAGGCGACAGACCGCTATGAATGCCACGAGTGGGGCAGTGTCCAGACCGGCTACGATCCGACGCTGAGCTATGGCGGTGTCGGGCCGGAACAGGCAGAAAGCCTGCGCGCCGACTACCTGCGGGCGATGACGGCCTGCCTGGAGGCGAGAGGCTATACGGTGCGTTAGCGACTGCGGATCGCAGCGGGCCTGATGTCTCCGGCGTTAGAATCAGCTGCGGGGGCGTTTCCATGTAACGTGGCCTGACGGGTTGGCCGGCTGCGGCCGGCCCGCACTGCACATTCATGTACAAAGATTCGGCGACGTCAGAAGTCAGCTGCTCGACAAAGGAGTCCGTGGTGTCCGCAAGAGTCCTCATCCTGCCCGGTTACGGAAACTCGGGGGCGCTGCACTGGCAGTCGCGCTGGGAGCAGGCGAATCCCGCTTTTGTCCGTGTGCAGCAGCGCGACTGGGATGCGCCGGTTTGTGATGACTGGGTTGCAGCCATCGAAGACGCTGTGCGCAGCGCGGGGCCCGATGTGGTGCTGGCCGCCCACAGCCTCGGCTGTCTTGCAATCGCGCACTGGGCTGCGACGCCGCATTCGCCGATCCGGGGCGCTTTGCTGGTTGCGGTGCCCGATCCGGAAGGCCCGGATTTTCCGGCACAGGCGTCGGGCTTCGGCGAGCCGCCGGCAAGGCCGTTTGCCTTCAGCAGCACCGTGGTCATCAGCGACGATGACCCGTATGGCACGCCGGCCTATTCCGCACAGCTTGCACAGGCATGGGGCAGCAGCGCGGTTCGCATCGGCAGTTGCGGTCACATCAACGCGGAAAGTGGCCTCGGTGACTGGGCGGCGGGCTTCGAACTGCTCCGCCAACTGCGCGACTAGGCCTGTTTTGGCTGGCGCTGCGGTGCAGGGCGGGCCGCGGACCCCAGCGATCGCTCCAACCTCTGGGAGATGTCATGGCAATTGCAGATACACCAAGCCCGCCGTACTACGCAGTCATTTTCAGTTCCCTTCGGACCGAAGGCGACAACGGCTATGGTGCGATGGCCGAGCGGATGCTCGATCTGGCAGCGGAGCAGGAGGGGTTTCTTGGCGCAGAGGGCGCGCGGGAAGGGCTCGGAATCACCGTCTCGTACTGGAGCAGCCTCGAAGCCATCCGGAAATGGAAGCAGAACGCCGAGCATCTCGACGCGCAGCGCCTTGGACGCGAGCACTGGTATTCGGCGTTCAAGGTTCGCGTGGCCAGGGTCGAGCGGGACTACGGCATCTGACCGGGCTGGGCCGTGTGTGAGCTGACCGTACTCCGATCATGCCTGCCATTCTTGCATCGCTGCGCATCTGGAAGTATCTCGCCGCCTGGTTCGTGATGCTGCTCGTGTCCATTGCGAATGGCGTGGTCCGTGACCTCACCTATGGCACGCACATGAGCGCGCTCGCCGCGCATCAGGTGTCGACGGCGTGCGGCATGGTGCTGCTTGGTCTCGTGATCCGCGTCGTCGACCGCCTGGCGCCACCCTCCTGCACTCGCGAGGCCATTGCCATTGGCTTGTTCTGGGCAACGCTGACGATTGCGTTCGAGTTCATCTTCTTTCACTACGTCGGTGGGCATTCCTGGGCGGCGCTGCTCGCCAACTACAATGTCCTTGAAGGTCGGGTCTGGGTCTTTCTGCTGCTCTGGATCGCGGTGGCGCCCTATGTGTTTTTCCGCCTTCGCCGTCCGGTCTGAAGCATGCGTACCGGGCTTGTGCCACGCGCTCGCGAGCGCTGCGCTGCCACGACATGACGTGTTCCGGCCACGTCTCACCGCGCACAGAAATCGCCTACCCGTTCGCAGACCGAGCACCTAAGATGAAACACCGAAAGCCCGCTTCCGGTTCGCCACAGGCGGTCTGCACTCGCGCCTGAGCGAACCCCGCCACCTTGGCTGCTGAAGACGGGCTTCACGGCTCATACGGCATTGGAGGAGGGACATGATGAACAACCCGGTTGGCTGGTTCGAGATCTACGTGGAAGACATGGGGCGCGCCAAGGCCTTTTACGAGGCGATGCTTGAAGTGGTGTTGTCGAAGCTGGAGAGTCCCGTCGAAGATGAGATCGAGATGTGGGCGTTTCCGATGGCGTTCGAGCAGTTCGGCGCATCCGGCGCGCTGGTGCGGATGCCGGGCTTCTCGTCCGGCGCCAATAGCGTGCTGATCTATTTCAGCTGCGCGGACTGTGCGGTGGAAGCGGCGCGCGCAGAGAAGGCGGGCGGGAAGATCTTCAAGCCCAAGATGTCCATCGGCGAGTATGGGCATATCGCGCTCGTGACCGACACCGAGGGCAACATGATCGGCTTGCACTCGATGCCACGCGCCTGAGTTGCCTCCCGCTCACCAGAACGCAATGACCAGAAGCACGGTCATTGCGGTCAGTGCAACGGCGCCCCGCCGTACGATGCGCGGCGCCGGTTCCACGCGCGAGGCGTCTACCGATGCAAGCTGCCCGGCTGTAACCGTGCCGCCCAAGATGAGCTGCCACAGGGCGCATGCCACAAGGGTGACGACGAGCAGAACAAAGGCGACGATGGTGAAATGCACATCCAGCCAGCCCAGCTGGGTGGCAAGGAACCACACCGCACTCACGCCGTGCCCGCTGAGCAGGCCGGCCAGCGCGGCATTGGCCGAAAGTCGCGTGGACAGCATGCCGGCGGCAAAGACGGCGACGAGCGGCGGGGTGACGTAGGCAAAGGCCTGCTGAAGATAGGCGAACAGGCCGGGGAAGTTATCGATGGCCGGCGCCCACAGCGCGGCGATGATCATCAGGCCCAGGGTCGTGTAGCGGCCCAGGCGCGCGAGCGCCTTGGTGTCGAGTCTGGGGCGGCGCGGTTGCACGAAGTCGCAGATCACCAGGGTCGAAGCCGAGTTGAGTGCCGAGTCGACACTCGACATGATTGCCGCCAGCAGCCCCGCGAGCATCAGTCCAGCCAGCCCCGGTGGCGCAAACTCGGCGATCAGGCGCGGGAATACGGTGTCCGGGCGCTCGAGGTCCGCAAACAGCGCCACGGCCATGACGCCGGGCAAGACCATGAGAAACAGTGGCAGCAGCTTGAGTGCGGCCGCGATGAGCGCGCCGCGACCGGCGACGCCAATGTCGCGCGCACCCAGCAGGCGCTGGCAAACGTACTGGTTCATGGTCCAGTAGTAGAAACCCAGGATCGGCAGGCCCAGCAGTGTTCCAAGCCAGGGCAGGGCGGGGTCGTCCAGCGGGCGGATCAGGGAGAGCTTTTCTGCGGGAACGCGCGCGGTGACCTCGGCCCAGGAATAGTCGAACTCGGCGAAAACCAGCGCGAACAGGATCGCCGAGCCGATCAGCAGCACCAGCGACTGCAGGACGTCCGTGTATGCCACTGCACGCAAACCACCGGCCGCCGTATAGAGACCGGCAAATACAGCGAGGGCGGCGCAGGTGGGGCCGAGCGCCAGGCCGGGCACGAACAGCATCACGACCAGCGCCCCGGCGTAGAGGCTGCCCGCGGTATCGAGCAGCACACTCAGGATCAGGCTGGTGGCGGAAAGGTAGCGGCGCAAGCGCGCGTCAAAGCGCTGTTCGAGAAGCTCGGGCACCGTTGTGATGCGGCGGCCGATAAGCACCGGCGCGACGAAGACCGCCGTAAACACGAGGACCAGCGCCGCCATCCATTCGTAATTGGCTACGGAGATGCCGGTCGACCATGCGGCACCCGGCAGGCCGATGAGCGTTGTGGACGAGATATTCGATGCGAACAGGGAAAGGCCGATGACGCCTGCGCCCAGCGTGCGTCCGGCAAGAAACAGTTCGTCTGCGTCGGGGTTCTTGCGCGTGACGCGCACGCAAACCGCGACGACTACCAGGAGGTAGACCGCCACGATCACGTAGTCAGTCGTATGAAGGACGTTCATCCGCGTATTCCGTTGTCGTGGTCGCCAGGGGTGACAGCCCTTTTTTAGGAAACCATGAACGCGGACGGACGCGCAAGCCAGCGCACTGACTTGCATTGATTCGACATGCCCGCTCAAGCCGCATGGCTGAGCGCCATGCAGGTCGCGCCGCGCTTTACGGAAAGCGCGGGCAGGGGGCAACTGCGATCAGGGCTGGCCGACCACGACCTCGCTGATCTGGAGGACGGGTGTCAGGTCGGTGTAGTTCGGGATGTCGGCCATGATCTGTTCGGCATGAGGACCAAAGCCGGCCTGAAAGGATTCGACCGAGTCGCAGTAGAGGTGGCACATCCCGATGTAGGTCGCGGGTTCGTCCGGCGCACCGCCTGCCAGTCCCCTGTCGATGGTGTAGAACCTGCACGCCTCGCCCATGAGGGACTTCACCAGCGGCAGGTGTTTGTCGCGATAGTAGCTGTGGTCGAAACGGGCGCCGGGCGTGTTCGGGTACATCACGCTTACCTTGATCATGTTTCTGTCTCCGTTCTGTTGGGCCGCGGGGGGCGGCGGAACTGATCGTGTACGATAAAGTTCGTGGCGTCCAATCGTGAGGCCGGTGCCTGTTTCTGCTTCCGGCATGGGCTGGAGATCATGCAATCCATTCTCGTGAGTGCCTGTCTGCTTGGCGAAGCGGTCCGCTACAACGGCGGAGACAACCGTTGCGACCATGCACTGCTGCAACGCTGGCTGGATGAAGGGCGTGTCGTGCCGGTATGTCCCGAGGTAGCCGGCGGTTTGCCGACCCCGCGCCCGCCCGCCGAGATTACGCGCAGCGGAGGCGGGCGGGCCGTGCTCGACGGTGAGGCGCGCGTTCTTGCGGTCGATGGCCGCGACGTGACTGAGCAGTTTCTGCGCGGCGCGGAGCGGGCGCTTGCTCACGCCCAGGCAATGGGAATACGCGTGGCCGTGCTGAAGGAGGGGAGTCCCTCCTGCGGCTCCGGCGCCATCTACGATGGCAGCTTCTCTGGCACAAAAGTGACGGGTGTCGGTGTGACCGCCGCATGCCTGGCGCAGGCCGGCGTGCGGGTCTTCAGTGAACACCAGCTTGCGGACGCTGCACGGCTGCTCGAGCAGCTTGAGCGTGCATCTGCTGAGAAGGCCGAATCCTGAGCTCATGGTTCGGCTCAGTTCGCCGAACGCGTGACATAATTGCTGCAATGCAACCTGTACGGGCTCCGTTATCCCGGCGCCCGAATCGAAGCACCAGGCTGCACTGGAAATGTGGACGACCTCATTTCCTTATCCAGTGATGGGGACGACCCCGGTACATGGCAGGTTTATGTGATGACGTGGCCGATTCTGATTCTGGCGGGATTGTTCGAGATTGGCTGGGCGATTGGCCTCAAGTATACCGAGGGCTTCACCCGCTTCTGGCCGACGGTGGGTACGCTCGTCGCGATTGGGCTGAGCCTGGGGATGCTTGGGGTTGCGATGAAAACGCTGCCGATTGGCACCGCCTACGCGGTATGGGTGGGCGTGGGTGCGGTGGGGACGGCGATTCTCGGCATCGTGCTGTTCGGTGAGTCGGCAAGCGCCGGAAGGCTGATCAGCCTGGGGCTGATCATTGCCGGCGTCATCGGCTTGAAGCTGGCGACGCCGGCCTGAAGGCGAGTGCTCTGTCTTCAGGCCGGCGTTGCAATGCTGCGCTGAAGGCGCAGGTGCCGGGGTTCAGCACCTGCAGCCTGTCGTGGAGCCATTGTCCCGAGTGACGGGGCGCGCCGTCACGTTGCGTACGGCGCGCACCAGTTGTTTCGGGCCTGCGGCAAGTGCTGCGAACAGGACTCTCATAAAGTCGTTGATCGCTTTACGGCGGAGCCGGTCTGCCTCAACGCGCACCTGCTCGTAGATGTGGACTTGATGTGTTGCATCCTGGTCCGGCCACTGCATTTCAATCGTGTCGTCAGCGTGGTTCATCGAAAGCACCTCCTTGTGGGATGAGTTGCACTTTATGGTGCTAACGGACGCACGGAAACCGCGTGATTTGCAGATTGGTATTGCAGTTTCTGCAAAGCCGGCTGCGCTGATGCATACTCCGCCTCATGCAACTCAACCTGAACGATGCCGCCCTCTTTGTCCGTGTCGCCGAGCTTGGCACGCTGTCAGCGGCTGCGCGCGAACGTAACGAACCGGTCAGCCAGGTCTCGCGCGCGATCGCCCGCATGGAGTCGGCGCTGTCCTTGCGCCTGCTGCGCCGCAGTACGCATGGTCTGTCGCTGACGGACGAAGGCGACACGTTTCTTGCCCATGCACGGCGCATGCTCGACATCGCGGCCGAAATGGAAAGCGAGCTGAGTGGGCGGCTGGCAGGCCCGAGCGGCCTGATCAGGATCAACGTCAGCCCGATTCTTGCCCAGATGGCCATCGTGCCCAGCCTGCCGGGGCTGTACGAACGCCACCCCGGTCTGCAGGTCGAGATCATGACGGATGACCGGGTTTCGGACCTCGTGCGCGACGGCGTCGATATCGCCATGCGCGCCGGCGTGGACAATGCCGAGAGTCTCGTCGTGCGGCAGATTGGCGAGCTCGGTCGCAATCTCTATGCAGCCCCTGCCTATCTGGAAAGGTTTGGCGTCCCGCGCACGCCGGCCGACCTGGCGGCGCATCGGCTGATTGCAAACAGCGCGAGCCAGTCGCTGAACCGCTGGCCGTTCAGAAAGTCGTCCCTGGCGTCGTCGGACTGGACCGGCACCGAGGCTGTCTGGCAGGGCAGCAGGAAGGGCTCGCGAGCCACGGACCACAGCAAGGTCGATACCTTGCTGGTCAAGGGCCACACCCGGGCGGACAGTACGGCCATCGTGCTTTCGCTGGCGCTTCAGGGCATTGGCATTGCCCATCTGAACGAACTGCTGGTTTCACCGCTGGTGCGGACCGGACAGCTTACGCAGGTGCTTGCCGATTACACCGAGCAGGAGCGCATCCCCTTCTATGCCGTGATGCTGCAGGAACGCCACCGCCTGCCCAAGGTGCGCGCGTGCCTCGATTACTGGCAGGAATGGTTTTCCGCAATGCGCTCGCACCGGGAGGGTGAGTCTGCGTAGATGGGCGCCGTTTCCGGGTTGGGGCAGATCGTCAGGTTCGTGTGGCTCGTGTGGTTCGGGGGTGTCATGCTGCGGACCCGGGCGCAATAGATTCTGCCTACCGGCCATATAGGCAATTCCTTATGCGCCGTGCGTTTCACCCATCTGCTCATTGATGTACCCTGCCTGCCTGACTATAAGGAGCACGAGCATGAGCAGCGTCGAAATCACCGCCGACAACTTCAACGACACCATCGCCAACAACGGGATCGTGTTCCTCGATTTCTGGGCTGAGTGGTGTGGTCCGTGTCGCGGGTTTGCGCCGGTGTATGAGAGCGCTGCCGCAGCCAATCCGGATATCGTGTTTGGCAAGATCGATACCGAAGCCCAGCAGGAGCTGGCTGCGACGTTTCAGATCCGCTCCATCCCGACCATCGCCGTGATTCGCGACAATGTCATGGTCTTCCGTGAGTCGGGCGCGCTGCCTGCAGCAGGCCTGCAGCAGGTCATCGACGGTGTGCGCGGGCTGGACATGGACAAGGTCCGGGCCGAAATCGCAGCCCAGCAGGAAGCCGGCGCGCAGCCGGGCTGATGGCTCTGCGGGACAGCCCCCCGGTTGCTCCGGGGGGCTGTCCCGCCCTTTCAGAGTACCGCTTCGAACAGCTCCAGCTGCGGCGGCCCCATGTAGATCTCGCGCGGGCTCTTGCCGGCGTTGGCGTGTGCCTTGGCGAAGGCCTCGGACTGCGTCCAGTCCGCAAACGCCTGTTCGCTGGCCCACTCGGTGTGCGAGGCGAACAGTGTGTATTCCTCGGTTTGCGGGCCGCGCATCAGATTGAAGCGGACGAAGCCGGGGACCTCTTCCAGATAGCTTTCACGTTGCCGCCAATGGTCGACGAAAGTCTCCTCATGGCCGCGTTTGATCCTGAAGCGATTCATGGCAATGAACATGGGGCTATCTCCTGAAACGAATCCGTCCTGGATTTATTCAAACAGTGCGCCGACGCTCTCGCCGCTGTGAATGCGCTCGATGGCGGACGCGAACAGCGGGGCGACGGTCAGCACGGTGAGCTTGTCGAGCTGCTTCTCGGGCGCGACATAGACCGTATTGGTGACCACGATGGAGTCGATCGCGGCTTCGCGCAGGCGCTCGATCGCGGGGCCGCAGAGCACGCCATGAACGGCGCCGGCGTGGATGCTGCGGGCGCCGGCCGCACGCAGGGTGTTGATGGTCGAGATCAGCGTGCCGCCAGTGGAGATTTCATCCTCGAAGATCACCGCGTCACGGCCACGCACATCGCCCACCACTTCACCCTGCTTGACGTCGGTGTCGCTGACGCGGCGCTTGTCGATGATGGCCATCGGAATGCCCAGCCGCTCGGAGAAGCGGCCCACGCGTTTGGCGCCGCCGGCATCGGTTGCCACCGCCACCATGTTGCCCAGATCGTAGTTCTGGCGGAAGTGATCGGCGATGGTCGGAATGGCGGTGAGGTGATCCACCGGTACACGGAAGAAGCCGTGTACCTGGTCTGCGTGCAGGTCCATGGTCAGCACGCGGTTCGCGCCGGCGGTGACCAGCATGTCGGCAATCAGGCGGCCGGTGATCGAGATCCGCGGCTTGTCCTTCTTGTCCGAACGAGCGTACGAGTAGTACGGGATGATCGCCGTGATGCGCTGGGCCGAGGCGCTGCGCAGGGCGTCGATGGTGATCAGCATCTCCATGATGTGATCGCTGACCGGCTCGGTGAAGGACTGCACCACGAAGACGTCGCGTTCGCGGACGTTCTCCTGGATCTGCACATGCAGATTGTCATTGGAGAAGCGCGAGATCTCGAGCTGGCTGGGGCGCACGCCAAGGCGGCTGCAGATCTCGCTGGCAAGGCCGTCGTTGGAGTTGCAGGCGAAGATCTTGAGGGCGTGTTTCATCGCGAGGGCTCCGGAAAGATGGGGTCAGGAATAGAGGAGGAAAGGGCTTCGGGTCTCGCGCCATGCTGCCTCGTCGGCAGTCGCAAGGGCGTCGAGATCGCAGGCGCGTGCGGCAGGGTCGTCCACCCACTCACGCAGCACCGGACTGCCATTGATCAGGTCGATGGCAAGGCGGTCGTGCTCGTATTCGTAGGCAAAGTCGCGCCACAGCGGGTAGTCGGGCTGCTGCCGGCGCAAGGCCTTGAAGGCCAGCGCCTGCACGCGCCACGGGCGGAAGGCGGCGTGATCGTAATGCGCGGGGTCTTCTACATGGATCTGCACGCCGGCGCACAGCTTGCCGGCATGCTTGTGGAAGGTCGGCTCGAACCAGCACTCGCGCAGCACGCAGCCGGCCAGCCATTCGGGGGCGAAGCTGCGCATGGCGGCGATGAGTGCGCGGGCGTCGATGTCGGGCGCGCCAAAGAGCTCGAGCGGACGCGTGGTGCCGCGACCTTCGGACAACGTCGTGCCTTCGAGCATCACTGTGCCGGCGTAGGCGCGCGCCATCGACAGGTTGGGGGCGTTGGGGCTGGGGTTGATCCAGCTGCGGTCGCCCAGCGGCCAGCCGTAGCCGGGCGCCGACGCGGGTTGCCAGCCTTGCATGGTGATGACTTCGCACTCCACGTCGAGGCCGAGCGTGGCAACGAACCAGCGTGCCATCTCGCCCATGGTGAGGCCGTGACGCATCGGCATCGGCCCGGCGCCAACGAAGCTCTCCCAGCCTTCCTGCAGCAGCGTGCCCTCTACCGGTCGCCCGGCAGGGTTGGGGCGGTCGAGGACCCATACCGCCTTGCCGTGGCGGGCGGCCGCTTCGAGCACGTAGCGCAGCGTGGTGATGAAGGTGTAGATGCGGCAGCCGAGATCCTGCAGGTCGACGAGCAGCACATCGAAGCTGTCCATCATCGCCGCAGTGGGCCGGCGTACTTCGCCGTAAAGGCTGAACACCGGGATGCGATGCACTGGATCGATGAAATCCGGCGACTCGACCATGTTGTCCTGCTTGTCCCCGCGCAGCCCGTGCTGCGGGCCGAAGGCGGCGGTGATGTTCAGGTCGGGCAGGGCCGCGAGGGCGTCGAGCGAATGGGTGAGGTCACGGGTGACCGAGGCCGGGTGTGCGAGCAGTGCGACGCGGCGACCGGCGAGGGGGCGGCGCAGACCGGCATCTTCGAGCACACGGTCCAGGCCGAACTTCACTGCGCTCATGCAGCCTCCGGTGCCGCCATGTTCAGTGTCAGCACGAATCCGCCGCAGTCGTGAAAGTCGGGTGCTGGTGCCGGATGCTTCAGCGCCCAGTATTCGAGCTCGCCGGTGTCGAGTTCGATGACTGCAGCCAGGCCGATGCGCAGATCGGTGCCGGTGGTGATGCCGGGCAGGCTGGAGGGCGGCAGTTCGGCCTCGAGCGTGAGGCCGCCGGCCCGCGCGGTGTACTGGATACGGGGTGCCGCCGGCGGGCTGAAGGCATTGTCGCGTTCGCGGTAGGCCGTGAAGGCGTAGTTCGCCCACTGCCGCGAAGGCGACAGGTTGAATTCGCGGTAGGCCTCTTCACCGGGCGAGGCAACGAAGACCTCGAAGCAGGTGTGTTGCCAGAGTTCGTCCGCCGGGCCGCTTTCGGCTGGCGCCGGGATGCGCACGCGTGCAGGGTCGGCATCGAGCTCGAACACGAAGCGTGCACCGCCGTCGGGCGTTGCATGCATGGTGCAGAGCAGGGCGCGGACTGGCAGTGGTGTGTCGTCGTCAGCGTTTGAAGAGGCGGCGGGCGTGCCGGGGAAGGGGCGCAGGCCGACGGTGATTGTCGGGATGCGGGCAGGGCTGCTTGATTTGCTGGTCACAAGGGCGTCTGGTGCGGGGCGGTGAGGTTGCCATTCACGCGTTTAAGCGTCGAAGGCGTAATGGTATCCCGTTCGCGGACTGCCCGCGCCCTCAATGCGTGCTTGAGTTGCCGTGCGGCTGGCTTCAAACTCGGCGTCCATGCGCCCCAAACCGATCGCGATCATCGTTCTCGCCCAGTTGTTCGGCACCTCTCTGTGGTTTTCAGCCAACAGTGCAGGTGACGACCTCATGCGCGCCTGGGGCTTGAGCAGCGCGGATATCGGTCACCTGACCAATGCCGTCCAGCTCGGCTTCATCATCGGCACCCTGAGCTTCGCGCTCACCGGGTTTGCCGACCGTTTTTCCGCCAGCCGGATCTTCGCCGCCTGTGCACTGATCGGTGCGCTCGCCAACGCCGGTTTTGCCATGCTCGCCGAGGGCATGAGCAGTGGCATGGCCCTGCGTTTCGTTGTCGGCCTCGCCCTGGCCGGCGTCTA
The DNA here is from genome assembly GCF_057621855.1 of Parazoarcus sp. PS-13 R2A. NCBI lineage: Bacteria > Pseudomonadati > Pseudomonadota > Betaproteobacteria > Rhodocyclales > Zoogloeaceae > Parazoarcus > Parazoarcus sp. PS-13 R2A. The sequence goes on from NZ_JBYEXN010000001.1 coordinate 157,931, forward strand.
CCCGCTGGGGATGAAACTGGTGGTGAGCTGGGTGCCGCAACAGGCCGGGGCGGCGCTGGCGTGGCTGGTTGGCATGCTGACCCTGGGCACATCCCTGCCGCACGGCGTGCGCATGCTTGATGCGGGATGGGGATGGCAGGCCACGATTCTGGTGTCGTCGGTACTCGCGGTCGTGGCCGCGGGCCTGATCCTGCGCCTGGGCGACGGTCCGCACCTGGTGCGCCGCACCGGGATGCCGGCGCTGCATCTTGGCGAAGTGCTGATGGCGCTGCGCGAGCCAGCTTTCCGCGCGTCGGCGCTGGGCTACTTCGGCCACCAGTGGGAGCTCTACGCTTTCTGGACGCTCGTGCCGCTGATGCTTGCGGCACTGCCTGCCACCGCGGGCTGGGCGCCGTCTGCGATCTCGGCCGCATCCTTTGCCGTGATCGGTATCGGCGCGCTGGGCTGCGTATTTGGCGGCTTTGTGAGCCGCCGGGTGGGGAGTGCGCGAGTGGCCGCGGCAGCGATGGCGCTGTCAGCCGCGTGCTGCGCCATCTATCCGTTCGCGGTCAACGCGTCGCCGCTGCTGCTGGTGGCGCTGATGCTGCTGTGGGGCGCGAGTGTGGTGGCGGATTCGCCGCATTTTTCCGCATTGTCTGCGCGCGCCTGTCCGCAAACGATTGTCGGCAGCGCGCTGGCCTTGCAGAACGCCATCGGCTTTGCGGTGACCATGGTGTCGATCGACCTCGGCACCCGGCTGTGGCCCGCGTGGGGCGAGCATGTTGCATGGCTGCTGCTGCCAGGGCCGGTGCTCGGCCTGCTGGCGCTGCGGCCCTTGTGGCGCACCCGGCCGGCCGTGATCTGAGCGGGGCCGACCGGGTGGCGGATATCAGCCCACGGTGTGGGCGTGAACGTCCATCTGCGGGTAGGGAATGGAGATGCCGTTCTCGTCGAAGGCGATCTTTATCTTTTCCTTGAGCTCGCACATCGTGGCGAAGTAGTCCGAGGTATTGACCCAGGGCCGGACATGCAGGTCCACGCTGCTGGCACCGAGTTCGGCAACACCGATGAAGGGTGCCGGTTCGGCGAGCAGGCGGGTGTCTGCTGCAAGCACGCCTTCGATCACGCTGCGTGCCTTGCGGATGTCGTCGCCGTAGCCGATGCCGAACACCAGGTCGATGCGGCGCGTTCCGCGTGCCGAATAATTGGTGATGACGTCAGCGTAGATCGAGCCGTTGGGCACGATGATCTCGCGGTTGTCGGGGGTGCGAAAGATCGAGCTGAAGATGCTGATCTTCTCCACCACGCCCTGGGTGCCCGCGGCTTCAACGAAATCGCCGGCCTTGAACGGGCGGAACACGATCAGCATCACGCCCGCGGCGAAGTTCTTCAGCGAGTCCTGCAGGGCCAGACCAATCGCGAGGCCGGCTGCACCAATCAGTGCGATCAGCGAGGTGGTGTCCACGCCGAGACGGTCGAGCGACGCGACCACGACGACCAGCAGCAGCGCACCGTTGAGGATCGAGCCGACGAAGTTCACCAGGATGTCGTCCAGCCCGGCACGCCCGAGCAGCCGACGGGCCAGCGACACGATGCCGTGCGCGACCCAGCGACCGACAATGAAGATGCCGAGCGCAAGTGCAATGTTGATGCCCCACGGCAGGGCGTACTGGCTCATCCAGTCGAGCGAAGCAAACTTTTCAAGCATGAGTTCTCCTGTAAAGGGCTGACCGCAACTCAGGCGGCAGCCGGCTCGGAATCGTCGGCCAGGACAGAGTCCGTGTCCAGTGGCTGGGTTGTTTGCTGGGCGACGACGGCATCGAGGAAGTCCTGTCCCCAGCGCTGAATGTCGTTGTGCTGAACCACATCGAAGAGTTCGCGCAGACGTGATTCGGCCTCGGCGCGGTTCATTGCGATGCCGAAGTAGAGCTTGCCGATGAGGTCGTGGATGTCGTGCGGATTGGTCAGCACCGCGCCGTGCAGTTCGGCAGCAGCGCCGGCGAACTCGGACAGCACGAGTACGCCATGACCACCGGTTAGCCCCTGGGCCGCGACGTATTCCTTGGCGACGAGGTTGAGGCCGTCGCGCAGCGGCGTGATCCACATCACGTCGGCCATCGCGTACCAGCTCACCACTTCTTCGAAGGGCAGCGGGCGGAAGAAGAACTGCACCGGTGTCCAGCCGACGCGGGCGAAGCGGCCATTCACCTTGCCGACAGCCTGCTCGATGCGAGTCTGCAACTCGTCATAGACCGTCATCTCCTTGGCTGCCGGCACGCACACTGCGAGCAGCGAGACCTTGCCGTGCAGCTCCGGATGCTCTTCGAGCAGGCGTTCGAAGGCAATCAGCTTCTCCAGCGTGCCCTTGGTGTAGTCGAGACGCTCCACCGACAGGATGACACGGGTGCCCGAGAGGTCGCGACGCAGGGCCGCCATGCGCGCAGCGGCGCCGGGCGCGTCGAGCGCGGATTTCACGCGACCGATGTCGAGCCCCACAGGATGGGCGCCAAGGCCGATGCGACGGCCATGGACTTCGATCTGGGTGGTGACCTCATCGAGCCCGACCGCGCAGCCGTAAGTCAGGTAGCGCGGCGCGCAGGCCTTGGTTTCGAGCACCTTGAGCGGAGCCACGCCGCGCGCCACGTCGACGAAGTTCTCGACCTGGCGCGGGATGTGGAAGCCGATGTAGTCACACTGCAGCAGGCTGCCGATGATCTCCCGTCGCCACGGCAACACGTTGAAGACGTCGGCCGAGGGGAAGTAGGTGTGGTGGAAGAAGGCAATCTTCAGGTCCGGACGCAGTTCGCGCAGGTAGGCCGGCACCATCCACAGGTTGTAGTCGTGGATCCAGACCACGGCGCCCTCGGCGGCTTCGGCCGCAGTGCGCTCGGCGAACAGGCGGTTGACCTTCATGAACACGATCCAGTCTTCCTCGCGGAAAATCGCGCGCTCCCAGAAGGTGTGCAGCGTCGGCCAGAAGGCTTCCTTGGAGAAGCGCTTGTAGAAGGTATCGACTTCGTCCTTGGTCAGGGCTACGCGTGCCGCGAGCAGGTCGGGGTAGCGTTCGCGGTCGACTTCGGTATGGGTTTCGAAGGGAATGCCCTTCTTCCGGTCATGAACCGACCAGGCGACCCACGAGCCCTTGCGTCCATTGAAGAAGGACAGCAGGGTGGGGATGATGCCGTTGGGCGAGGTCGGGCGGCGGCGGATGGCCTTGCCGTTCTCGAACACTTCCTCGTAGGGCAGGCGGTGATAGACCATGACCAGATCGGCCTTGCCGGGCGCGTCCATCGCGCCGACTTCGGCATCGATGCCGCCGGGGCCGAGGAAGCCGAAATGCGCCATGGCTTCGAGAATGCCGCCACAGCCGGTGTGGTGCGCATGCATGACCCGGGCACGGTCGCGGGTGGCGTCGAGCAGGGCCGGTTCGGATTCGCCGACGCACACGCCGATGAAGCCCGCTTCGTACATCGACAGGTCGTTCAGGGTGTCGCCGGCGACCAGGACTTCGTCGCGGTCGATGCCGAGGTGTTGAACCAGGGAGGACAGGGTGCTGCCCTTGTTGACGCCGCGCGGCAGGATGTCGAGGTAGCGATCGGCCGAATACAGCACCTGGCAGCCGAGCTGGGCAGCGATGCGCTGGATGTCGGTGGTGATCGCGTTGCTGTCGCAGAAGTAGGAGCAGCGGCGCTGCTGCGGGACTTCCTGGCGCTCGAGCCCGTCGAAGTGCGCCATGGCCTCGGCCACCGCGCGTTCGCCCGGCCAGCGCGAATCGATGTCCGACTGCAGCGGCTGCACCGGCTGACGGGTGTGACCATCGACGATGGTGCCGCCGACGTCGCAGATGATGTAGTCCGGCACCGGGATGGTGGGGTCGGACAGAATGGGAAGCACGACTTCCAGGCCGCGGCCGGTGACAAAGGCAAGCTTGATCTCCGGGTGGGCGGCAATCAGTTGGTACAGGCGCTGACGGTTCTCGGGATGGCCAGCGAGAAAGGTGCCATCGAGATCGGTTGCGAGCAGCATGTGCGGTTCTCCTTGTGGGTGAACGCCGACACGGGTGCCGACTTGTTGGTCTGGTTTATGCGGATTGTGTGGTCTTGTCTGTGGCCGGTGCAACATGCTCTGGCGCATCGGCCGGGGTCATCATTTCCAGTACTGTAGGCGAGGTGCGCATCATTGGCATGAAATGCGCGGCTTCTTCGACGATGACGTCCTTGCCATGACGTGCGTGCCACCAGGCGAACAGCGCGAGCGGGGTGAGCATCAGGATGAAATGCAGTGGCAAGGCGATCGGGCCGAGCCAGCCCATCAGCACACCGGCCACGGTCGGACCTGCTGCGGCGCCGGCCCCGTGCAGCAGGAGCAGGGCCGCGTTGCCCGAGAGGATGTCGTCGTGCGAGAGGTGATCGATGAGGTGGGCAATCACGATCGGGTAGATTGCGAACGAGGCCGCGCCGAACAGAAAGCCGCCGATCAGCACCATTTCGCCAAACTGTCCCAGTGCGGCCCACAGCAGGCCGGCGGCGCTCGCCGCGGCAGCGACGAGGGCGAGGGCGATGCGACGGTCGCCACGGTCCGAGTAATGGCCGATGGGCCACTGCAGCAGCGCACCGCCAAGAATGGACACCGTGATCAGCAGGGCGACGCCGGCGGAATCGAGACCGATACGGCCGCCGTACACCGCGCTCATGCCCCAGAAGGCCCCCATTGCCAGCCCGGACTGCACTGCGCCGGCAAAGGCGACCGGTGCGGCCTTCCACAGCCGGCCAAGACCGAGCCGCGGTGTCGGCTTCAGGGCGGGCGGCGAAAAACGGGTGGCGGTGACCGGCATCAAGGACAGCACGACAAAGATCGACGCGATCGCGAACAGCCCGAACTCGGCCGGCGAGCCAAGGCGCAACAGCTGTTGCGCCAGGGCGAGCGCACCGAGGTTGACTGCCATGTAGACGGCAAAGATCTTCCCGCGCTGCTCCGGGGAGGACTGGCTGTTGAGCCAGCTCTCGATCACCATGTACAGCCCGACCAGGGTGATGCCGGTGACAACGCGCAGCAGCATCCACACCGGTGCAGACACCAGCAGCGCGTGCAGCAGCACGCACACTGCGGTAGCCGCAGAAAAGAAGGCGAAGGCCCGGATGTGTCCGAGCTGGCGGATGACGGGCGGCGCAGCGAAGGTGCCGACAAAGAAGCCGACGAAGTAGGCCGAGCCGATCAGGCCCAGGGTGGCATCCGAGAAGCCTTCCAGGCTGCCTCGCAGCGCGATGACGGTATTGAGAAGGCCGGTGCCGAGCAACAGCAGCGCGGTACCGGCAAGCAGTGAGCCAATCGGTAGCAGGTGTGGGAGCATCGCGGCGGGCAGTCGCGAAGCCTGTCCATGCTTCGAAGCGGAGAGGGGTGCGACTGCGCAAATATAATTTGAGCAAATATTGTACTGCACAAAACGCGCTGACCCAAATTGCGACCTTGCGCGCTGGAGAACGCTTACGCCTGATTACCGTCAACATGATTGCATTGCGCTAGTCTTGAAAAACACCGGCTCGACGACAGAATGCAGCCTTGAGCCGAACCTCTGTGGCGGGAGCTTCTCCGTGTATGAAGCATAGACCCATTGCATGCAGATGGAGCATGAATATGATGAAACAGTGCGATGACACGAATGTGAGAACGCGCGCAATGCACGCACTTGCGTGCGCTGCGCTGGTGCTGGCCAGTGGCAGCGTGTTCGCGACGGCGGCTGCGGCCAGCACCAGTGAAGAGGTGGGACATGCCGTTGGATCGACGCTGCGCGAGGTGGGCCAGGATGCGCGCGAAGTCGGGCGCGAGATCGGTCATGGCGCCGCCGAGTTTGGACGCAGCGTGGGTTCCGTCGCGCGTGATGCGGCCAGCACCGTGGGCAAGGGTGCGCGCTCCGTCGGCCATGCGGCGCGCGACGGGAGCAAGGCTTTGGTGCGTGGCATCAAAGGTGAGCCCGAGGCGGATCCGGGCAAATAGTCGCGTTCCCTGACCTCGCTCCGCTGCGATTGGCACGCATGTCGTCTCCCGTCCGGGCTGCCAAGGCGCTAAACTCCCCGCCTTTGACTTGCCGGACTGCATCATGGCCGTAAAACGGATCCTTACCGGAATCACCACTTCCGGAACGCCACATCTGGGCAACTACGCGGGCGCGATTCGTCCGGCGATCGAGGCCAGCCGCCAGCCCGGCTCCGAAAGCTTCTATTTTCTAGCCGACTATCATTCGCTGATCAAGACCTCCGATCCCGAGCGCGTGCAGCGGTCCACGCTCGAGATCGCGGCCACCTGGCTTGCCGCGGGGCTCGATACCGACCGTGTGTGGTTCTACCGCCAGTCGGACATCCCGGAGATTCCCGAACTGACCTGGCTGCTGACCTGCAATGCGGGCAAGGGCCTCCTCAACCGCGCGCATGCCTACAAGGCAGCGGTCGACAAGAACGTCGCCGAAGGCGAGGACCCAGACGCAGGCGTCAATATGGGCCTGTTCATGTACCCGGTGCTGATGGCTGCCGACATCCTGATGTTCAAGGCCCATTCGGTGCCGGTTGGCCGTGACCAGATCCAGCACATCGAGATGGCACGTGACATCGCTGCCCGCTTCAACCACCAGTATGGAGAGCACTTCACGCTGCCCGAGGCCGCCATCGACGAATCGGTGGCCACGCTGCCCGGACTCGACGGGCGCAAGATGAGCAAGAGCTACGACAACACGATTCCGCTGTTCGCCCCGTCTGCGGTGATGAAGAAGGCAATCGCCTCCATCGTGACCGATTCGCGTGCGCCGGGCGAGCCGAAGGAAACCGAGGGCTCGGCACTGTTCCAGCTCTATCAGGCTTTTTCCACGCCCGCCGAGACTGCTGCCATGCGCGACGCATTCGCCGCAGGCATTGCCTGGGGCGAGGCCAAGCAGGCGCTGTTCGAACGCATCGAAGCGACGGTGGCGCCGATGCGCGAGCACTACGAAACCCTCATTGCCCAGCCTGCGCTGATCGAGGAGAAACTGCATGAGGGGGCGGCCAAGGCCCGCGCCATCGCCACGCCGTTTCTTGCCGAGATCCGCCATGCGGTCGGCTTGCGCCGGCTCGATGTCGTCAGCACTGCGGCCACCACCGCGCGCCCGAAAGCCCAGGCGCTGCCCCAGTTCAAGCAGTACCGCGAGGCGGATGGAAAGTTCTACTTCAAGCTGATGAGTGCCGATGGTCGCTTGCTGCTGCAGAGCCGCGCCTTCGAGTCGCCCCGGGAAGCAGGGCAGTGCATTGCCGGCCTCAAGCAAGGCGGCGATGCGAGCGAGGTTGCTGCGCTCGGCGAGGGCGTTTCTGCCGAGGAGCTCGGACAGGCGCTTGCCGCTTTCGCAGCAGAGTGAGTTGCCGGGGCTGCGCAACTTGAGGGCAGGGGCGCGCAGGACGGCTGCGGGGGGCACGTCACCCCGGTGTCACCACACATGGGAAAGGCCGGGGCCGGTTTGCAATCCGGCTGCGGGCGGCCTATCTTCCATGCCTCTTCCATAAGGGCTTCGGCGTGTCGGTGTCTCCTCCAAAAATGCGCTCGTTCCGCGATCGGTTGCGGCAGATCCTGCTCTTCGAGCTCGGAGGCCTGCTGCTGGTCACGCCGCCCTTTGCGTGGGCGAGCGGTGTGCCGCTGATCGACTCTGCCGGTTTGCTGGCCGTCCTTGCGCTCGTGGCTGCGCTCTGGAATGGCGGATTCAACACCACGTACGACTGGATCGAAGGGCGCCTGACCGGGCGCACCGCGGACCGGCGGCCCTTCGCACAGCGCTGCCTGCATGCGGTGCTGTTCGAGGGCGGGCTGCTGATGCTCACCCTGCCGGTGCTCATGGTGTGGACCGGTCTGGAATGGTGGCCGGCGCTGCTTGCCGATGTCGCGGTCGCGCTTGCCTACACCGTCTATGCCTTTCTCTTCAATCTCGGCTACGACCGCCTGTTCCCGATCAGCGGTGTGGGTCCGGCCGCTGCACTGGAAAAATGATCAATCGTGAAGCGTGAGCACTGAGATGGCGAATCGCACACTCGGGGCCGATCTGTCGGCACTCAATACCTTCGGTCTGAGCGCGCGTGCCGCATGCCTGGTGCGCGTGCGCTCGACCGATGATGTGCGCGATGTGCTGGCAAATCCCGCATGGTCGCAGCAGCCCCGACTGGTGCTTGGCGGCGGCAGCAACCTGATCCTGCGTGGTGACTTTGCCGGCACGGTGATGCGGATGGAAATTGACGGCCGTCGATTGCTGCGTGAGGACGCGACGCACCGGATCGTGGAGGCCGGGGCCGGCGAGCCGTGGCACGCGTTCGTGCGCTGGACGCTGGAGCAGGGCTGGCCGGGGCTGGAAAACCTGTCGCTGATTCCCGGCACCGTCGGTGCGGCACCGATACAGAACATCGGTGCCTACGGGCTGGAGATGGCCGACCGTTTCGAGTCGCTCGATGCGATCGACCTCGACGATGGCAGCGAACGCGTTTTCGTCGCGGAGGATTGCCGCTTCGGCTATCGCGACAGCGTGTTCAAGCAGCAGCCGGGGCGCTGGCTGGTGACGCGTGTCCGTTTCCGCCTGGCGCGTGACTGGGTGCCGCTGACGCGTTATGCCGATGTCGAGCGCGAGCTGGCCGACAAGGGGATAGACACGCTCACTGCAATGGATGTTTCCGACGCGGTGATCGCCATCCGTCGGCGCAAGCTGCCCGATCCGGTCGAGATCGGCAATGCCGGCAGCTTCTTCAAGAACCCGGTGGTCGAGGCCGATTGTTGCGCCCGCCTGCTCGTCGCCCATCCCACGCTGCCGCACTACCCGCAGGCCGACGGCCGGATCAAGCTCGCCGCCGGCTGGCTGATCGAACAGGCCGGGTGGAAGGGGCGCGACCTCGGGCCCGTCGGCTGTTACGAGCGCCAGGCCCTGGTGCTGGTCAATCGTGGCGGCGCCAGGGGTGAGGATGTGGCCAGAATCGCCGCCGCCATCCAGGCCGATGTGCATGCGCGCTTCGGCGTCATGCTGGAGCCCGAGCCGGTATTCGTGTGAACGATGGCGTCCGCCGGGGCGGGCGACGACTCATGCGTTTGCGAAACCGGGGCGGCGGATCAGCGGGTTGCGCGGTGTGTTCTTGACGTGCAGCCGCCACAGGAAGCCGAGCAGGTTGTCGCCATGCGAGATCGCCTTGCGCGGCAGGGTCAGCGGGTCGTCGGTCGGTGTGGCAGGGGCGCGCGCACATGTGGTTGCCGTCAGGTAGCCCGCTGCCGCGACGGCATTGACCGCGCGCAGGTCATGGCTGCCGTAGGGGTAGCAGAAGTGCCTGACCGGCTCGCCGAGCACGTCTTCCAGCACCGCCTTCGAGCGCGTGACCTCTTCCACGATACGCATGTCGTCACATTTGGCGAGTTTCTGATGCGACGCAGAGTGCGAACCGAAATCGATGCCTGCCTTGCGCAGCCCCCGGATGCGGGCGGCACTCATCAGCGGCGGGGTGTCGCGACCATCGTCCGCAAACCACGACGAGGGCTGGCCGAGCATGTCGGCGATCAGGTACACCATGGCCGGAAACCCGTAACGCTGAAGCACGGGAAAGGCGTATTCGTAGAAGTTCTCGTAGCCGTCGTCGAAGGTCAGGGCCACCGCTCTGGGCGGGGTCGGTGTGTCGCCGCGCACGCATGCGAGCACCTGATCCATCGACAGCACCGTATAGCCGAAGCGCGCCAGCCACGCCATCTGGGCGGCGAAGCGGCGGTGGTTGCAGTAGGTCGATTGGTGCGCCTTCATCGGCGCAAAGTCGCCGACCTGGTGGTACATGAGGATATTGATGTGCGGCTGCATGTCAGCGATTTTCCAGCAACTGGGCGTACAGCGAACGATACTGCGCAATGATTGCAGTTTCGGAAAACTCGTCGCGAATGCGGGCAATTCCTTTAGCCACCATCTGCTCGCGCAGCCCCGCGTCATGCATCACGGTCTCGATGCCGTGCGCGATCGCGCCGCTGTCGTCACAGGGTACAACCCAGGCGTCTTCGCCGTGGCGGGCAATCTCGCGCGCGCCGCGGAAGGCCGTGGCCACGAGCGGTCTGGCATAGGCCCAGGCTTCGAGGATGACGTTGCCCAGGGTCTCGGCGTCGCGAGACGGGAAGACCACCATGTCAGCGAGATGAAACCACGGCGCAGGGTCGTGCTGCCAGCCCGCCCAGATGATGCGGTCGGCGATGCCGAGTTGCCTGGCCTGCTGCTCGAGGGGCGCGCGCAGGTCGCCGTCGCCCAGCACCACGAGGCGCAGGCGCCGGCCTTCGATCTGCGCCGGCAGCTTCGCCATTGCCTCCAGCAGAAAACGCTGGCCCTTGACGTCGATCAGACGTCCGGCAGTGAGCATCAGCCAGTCGTCGCTGCGCAAGTCCAGGCGCCGGCGCAGCGCGTCGAGCTCGGTGACGGGCACCGCGCGCGCAGGGTCGGCGAAGTTTGTGATGTGGAATACCCTGTTCGCCGGCAGGCCGCCCTGAATCATCCAGTCGCACAGCCCGCGGGTGTTGCCGATCCAGGCGTGCGCGTGATGGAAAGGCCCAAGCTTGTAGTAGCCGCCCAGGCGCGACACATGAACCTTGCCCAGGCCCGGCTCAAGGTGGGTGAGGCGGGTGGCGCGGCCCATGTAGGTCTGCACGATGGGTGCATCGCTGCGCTCGATGGCACGCGCAAGCTCCATCCGCGACAGCGGGTCCCATACCGTTCGCAGCGGCAGCGTGGAGAAGGGAATGGCGCCCATGTGATGCTGCGCCAGCTCGGAGCCCTTGCGCACGATGGCTGCAACGTCTTCGCCCTGACGACTCATGGCGGGCAGAAAGCGGGAGAACCAGCGCTCGGCGCCGCCCATCTGCTTGCTGCCGATAATGTGGAGGGATTTCATTGCAAGTCCGGACTCGGGTGGGGCTGCGGCGAGATCAGCCCGTGCCCGCCAGTCCAGGCTGGCGCACCGCAAGCGATGGCGCGGCAGGGATCAGCCTGGATGGTGGCGGGACCCGGCACCGTAGAGCTGCGGACTGAGGACGGAACGATACACGCTCAGGTTGCCGTCGCACATCGCGTCCACCGAAAACTCCCGCAGCATCATGGCCTGTCCGGCTTCGCCCATGCGCTGCCGCAGGGTGGCGTCGTCAAGCAGACGGTTCAGCGCGACGCCCAGTTCTGAGATGTCTCCCGGCGCGATCAGAAGGCCGTTCTCGCCGTCGCGCACGGCTTCGGGAATGCCGCCGGCGCGGCTGGCGACGATCGGCACCCGCGCGGCCGAGGCCTGAAGCAAAGAGACGCCGAGGCCTTCCATGTCGGCCGGGTGGGCGAGGACGTCGAGGCAGCCGAGGACGGCTGGTAGATCGTCGACGAAGCCCATCATGCGCACGTTCCGCGCCAGCCCCTGATCGGCGATCGCCTGCCGCAATTCGTTCTCCATCGGGCCGCGGCCGAAGATCAGCACCTGCAGATCGGGATGTCGGGGCAGAACGTCGTGCAGGGCCGAGAGCAGGTGGCGGTGACCCTTGCGCGGGATGAGCTGGGCAACAGTGCCGAGTACAGGTGTGTCGGGGGCGAGTCCGAGGCTGGCGCGAAAGGCAGCCTTGTCGTAGTCGCGCAGATAGGGGCGGACGTTGACCGCGCTGCGCACGCAACTGGTCTTGGCGTCGGGCAGTCCCTCTGCCAGCAGGACCTGGCGGATCCCTTCGGAGATGGTGACGACATGGTCGTACAGCGGGTAGCGCGCGGCGACCAGCCAGGGCGATTCGGGGTTGTCCACCCGGCGCGAGAGCACGCAGGGCACGCCGCAGAGAAGGGCCGCGAGTCCGCCCCAGACGTCGGCCCCGCGTCGACTGTGAATATGCACGAGGTCGGGCTTTTGGGCTGCGATCAGGCGACGCAGGCGCAGAACGAGGCCGATGTCCACGTCGCCCTTCATCGGCATCTCGAATACCTTGCCAAAGGCCCGGGCCGGTGTTGCGATGCCGGCGCCGGTTGGGCAGGCCAGCAGGCTGTCGACGCCGCGGCGTGCGAGCCCCTCCATGAGATAGAGCACCTGGGTTGCGCCGCCGTAAAGGTGACGCCCGGCTTCGATGTGCAGGATTTTCATGCGGCGATCGCCTCGTGAAGGACGGAGCGGGCTTCGTGCATCACACGCTCGGGAGAGATCGCGCGCAGGCAGTCGAAGCGCGCGTTGCAGCTTGGGTTGCGCCGACACGGCGAGCACGGAAGGCCGAGCCAGATCACCCGTGAATTGCTGCGACCGGCGTCGAGGTAGGGGCGGGTGGAGCCGAACAGGGCGACCGTGGGGGTGTTGAAAGCCGGACCCATGTGGGTGAGGCCGGTGTCGACGCCGACCACCAGGCCCGCATGGGCGACGATTGCCGCCGCTTCCGGAAGGCGTGTCATGCCCGCCAGCGAAACGGCACCCGGCATGGCCGCGGCCATGCGTTGGGCGGGGTCGCGTTCGGCCGGGCCGCCGAGAATGACCGGAGTCAGGCCGAGCTCGTCACGGACCCGTGCGGCAAGCGCCAGCCAGGCATCCTCGAACCAGTGTTTCTGCGGGCGGGTGGTGAACGGGGCGAAGACGGCGTAGCGGCCTGCATGCAGGCCATGCGTGGCGAGCAGGGTGCCGGCCTTGTCTTCGGTCTCCGTGGCGACGAACAGGCGCGGGAAAAAGTCGCGGGTGTCCAGCTTCAGGTGCTGCGCCAGATGCAGGTACTCCGAGCTCACCCGGCCTGGCGTCCCGCCAGCTGCCAGCACCTCGGTCATCAGCCATTGACTGCCTTCGCGCGAGGCGAGCCCGATACGCCGTCCGGCGCCCGACATCCACGCCAGCAGCCCGCTCTTGAGCAGGCTCTGCAGGTCGATTGCGGTATCGAACTTGCGCGCCCTGAGTGCCTTGGTGAAGGCACGCACGCGGCGAAACAGTTCGCCGAAACGACGCTCACGCCACAGCTGCTTCCACTCGGCCTTCGGCCACAGGATCAGTTCGTCGATACAGGGGTCGGCAGCGAGCAGTCCGTCCAGGCCCGGTTCGACCAGCCAGGCGATGTGTGCGGCGGGATAGCGCCGGCGCAAGGCGCCAACAAAGGGCGAGGCGAACACGATGTCGCCGATGGCCGAGCTGCGGATGAGAAGAATGCGATCCATTGAGTCCATGGACTCAATGTGCCCGCACGAATGTGAAGAAGGTGTTGAATTATCGTGGGCGGACTGTTGGTCAGTGCGCCTGGCCGGTGCGAGTGCTGTCGAGCCGGTTGCGGATCGCGTCGAACATGGCTGCGGCGCGGATCCGGGCTGATTCGAGGAAGGCCGTCAGTGCGACCTCTTCCGTGGCGCTGAAGATGTGCGCGGACGGGTCGGACACGGCTTCCAGCGTGCTCAGCGAAACGACCCGGCTGTCGTGCCCGAACACATCTTCGAGCAGGCCGGAGATCTTGGGGGTGTTGGATGCAAGCGCGAGGAAGGGGGTGTGCGTGGCCAGTGCCAGGGTCACGGCGTGAAAGCGTCCGGTGCACAGCAGCTGATGGGTGGCGAGCCAGGCGACGAAGCGCTTGCGGTCGCGCGTATTGCGCACGGTCAGCACCGCATGCAGCCACTTCGCTCCCCGGCGCAGGTATTCGCGCGTGCCATGCTCGGCGCGACTCGGGAAGGCCGCGTGGGTCAGCCTGCTGTAATCCCATCCCCTGGCCTTGCTGAGGCGCTTCAGACGGGCGGCCAGGTCGGCCTTGACCGAATCCGTGCCGAGGACGCCCGTGCGCGGACCCGTCCGCCTCGGAAATGGGGTGAGAAGCGTCAGGTCGGGGACGATTGCGGCCTCGATGCCGCTGCCCTCGAGTGCAGCGAGCGAGCGGCTTTCGCGCAGATAAATGGCATCGAAGTGACGCAGGTTGTCGATGATCTTCGGCTCGAGTTCAAACAGCGAACTGTTGACGAGGAAGGACGGGATGTTCGCCGTCGTGCGCGCGAAGGCGGCGATCTCGGTGAGATAGTGCGCGCGATCGCGGCGCGCGCTGTGATGGATCGAGCCTTCGCCATTGACGATGACGGCATCCACCGTCCGCAGCGCGGCGGCGACGTCTTCCCGCCCGCGCCAGTCCGCGCCTACGGGCCAGAAGAACGTCGGCTTGATGCCACGCTCAACCAGGTTTGCGATCAGCGTTTCCATGACGATTTCGCAGCCGTAATGCGAGGTGCGGCGGGTGTCGTTGAAGATCGCCACGCGGTAAGAGCGGGTCATGGTTTCAGTCTGCCTGGGCGAGGTTGTGCACGCGGCCGCTGGCGATCATGTCGGCGACGACGCGCTGTTCTTCGGCGCCGTCGTGTGGTTTCGATGCCTTGCGCGGATGCTTGATGAGGCCGAAGAACTTTCGGTTGTAGAAGGTGCCGCTGGCGAAGAAGTCAAAGCCGGCAAAGGCCAGCTCGGCACACTTGCAGTGATTGAACAGGAAGTTCAGTGCGATCAGCCCGGTCGAGGGGCGAGCGGGCTCGATGCGGGCGTGAAGTGCTTCCCAGATCTGCACCGGATGCAGCACGAGGCGCTCGCCCAGCGCGCTCAGGTCGGGCATCTTCTCGCGCTTTGGCGTGGCCCACACCACCCAGGACGGTTTGAACCAGTCGTCGATCATCGCCGCGCTGAGTTTCTCCGACGACGTGAACACCACATCGGTGCGACTGCCCTGATGCTCGGGGGCGCGAATCGAGCCGAGGTTCATGCGCACGACCACGTCATGGGCGTCGATGCGCGCACCGAGGTGCTGGGAGAACTGGCTTTCGCTGTTTCCGATCACCACCACCCGTTTGCCTTCCAGGTAGTGCCTGAGGCCGGAAATCCCGTCCTGTTCGCGTGTGTTCATACGGATCCTTTCTTTGCACCCGGTCGGTCTGTGCATCGGAGCTGGCGGGTGCGAAAGGCGAGTGCGCCCGCGGGTACGGCCAGCGTCATGATCAGGATGTTGGTGCCGACGATGGCGGGGAAAAACACGTTCGACAGCGAGAACAGGAACGCCGCAGCAATGCACAGCAGTCCGGTCAGCGCAAAGTAGCGCACATCGTCATCGCCCGAGGTGACGAGTGCCCGGTGGAAATGCCGGGCCAGACCGATCACGAAATACGCCAGCGCGGCCAGCCCGAGCAGGCCTCCGCGGGCGAGGGTATCCACGATGCCTGAGTGCAGGTGAGTGAAGTGCGCGGCGGCGGGGTTGAGTGTGCCCGTCTGCGCGCTTGCTGCAAGGTAATCACCGAGGTTGGCGACGCCGATGCCGAGCACCGGCCGGGACATGAAGGCGTCGAAGCCAACACGATAGAGGTGGAGCCGGGTGCCGATCGACGACAGCGTCATCGACGCCGCGTCCTCTTTGGTTGTCGTAAGGACGGCCATGACGTTGCTGAGCTCGTCCGCGGTGCGCTCGCTCAGTACCGGTAGCAGGCCCAGACCGATGATCAGCAGCGACAGGATGCCGATCGTCACGCCGGTACGAAGGCTGCGTCGCATGTCTCTCGCACCCAGGCTCAGAATCCAGATCAGCACCGGCGCCACGACCCATCCGCCGCGGGTGCCGGACGCGTACGAGGCATAGATGCCGCAGCCGAGCGCGATCAGGGTGCAGGTCTGGAATAGCGGCGTTCTCTCGGTCCTCGGGGTCACGATCCACGCAGCGAGCGCGAGAAATCCGAGAAGGAGGGCGTCGTTGCCGAACGGGATGGCGTTCATGAAGCCGCTGACCCGCTCCAGGCCGAGCACCTGCGCCTGGTATGCGGCCAGCGCCGCAGCGGCGACGCAGCCGACGATGACCCCCCATCGCAGTGATCGTGCATGGATGCCTGTCCGGCTGATGGCGAAGTATGTAAAGAGGCCGAGCACCAGTCTGCCCGACTTGTCGAGCATGCCGGGGTCCCAGCCGGTCAGCGCCATGTTGAGCACATCGTGCACTGGCAGCACCAGGAACAGGGCTGCCATCTTCAGATCGCTGCGGTCCGCATCCTTCCGGTACACGAGCAGCGCGAGGCCGACGATTGCCAGCAGGGCGGCCATCGTGCCCGGACTGCCTGCACCGCGCAGGCTGACGAGACCTGCAAAAGTGAGCCAGACTGCAAAATCGCAGAACACGCGCAGGGCTCGGTGCGTATCGGCAGAGCGCGGGGACGTCGGGGTCAGGACTGCGTTCATGATCGATGTTCAGGGATGCGTGACGACGCCGACCGCGGCGAAGGTGCGCTCCATGTCCTGCTTCTCGGCGGTGGATTTGAAGCGGATGCGCGACCAGCCGAAGGCCTCGACAGGCGTCGTTGCGGGATAGATCTGGCGCGCGAACAGCAGTGCGGATGAGCGCACGCCAAGCACCGCATCGTAATGCGTGCCAGCCATGAACAGTTCCAGCGCTTGCTCCGGGCTGATCACCCGGTAATCGGGGTGCGAGAGTTCCCGTTGTGCATCCTTGGGGTGCCCCTTGTAATCGATAGCGTCGAATCCATGGTCTGCAAGCCAGGCGCGGATCTCGCCCGTTACCGCGGCGAGATCGGCTGGCGACATGAGTTCGAAGCCGGTGAGCGGCTGCCCGATCACCAGCGCGCGGCGGCCAGTGCCGGCCGGCTCGGCTTGCCCCGCGGCCGCTTCGACCAGCGGCGGCAATACATGCACTTTTCCCGCCGGGTATTCGTGCGGGAGTCCGGGCAGCACGTAGATGCGGTCACAGAAGGCCGCGTCCGAACCGATGCGGTCGCCGTCGAAGCACCAGTAGTCGAGCTCGGGGGCGATCAGTCGACGCAGTTTGCGCGCGTGCTGGGCCAGCCGCTTGCCTGCGCTCAGCGGGTAGCGGCGGGTGCTGATGATGCCGTCGGGCAGGATGCGCGCGCGCATCGTCCGTGCGCCGCAGGCTTTGGGGAGCGCCCGCAGGAAGTAGTTGATGGCCTCGGTGTCGAACACCGCGCTGTGGATATGCAGGGTGTCGCAGTGGCCGACGAGCCCGGCGACGAGGCCGATGTTGTCGCGCAGCCGGCGGTGCCGTCCGAGCACGCCCGGCAGGGGCTCCCAGCGCGGCCAGGACATGTAGCTTGCCGCGTCCCATTCCCCGGGTTTGATGATCGAAGCGACGCCGTGCTTGTACCAGACCAGCACCTGGCGGCTACCGGCTTCCGCCGTGGCAGCGATGCGGCGCGCGGCCAGGTATTGCAGCGGTGAGGCAACGAAGTAGAGTGCAGTGGTGCGCGGCATGGCGTTCTGTTCAGGGCGCCGGCTGCGGTGCCGCTGCCGGTTCGGCGGTGGTGGCGGGGGCGATGTCAGTACCGCTGGCGAGCAGGCGGGCGTAGCTTCCGTTGGCTGCGGCCAGTGCTTCGTGCGTGCCCGACTCCACGATCCTGCCGTGCTCCATCACGACGATGCGGTCCGCATCGCGAATTGTGGACAGACGGTGGGCGACGACGAGCACGGTGCGATCCTTGCGCAGCGTGTCGAGCGCGTTCTTGACCGCGCGCTCCGACGCATTGTCGAGTGCCGAGGTGGCCTCGTCGAGCAGCAGGATGGGCGCGTTGCGCAGAAAGGCGCGGGCGATCGCGATGCGCTGGCGCTGGCCACCCGAAAGCTGGCTGCCGTTGGGGCCGATACGGGTGGCGAGGCCTTCGGGCAGGGCCTGGATGAAGTCCCACGCATGGGCTGCGCGCGCGGCGGCCTCGATCTGAGCAATCGCGGTCTGCGGCTGCCCGTAGGCGATGTTGGCGGCGACGCTGTCGTCGAACAGCACGACATGCTGGCCGACCCAGCCCAGTTGTGCGCGCAGCCAGCCCAGCGGCAGGGTGTCGAGCGCCTCGCCGTCGAGCAGGATGCGGCCGTGTTGCGGTGAGAAGAAGCGTGCGATGAGATTGATCAGCGTGCTCTTTCCGCTGCCCGATGCGCCGACCAGCGCAATCGTTTCGCCCGGCTGCACGCGCAGGTCGAAGCCGTCCAGGGCCAGCCCGTTCTGTCCCGGGTAGCCGAACCCGACCTGCTCGAAACACAGTTCGCCGCGTGCGCGGGGGCGCGTGGCCCCGGTGGTGTCGATCGTGTCCGTTTCGCCTGCGGTATCGAGCAGTTCGAAAATGCTCTGCGCGCCGGCGAGTCCGCGCTGGATGACCGCGTTGATGTTGGTCAGGCGCCGGATGGGTTCGAACAGCATCGACATCGCGGTGACGAAGGAGACGAACTCGCCCGGACTCAACCTGTTTTCCGCCGAGAGCGCAGACGCCGTCCAGATCACCGCCGACACGGCCGCCGCGGCGAGGACCTGCACCAGCGGTGCGTTGGCGGACGACACCCGGACGGTGTGCATGGTCTGTTTGCGCAGTCTCTCGGCCAGGCTGGCGAAGCGCTCGTCCTCGTAGTCGTGGGTGCCGAACAGCTTGACCTCGCGGATACCCGACAGCGAGGCTTCCACCGCGCCGGTGACACGGCCGGTGGTCAGCTGCATGTCGCGGTTCGAGCCGCGCAGCTTGCGACTCGCTACCCGGATCAACCACGCCACGACCGGTGCAATGGCCAGGATCAGCAGCGTGAGCTCCCAGGCGGTATAGACCAGATACGCGGTGAGGCCGAGGATCACGAAACTGTCGCGGATGACGATGATCCACGCGTTCGACAGCGCAGCGCCCACCTGCGGGATGTCGTACAGAATGCGTGACAGCATGCGCCCGCCCGACTCGGCCTGATGCACCGACAGCGGCAGGTGAAGCTGGTGGCGGAACACCGCCTGACGCAGGTCGGTGATGGCCTTGTTGGCGATCCACTGGCTGGAGACGTTGGCGACATACTCGGCAATGCCCTTGCCAAGAAAGGCCAGCATCAGGAACAGCGGGATCTGCCACTGTGCCGTGTGGTTCTTGCCGATCAGGCTCTCGTCGATCAGCGGCTTGAGCAGGGCGGGCAGCACCGGTTCGAGCGAGGCGGCCGCAATCATGGCCAGCACCGACAGCACCACAACCTTGCGATACGGGCGCAGCGTGCCGAGCAGGCGGCGGTAGAGCGAAAGCGAGTCTTTCATTCGCGGTGCAGGACCTTGTCCACGATCAGGCTGGAAAAGCCCTCATCGCGAAAGCTCACCTTGAGCGCCTGTTCGTCATACACGGTGCCAACCCAGTCGATGAAGGCGATGGGCCGGGTCGCGTTGTACGCCAGATAGGTGGCAAAGAAGAAATCCAGGATCCCGGTCTTGGCCCGTTTCGAATGGCCGTACTTCCACGACAGTTCGCTGATGGCATCGCTCACCGGGTGACCGAGGTGCAGTACGCGGTACAGCACTGCGCCGAGCCCGGCGCGGTCGGCGCCCGATTTGCAGTGGATCAGGGCCGGATACTCGAGGCCGGCGAAGATGTCGCGCATGCGGTGTATCTCGGCCACCGAGGGCGGGGTGCGGGAATACAGCTTGACGCTGATCAGCCTGATGCCGAGTTGCGTGCAGGCTTCTTCTTCATAGAAGTACGAGCCGTAGTCGTGCACGCCGCGCAGGTTGATGATGCTGCGGATGCCGTAACGGTCGCGGTACCTGCGGATCTGGCGCGGGCTGGGCTGGCTGCAGCGATACATGCCGCCGCCGAGCGGATGGAAATTGTTGTAAATCGCGCGTACGCAGCCGTGGTCGACCAGATGCATGTCCAGCCAGGTACGGAACCGGCGCGAAGGTGTTGAGAGTGCGTTGTGCATGTGCTGCTTTTCAATAGCCCTTGAAGCCCTTAAGCAGCCATATTGACACCCTCCTGTGAAAATTCTGATAAACCGCGACCTCGACGTCCGCGATTTTTTCAACTGATTCGAAACAGGCGCCGGTATCACCGATGTCCGGCCTGATCGAAACGAACAGCACCGGGTCGCCCGATGTGGTGCCCAGCGGCACGGTGAGGCCGTAGTGGTCGATGATGTGCGGGTCCGCCTGCCAGCGCGCGTAGCGGCTCGGGCGCAGGCCGTAGATCAGCTGCGCCAGGAGTTCGCGATCGTCGCCGACCAGCACCGCGTCGGGGTGGGCTGCGAGTTGCGGGCGCACCTGCGTGACCAGCTCATTCCAGCCGCGCGCCCGTTTGTATGGATCGTTGCGGCCATTGAGCGTCTTGCCCGCGAGCTGAACGATGTCCGGCCAGTGATAGACGGCGATGCCCAGCACCGCGTTGAGTGCGACTGCAATGATCGCCAGCTTCCATCTGGCCCGCTGCGCGAGAAAGGCGATCACCAGGACGCTGGCGGAAACATACACCGGGGCTGACCAGTTGCCGTTGGCGCGGCCGGTGAGCGCCTGCAGGCTGACGATGACCAGCAGCGGCAGGGAAAACAGCAGCAGGAAGCGGAAACGTGGCTCGACCCAGGCGGGCTGCGGGCGAAGAAAGGCCCACAGCAGGCCGGCCATCAGCAGCGGCCCGAAGGAGATCAGCTGCGCGCCGGCGAACTCGACGAATTCATCCAGATTCAAGCCCCGCCCGCCAACGCCGATGCGGGTGATTTCGGCCGTGTGGCGGAGGGTCGGAAAGTCGTGCTGCCAGTTCCACCACAGGTTGGGGGCCAGCATCGCCAGCGCGACCAGGGCGCCAATCCAGGGGCCGGGTCGCGTCAGCTGACGACGCCCGTTGGCATCTGCCAGCAGAACGAGGAAAGCCGAGCCGACGAAGGCCAGCATGGTGTATTTCGACATCAGGCCCAATCCGCAGACGACCCCGATGCCCACCCATTGCTTCACCGTGCCCTGCTGCAGCGTGCGCCACAGCAGCAGCATGCCGAGCGCCCAGAAGAACAGCAGCGGTGCGTCGGTGCTGACGAACAGGCCCAGGGTGGCGGTCAGCGGCATGGTCAGAAAGGCGAGCCCGGACCAGAAGCCGACGCGATCGTCGAACAGCCTGCAGCCGAGCTGGCGAATGACGATTGCGGTGGCCGGGTAGAGGATCAGCGACGGGGCCTTGATCGCCAGCAGGTGATCGCCGAAAAGCTGGATCGAGCCGGCGATCAGCGCGGCGATCATGGGGGGCTTGGAGTAATAGCCCCAGTCCAGTGATTGCGCCCATCCCCAGTAGTAAGCCTCATCGACGTAGGGGTCGAGGCCGAGGTGAATGATCACGCCCACGCGATACAGGCTGAGCGCCAGCGCGATCGCAATGAATGACATCAGCGACGCGCGCTGCGGGGTTGCGCCGGCATACCGATCGGGTTTCATAGGGCGGAGATTCTACGCGAATGCAGGGGCGCCGAAGTTGATGTGCGGGCCGGAATGAGGGCTCGGGATGGCGTGCATCGAAACGTCACGCGACTGCCATCTTCCTGCAATCCCGGGGCTTCAGCATCGCCGGAATGTACACCGCCTGCGATTGTCGTCCCTGCCCATGAGCGCACCCGAGGCCCTGCCGGAAAGCGTGGTCAGCCGCGGCATGTCCCGCATCCTGCTGGTGCGTACCTCGGCGATCGGCGACATCGTCTTTGCCTCGCCCTTCGTGGCCGCCTTGCGCCAGCGCTACCCGGAAGCGCATATCGCGTGGCTGGTTGAGCCGGGTATCGATGGCCTGCTTGAAGCCGACCCCTGTATCGACGAGATCATCCTGTGGCCCAAGGCCGCATGGAGGCAGCTGTGGCAGTCCGGGCAGTACCGCGAACTGGCCGCATGCATCCGCGAATTTTCGCGGGCGCTGAAGGCACGTCGCTTCGACACCGCGATCGATCTGCAGAGTCTGCTCAAGAGTGGCTGGCTGACCTGGCTTTCGGGCGCGGACCAGCGCATCGGGCTGGGCTCGCGCGAAGGCAGTCAGCTGTTGATGACGCGGGTGGTGCCGGCCGGGGGTACGCCGGGGCAGATCAGCTCAGAGTACCGGCATCTGGCGCAGGCGCTCGGGCTCGATACGGAGCATTTTCACCCCCGCCTGCGCTTGGCGCCGACGGCGCAGCGCAAGGCGCTCGACATGCTCCGGCAGCACGGCATCGAGCCCGGGCGATATGTCGTCTTTGCGCCCTTCACCACCCGACCGCAGAAGCACTGGACCGAAGACGCCTGGCGTGCGCTCGCGTCTGGTGTGCAGCAGGAACTTGGCATGCCGGCGGTGGTGCTGGGTGGCCCCGCTGATCGTGACGCGGCGCGGCGGATTGCGCAGGCCGCGCCCGGCTCGGTTGCGCTCGCAGGCGATACCGCGCTGCCGGAAGCCGCAGCCATCGTCGAGCAGGCGGCGCTGGTGATTGGCGTCGATACCGGTCTGACACACATGGCGGTGGCATTCAAGCGGCCTCTTGTCACCCTGTTCGGTTCCACCCGACCTTACCTCGATGCCGGTCGGCCCAATGCGCGCGTGATCTGGCTTGGCCTCGCGTGCTCCCCATGTCGCCGCAGCCCGGGCTGCGACGGCGCCTTTCCCTGTATGCGGGACATCGAGCCCGCGCGCGTTCTCGACGAGGCGCGCAACGTCCTGAAGGTGGAGATTCCATCATGAAAGTCCTGCACGTCGAATCCGGTCGTCACCTCTATGGCGGTGCGAAACAGGTGCTGCACATCATGGAGGGCCTCAAGCGTCACGGGGTGGAGAACCTGCTGGCCTGTCCCACAGGCGCGCACATCGCAACGCTGGCACGTCCGCACGCGGAGGTGTTCGAGATGAGGATGAAGGGCGATGCCGATGTCGGCATGGCGCTGCGACTGCGGCGCCTGATTGCAGCCCAGGCGCCCGACATCGTCCATATTCACAGCCGGCGCGGAGCCGACCTGTGGGGCGGTGTCGCCGCCATGCTCGGACGGGTGCCGGTGGTGCTGTCGCGCAGGGTGGACAACCCCGAGCCGCAGTGGCTCGTCCGCCCCAAGTATGCGATGTACGAGCACGTGATTGCGATTTCGGACGGTATTCGCAAGGTCCTGCTCGATGAAGGCCTGAGCGAAGGCAAGGTGAGTTGCGTGCGCAGCGCGGTCGATCCTCGTCCCTACCTGGGCGATTACGACAAGGCGGTGTTTCGCGCGGGTCTCGGGCTCCCGGCGGACACGCTGATCATCGGCATGGTCGCGCAACTGATCCGGCGCAAGGGCCACCGCCACCTGTTGCAGGCGCTTGACGCAGTGCTCGCGCGTCATCCCGGCGCGCAGGTGCTGATCTACGGGCGCGGACCGCTTGAGGCTGAATTGCGCGAGGTGATCGCCGAGCGCGGGCTGCAGGGCAATGTCCGCCTGATGGGCTTCGTCAATAATCTGCCTGCGGTCATCGGCTGTTTCGACCTGCTGGTGCATCCGGCCGATCTCGAGGGGCTGGGGGTGTCGCTGCTTCAGGCTGCGGCGGCTGCGGTGCCGATCGTTGCGTGCCGTGCCGGCGGCATACCCGAGGCGGTGCGCCACGGCCTTAACGGGCTGCTGACAGCGCCCGGCGATGTTGCGGGCCTGGCTGCAGCAATCAACAGCCTGCTCGGCGATGCGGTGCTGCGCGAGCACATGGGAGCGGCCGGCCGTGCGCTGATGCTGCGCGAGTTTTCGGTCGATGCGATGTGCGAAGGCAATCTGGCGGTCTATCACAAGGTGCTGACCTCGCAGCAGGTGCTGCGCCCTGCAGGCTTGGCGGCCTGATGAAGACGCTGCATCTCATCGGCAGTGCCGAGATGGGCGGCGCGGAGCGCTGGTTTGCACGTTTTCTCGGTGCGATGACGCGGCGCCAGGAGAAGGTGGAGGCGGTGGTGCGCACTGGCTCGGCGCTGGCCCGGCGCCATCTGACCGGGGTCCCGTTCTACGAACTGCCCTTGCGCACGGTGTGGGACCCCTTGTCCCGGGTCGAAGTCTCGCGTCTTATTGCGGGCAGCGACGCGCGTATCGTGCAGACCTACATGGGCAGGGCAACCCGGCTGACGCATATCCGTCCGGGCAGGGGCAGGGTGCACGTGGCGCGGCTCGGCGGTTACTACCGGCTCGATCCGTTTCGCCATGCGCATGCCTGGATCGGCAATACCCGGGGGCTGTGCGACTGGATGGTCAAAGGCGGGCTGCCGGCGAACCGCGTGTTCCACATCACCAACTTTGCCGAGCCGGTGAAGGCGTCGGGCGCAGCCGAGCGGATCGCGCTGCGTGAGCAGATCGGCCTGAGCGATAGCGACTGCATGATGGTGACCGCAGGACGCCTGGTCGAGGTCAAGGGCCACCGCTTCCTGATCGATGCGCTCCGGCGGGCGCCGGCGGAAGTTGCGGGGCGGCGCGTGCGCCTCGTGATCCTGGGGGACGGCGAACGTCTGCTCCCCTTGCAGCAGCAGGCGGCCGAGGCCGGGGTGGCCGGGCGGATTCACTGGGCCGGATGGCAGCACGACCCCGCGCCCTGGTATCAGGCCGCCGATCTGGTGGTCTTTCCGTCGCGCGACGAAGAGACGCTCGGGAATGTCATTCTCGAGGCCTGGGGTCACGGCAAACCCCTGCTCACGACGGCATTCAGGGGCGCGCGCGAGATTGCGCGCCACGGTGAGGATGCCTGGGTCGTGCCTTGCGACGACAGTGCGGCTCTGGCGGTCGGCATCGAACAGTTGCTGCGTGACGCGGGGCTGCGACAGCGCCTGGTGCAGGCAGGGCTTGTGCGGGTGCAGAAGGATTTCTCGGAGGCGGCGGTTATCGACCAGTATCGCGCGCTCTATGCAGACCTGACCGGGGCGAACTGACCTTCGGCGGAGGCAAAATCGGTGTGCCGAGTTCAGTTTTTTCACATTAGTCGGGTAGACTCTTCGGCCAATCTCTTTTTCCCACTCCCTCGGGGCGATGGCAACGTACGCAATAGGCGATATTCAGGGCTGCCACGACGCGCTTCAGCGCTTGCTGGCGAAGATTTCGTTCGACCCCGCGGCTGACCGCCTGTGGGTCGTTGGTGATCTGGTCAATCGTGGGCCGCAGTCGGTGCAGGTGCTGCGCGCGTTGCGCGAAATGGGCGACTCGGCAAAGGTCGTGCTCGGCAATCATGATCTCTACCTGTTGATGCTCGGTGCCGGCGACAAGCGCCGGGACAAGGACGATACGCTGTACCAGGTGCTTGAGGCGCCCGACCGTGACGAGTTGCTGCACTGGCTGTCAGGCCTGCCGCTGATGCATGTCGAGGGCGATCATGTGATGCTGCATGCGGGCTTGCTGCCGCAATGGACCGTCTCCAGGGCGCAGGCGCTGGCAGCCGAAGTGAGTGCGGCGCTGACGGGGCCCGATGCGCGCCAGTTCCTGCTGCACCTTGCGGGTGACCGTCCCGACCGCTGGGACGAGTCACTCAAGGGATGGCCGCGCCTGCGCGTGATCGTGAATGCCATGACGCGCATGCGCTTCTGTACGCCTGACGGGCGCATGGCGCTGCGTGGCAAGGGGCCTCCGCACAAGGCACCGGCCGGAACCGTGCCGTGGTTTGCTGCACCGGACCGCTTCAATCGCACTCACACAATCGTATGCGGTCACTGGTCGGCGCTCGGGTTCTACCGCACGGAAGGCCTGCTTGCGCTCGACTCCGGCTGTGTCTGGGGTGGCAAGCTCACCGCAGTGCGACTCGACGACGACGAGGTGTTTCAGGTTCCCGCCTGAGCGCATCAGGCGGCAGGTGAAGCCTCAGGCCGTTTCCGGCCGCATCGACGAGACCGGGCCGATCGCTGTCTTCTGCCCGTCTGGCGCATGCTGCGTGTCTGCGCCGATTCTTGCCGCAATCATCTCCCGGGTCTGATGCGCCAGTTCGCGACGGCTGCTGTCCGGCGTGGTCGCAAGGGGCATGTCGACGGCGATACGTGCGACCAGGCGACGGTGGGCGAGGATGTTGTCCAGACATTCGCCCAGGCTGAGGTCGCCGTCATAGGCCGGGGCGCGGCTCGGGCTGCCGTCTTCCAGGTGATAGGACAACGCGAGCGTTTGCAGTGGCTGCCCGGCCTCGATGGCCGGTTGCAGCAGCGCGGCGTGGAAGTGCAGGACATGGCTGCCGTCGGTCGTCGTGCCCTCGGGAAACACCGCGACGTTGCGACCGGCGCCAAGCAGCGACGCAATCTCTGCGTTGACGATCTTCGCGTGGCCACGGCTGCCGCGGCGCAGGAAGACGGTTTCGCTCTTCGCTGCCAGCCAGCCGATGACCGGCCAGGCGCGGACTTCATGCTTGGAGATGAAGGCCGAGGGCGCAAGCGCGTTGATGACGAAGATATCGATCCACGACACGTGGTTGGCCACCAGCATGCTGCCCGGTGCGATGTCGCAGCCGCCGGGCTGAAGCGCCATGCCGAGGATGTTCAGCAGCTGCCGCGACCAGCGCTGACGCAGGCGCAGACGGGTGGCGTCGCTGCTGAGCGGATAGACCAGTGCGATCGTGAGCACGCCGCGGGCCAGGTGCAGGCCCACGCGCAAACGCCGCCAGCCACGCAGCAGCGCAGGGCTGGCGGCGTGGCCGGGGGGGGTGCGCGGTGCGCTGGCGATATTGGCGTTCAGTCTTTGCGTCCCAGGAAGTGCTTGGCGTATTTGTCCGACACCTTGTCCATCGGAATCAGCAGCGGCAGGTCGGCCGTGTTGAAGTCCGGATCCCATGCGGGGTCACCGCACACCCAGGCACCTGCACGCAGGTAGCCCTTGATCAGCGGGGGCGTCTCGGCCGGCAGGTCGCCGCGCAGCATGTCGAGCGGCAGGGCAAGCCGCGGGAATACGCGGTATTCGAGCGGGGCCAGATGCGTTTCACGCAGGCGATTATACAGACTGGCCGCAGTGTGGCCGCCGTCGGCCATGCTGACCGAGGCGCAGCCGATCAGGTAGCCGTAGCCGTTTTCCTTCATGTAGCGGGCGAGTCCGGACCACAGCAGGGTGATGACGGCGCCGCTGCGATAGTCGGGGTCGATGCAGGAGCGGCCGATCTCGACGATGCGGTTGCGCAGGTGCTGCAGGCGGGTGAGGTCGAACTCGTTTTCCGAATAGTAGCCGCCGACCTTGCATGCGGCAGACGGCGACAGGATGCGATAGGTGCCGACGATGCGTCCGGCGTCTTCGTCGCGCACGATGAGGTGTTCGCAGAAGGGGTCGTAGATGTCGCGGTCAACACCCGGCGTGCGGGTGGAAAGGCGGGCGCCCATCTCTTCGGCGAATACGCGGTAGCGAAGCTTCTGGGCTTCGAGAATCTCGGTGTCGCAGGTGGCGAGTCCGACGTGAAAATTGCGGCCGGGGCGGTTTGCGACTTGCTGGCGGGTCTGGAGCATGGCGTGCGTCCCTTTCCGATTTGGGGTGTGGCCATTTTCGAAACTCTGCGTTGCGACACGGTGACGTCGCGGTTACGGTGCGATGACGCTTTTCTGCCGCGGTCCGGCGGGCGTTTGTGCAGGGATGCTGGCGAACAGGCAAACCCAATGTTCCGGAGTGCCCATTGCGGGGTTAGAATCATCGGCTTTCCTGCAGAATTTCCGGAGCGCCGTCATGCCCCAGTATCGTTCCCGTACCTCCACCGCCGGCCGCAACATGGCGGGCGCCCGCGCGCTCTGGCGCGCGACCGGCATGAAGGACGGTGACTTTGAAAAGCCGATCATCGCCATCGCCAACAGTTTCACCCAGTTCGTGCCAGGGCATGTGCACCTGAAGGACATGGGGCAGCTGGTCGCGCGCGAGATCGAGAAGGCCGGCGGCGTCGCCAAGGAATTCAATACCATCGCGGTCGATGACGGCATCGCCATGGGGCATGGCGGCATGCTCTATTCGCTGCCTTCGCGCGACCTGATCGCCGACAGCGTCGAGTACATGTGCAACGCCCACACCGCAGACGCGCTGGTGTGCATCTCGAACTGCGACAAGATCACCCCGGGCATGCTGATGGCCGCATTGCGCCTGAACATCCCGACCATCTTCGTCTCCGGTGGCCCGATGGAAGCCGGCAAGGTGAAGTGGGAAGCCAAGGTCATCTCGCTCGACCTGGTCGATGCGATGGTGAAGGCGGCCGACAAGAACTGCTCCGACGAAGAAGTCGACGCCATCGAGCGCTCGGCATGTCCGACCTGCGGTTCATGCTCCGGCATGTTCACCGCCAACTCGATGAACTGCCTGACCGAGGCGCTGGGCCTGTCGCTGCCGGGCAACGGCACCACGCTGGCAACCCACGCCGACCGCGAGCGGCTGTTCAAGGATGCCGGCCATCGCATCGTCGATCTGGCCCGCCGCTACTACGAGCAGGACGACGTCACCGCACTGCCGCGCTCGATCGCCAGCTTCGAGGCGTTCGAGAACGCGATCACCCTCGATGTCTCCATGGGCGGGTCGACCAATACCGTGCTCCACCTGCTTGCTGCGGCCAAGGAAGCCGGTATCGATTTCACCATGAAGGACATCGACCGCATCTCGCGCCGCGTGCCCTGCCTGTGCAAGGTGGCTCCCGCGGTGCCGGACGTGCATATTGAGGATGTGCACCGCGCTGGCGGCATCATGAGCATTCTCGGTGAACTCGATCGTGCCGGCCTGCTGCATCGCGATGTGCCCACTGTGCACAGCAAGACGCTGGGCGATGCTCTGGCGCGCTGGGACATCATGCAGGCTCACGACAAGGCGGTGTTCGACTTCTTCCTCGCTGCGCCCGGTGGTGTGCCGACCCAGGTCGCCTTCAGCCAGAACCGGCGCTGGAACGAGCTCGACATGGACCGGGTCAAGGGCGTGATCCGCAGCAAGGCCAATGCTTTCAGCCAGGACGGCGGACTGGCCGTGCTCTACGGCAACATTGCCGAGAAGGGCTGCATCGTGAAGACCGCCGGGGTGGACGAGTCGATCTGGAAGTTCTCCGGTCGCGCCCGTGTGTTCGAGAGCCAGGAAGCCTCGGTGGAGGCCATCCTTGGCGAAGTGGTGCAGGCCGGCGATGTGGTCATCATCCGCTACGAGGGTCCCAAGGGCGGTCCGGGCATGCAGGAAATGCTGTATCCGACTTCCTACCTCAAGAGCCGCGGGCTCGGAAAGGAATGTGCATTGCTCACCGACGGTCGCTTTTCCGGCGGCACCTCGGGTCTGTCGATTGGCCACGCGTCGCCCGAAGCGGCTTGCGGCGGCGCGATTGCGCTGGTCGAGGACGGTGACGTGATCGAGATCGACATCCCGAACCGCAGCATCCGGCTGGCGATCAGCGACGAAGAACTCGCCGCCCGCCGTGACGCCATGGAGGCGAAGGGCAGTGCGGCATGGAAGCCGGTCAGCCGCGAGCGCTACGTCTCCGCGGCCCTTCAGGCCTATGCGGCGCTCACCACCTCGGCCGACACCGGCGCGGTGCGTGACGTGACGCAGGTACAGCGTTGAGCAATCGTTGAACCGGGCCCCTTCGGGGGCTCATCGCACCGGGTTCGCCCGGCTTATTGACCGCGTCATTCTCCCCCCGCTACCATCCAAGCCATGGACGCAGAACTCACCCGGCTCGAGACCCAACTCGAGCAACTCATCAGCCAGTACAGCGGACTCAAGGGCGAGAACCGCGAGTTGCGCACGCGTGTGGGCAAGCTGGAAGCCGAGAACCATCAATTGGCGGCAAAGGTACAGCTGGCGACCGAGAAACTCGAAGCCCTGCTGGCAAAGCTGCCGGAAGCCTGAGGAATACCGTATGGAATCCCTGGACATCACCTTGCTGGGCAAGGAATACCGCGTGGCCTGTACGGCTGAGACCAGGGACGGTCTGGTTGAAGCGGTCGCCTATGTCGATGGCAAGCTGAAGGAGCTGGTCGGCAAGACCAGTGCATCGGGCGAAAAACTGGCCGTGATGACCGCGCTCAACATCGCCCACGAGTTCATTCAGCATCAACGTGGAAACGGGTTTGACATGCCGGCCGCGAAGCGTAGAATCGGACTCATGCAAGCACGCCTTGACGGGGTACTGGCCCAGCAGGACAAGCTCTTTTGAGCTTTGAAAAAGCGTGCAAAATCAATCCCCTGCCGTGTTTGTTGAAGTCGTAGATTCCTTGAACCAATAGTCGAGAGACTCGGTTGCTGACCATAGATGCCGCTGGTGTGCACGCCCCTTGCCGGGTGAGCCTGAAGCGGAAGGAAAGTGACCTCCCTGAACCCTAGGTTCAGGATGCCCGGCGGAAACGGCACAGGCGGGGGGCCAAACAGAAAAGCGCAGCGCAAGCTGCGCTTTTTTCGTCTGCAGATGATGACTTTCGTCATTCATCCACTGCCGGCCATCAGTGCGCCAGCTGGCGCCGACGCCAGATCTGCAGTCCGAGCAACAGCGCAGCAGCGCCAATGCCGATCTCGTCGGTGATCGGCAGCGCGGCGACCAGACAGATTGCAGCCAGCAGCGCACCGACTCTTTCCGGCCAGCTCACCGGTTGCCACAGATAGCCCACCGAAGCGACGCCCCACAGGCCGATGGCGAGCACGGCCTTGAAGACGATCCACACCACTGCCAGCACGGTCGGGTCGCCCTGCAGCATCAGTTCGGGCGCGTAGACCGCCATGTAGGGAATGATGAAGCCGGCCATCGCGATTCGCACCGCCTGCACACCGATCTTCATGCCGGACACGCCCGCGATCGGCGCCGCTGCGAACGCGGCCAGTGCGACCGGCGGCGTCAGGTCCGCGAGAATGCCGAAGTAGAACACGAACATGTGGCTGACGATCAGCGGCACGCCGAGCTCGAGCAGGGCCGGTGCGGCCAGCGACGAGGTGATGATGTAGTTGGGGATGGTCGGGATGCCCATGCCCAGCAGCAGGCAGACCAGCATGGTCAGTACCAGCGACAACAGCATGTTGTTTTCGCCGAGGGTGATGATCATGTTGGCAAACGAGGTCGCGGCACCGGTCAGGGTCAGTACGCCGATGATCACGCCCACCAGCGCGCAGGCCACGCCCACCGGCAGCGCATGACGCGCGCCGTCGGCCAGCGCATTCACCGCCAGTCGCAAGGTCTCGCGTCCGCCATGGATAAAGGCGCAGACAAGCACCAGCAGCGCGATCAGGACGAAAAAGGCGTCGATGCCCCACTTCAGAAAGCCGGAGCAGGCGATGCCGAGCGCGATCCAGAATGCCACCCGCAGGGCGTTGCCTTTGAGCCGGAGCGCAATCGCGGCACCGAAGATCAGTACGGCGGTGAGCGCCAGCCCGACGGTGCCGGAGAACAGCGGGGTGTAGCCGGAGAACAGCAGCCACACCAGAATGCCCAGCGGCAGCAGCAGATACCAGCCACGCCGGATGGCCTCCCATGCGTTCGGGCATTCGCTCTTCGCGAGCCCGTGCAGGCCGGCGCGACCGGCTTCCAGGTGCACCATCCAGAAGGCAGTGACGAAATAGAGCACCGCGGGAATGATGGCGGCCGTAACGATCTCGACATAGGCCACGCCAATGGTCTCTGCCATGATGAAGGCCACCGCGCCCATTACCGGCGGCATGATCTGCCCCCCCATGCTGGAGGTGGCCTCCACTCCGCCGGCAAACTCCGGGCGGTAGCCGAAGCGCTTCATCAACGGAATGGTGAATTGTCCGGTGGTGACGACGTTGGCCACGCCGGAGCCGTTGATCGTGCCCATCAGTCCGGAGGAAATCACCGACACCTTGGCCGGTCCGCCGCGCGTGTGACCGACGGTGCCCAGTGCAAAGTTGGTGAAGAGCTGGATCATGCCGGCCTGTTCGAGAAAGGCGCCGAACAGGATGAACAGGAAGATGTAGGTCGAGCTGACGTAGGTCGGGACGCCGTAGATGCCTTCGGTGCCGAAGGTGAGGTGTTCGATCAGCTGTGAGAAATCATAGCCCCTGTGTGCGAGGTCGCCGGGGAGGTACTGGCCGAAGGCGGCGTAGGCGAGGAAGGTCGCGCAGATGAGCGGAAGTGCCGCACCCATCATGCGCCGTGCGCCTTCGAACACCATGATCAGGGTGATGGTGCCGACCACGAGATCGGTCTGCGTCGGGTCTCCCGCGCGCTGGATCAGGTCGCCCTCGTAAATCCAGTGGTAGAACGCCAGCACGAATCCGGTTGCGCCGATCAGCCACGCCAGTGACGGTACGCTGCGCCTGCGGGGCAGCCACACCGGAAACGAGGCAAAGGTCATCAGCAGCAGAAAGCCGACGTGTATCGCCCGTACGACCTGGGACGACAGTGGGTGATAGGCCGCGATGACGATCTGATAGGCCGAAAAGGCTACTGCGATCAGGAACAGCGCACGTGCCTGGAGGCCCTTTTCGCGCTCCCAGCCGAAGGGTGTGAGCGAGCTGTTTTCGGACATGTGAAACTCCGGTCAGACGGATGCAGTCTGCACCGCCGGGGCGGGCAGACTGCAGGGGTGGGGCTGGGGTCAGCCCGAGGACGACTACTTCAGCAGGCCGACTTCGCGGTAGTAACGCTCGGCACCCGGGTGCAGCGGCAGCGGCACGGCGGCAGCGTCTTCCTTGGTGATGCCCTTGGCGGCGGCGTGCGCGTTGACGAGCTGGTCGAGGTTTTCGAACATGGTCTTCGTCATCGCATACACGGCTTCGTCGGATACGCCCGAATGGGTGACCAGAATGTTGCGGATGCGTACGGTCGGTACGTCTGCGGTCTGTCCCTGGTAAGTGTTGGCCGGAATGACGCTGGCCTGATAGGCCGCATCGCCGATCTTGGCAACAACGTCGGTCGATACCGGGACCACCGTGATCTGCAGCGCATTGGCGAGGTCGCGCAGTGAGGCGACGCCAAGACCGGCCGATTGCAGCGTGGCGTCGAGCTGGCGGTTCTTGATCAGCTCGACCGATTCGCCGAACGGCAGGTACTCCACCTTGCCGAGGTCGTCGTACGTCATGCCCGCGCCCTTGAAGATTGCACGTGCGTTCAGTTCGGTGCCTGAGCGTGCGGCGCCCACCGAGACCCGCTTGCCCTTCAGGTCGGCCAGGGTCTTGATGCCGGAGTCGCTGGCGGCGACGATCTGGATGTAGTTGGGGTAGATCGCAGCCACGCCGCGCAGCTTGCTGAGCTTGGTCTTGAAGCCTGCCTCCTCGACGCCGTTCCATGCATCGGAAACCGCGTCGCCGAGGGCGAAGGCAATCTCGCCGCGCCCGGCCTGGAGCAGGTTGAGGTTTTCCGCGCTGGCCTTGGTGGACTGCACGCTGACCTTTGCATTCGGCAAGGCATTGCCGTAGAGCTGGGACAGGGCGACGCCGAGCGGGTAGTACACGCCACTGGTGCCGCCGGTCAGCACATTGACGAATTGCTGGGCGTGCGCAGATTGTGCGCCAACAGAGGCGCCAAGCATCATGCCGGCCGCCAGGCCGAGGGTGCGAATCAGTCTCATCGAATGTCTCCTACCTTGATTGTTGTATGTCAAAGGATGCATCGAAGTCGCCCGTTCTGGCGCCGGGTCGAGATCAATGGCCCACTGTGCCCTCGAATGCGTACGCACGGCTATCCGTGTTTGCCCGAATACAGGTGGGGTGCGAAGCCCTCCCGCCCTGCGTCCTGCGCGGGTGCTGCGGTGCGGAATCTTTACACCATCTTTACGCCTTTCTCCCTAGCATTCGCATCCTTTCCCGGGTGATCCGGCGGGTGCAAGCGCGCGCCGGACTGATCAGATGCGCAGCTACTTTCCGGTGATCGGTGCGCTTGGCCTTGTCCTGATGCTGTTCGGGCTGGTCATGGCGTTTCCGCTTGCGGTCTCGTATTTTCTGGATGACGGCGCGGTAACGGCGTACGACGAAGCCTTGCTGGTGACGGTCGCCTGCGGTCTGCTGGCCTGGCTCACGACCCGCGCGCGACGCCGCGATCTGCGGGTACATGACGGCTTTCTGCTGGTTGCGGCGACCTGGATCGTGGTACCGGTGTTCGGCGCCATGCCGCTGATGCTCTACATGCCGGCGCTGTCCTTCACCGATGCCTATTTCGAGGCCGCCTCCGGCCTGACCACGACCGGTGCGACCGTGCTGACCGGGCTCGAATACCTGCCGATCTCGATCAACCTGTGGCGCACCTTCATGCACTGGGTCGGCGGCATGGGGGTGATCGTCCTGATGGTGGCGGTGCTGCCGCTGCTGGGCATCGGCGGGCGGCAGGTGTTCAAGGCGGAAACGCCGGGACCGATGAAGGAATCGGGGCTGACGCCGCGTATTGCCGAAACGGCAAAGGGGTTGTGGACGGTCTACGCGCTGCTCACACTGGCCTGCGGTCTATCCCTGTGGTGGGCCGGCATGAAGCCGTGGGAGGCGGTGATCCATGCGTTCTCGATCATGGGCCTGGGGGGCTTCTCCGATCGTGATGCCAGTCTCGGGGGCTTTGACAGCCTGCCCATCGAGCTGGTCACCATGGGCTTTGCGCTGCTGTCCGGGGTGAACTTCGCCACCCACTACCTTGCGCTGGTGCGGCGCAGTCCCGGTGCCTACCTTCAGGACCCCGAGGTGCCGTGGTTCTTCGGCACGCTCGTCGTCATGATTGCCGCCCTGACGCTCTATCTGATGCAGTTCCATGTCTATGCGGACATGCCCACCACCCTGCGCTATGTCGCCTTTCATGCGATTTCGCTGGCCACTTCGCTCGGGCTGGCCACCTATGACTACACCTTGTGGCCGATGTTTGCGCAGATCTGCGTCCTTTTTCTGTGTAGCTTCGCCGCCTGTTCGGGCTCGACCGGAGGCGGCATCAAGATGATGCGGGCGATCATCCTGTACAAACAGTCCTATCGAGAGATCGTGCGTTCGCTGCACCCAAGCGCGGTGCTGCCGCTCCGGCTCGGGCGCCAGGCGATCTCGGAAGGGGTTCTCCACGCGGTGCTGGCCTTCAGCTTCATGTACATGGTGACCATCGTCAGCCTCACGCTGGTGCTTGCCGCAACCGGCCTCGACCTAATCACCGCGTTCTCCGGCGTGGTCGCCTGTCTCAACAATGCAGGCCCCGGACTGGGGGCGGTGGGGCCGGCGTCCAACTACCAGGGGTTGAGCGACCTGCAGACCTGGATTCTGAGTTTCTCCATGATCCTCGGGCGGCTGGAAATCTTCACCCTGCTGGTGGTGATGACGCCGACCTTCTGGCGCCGCTGAACGCCCGGCTGCCTAAAGTACCAGGCGATAACCGACGCCGGATTCGGTCAGGATGTGGGCGGGGAAGCCGGGGTTCGGCTCCAGCTTGCGCCGCAATCCGCCCATGTACACCCGCAGGTAGTGGTTGTGTTCGACATGGTTCGGCCCCCATACGGCGGCCAGCAGCTGACGGTGGGTGAGGACGCGGCCTGCGTTGGCAATCAGATGGCCGAGGAGCTTGAATTCGATCGGCGTCAGGCGCACCGGCTCGCCATTGCGGGTGACGCTGCGCTGGGCGAGGTCGACCTCGATCTCGCCGAAGCTCACGGTCGACAAGCCCTCTGACGGGCGCAGCGACCGTCGGAGCAGGGCCCTGACCCTGGCCAGCAGCTCGGCGATGCCGAATGGCTTGGTGAGGTAGTCGTCCGCACCTGCGTCGAGTGCGGCAACCTTGTCGTGTTCGTCGCTGCGCGCGGACAGCACCAGCACCGGCATGCCCGACCACGCCCGCAACGCGGCGAGCACCGCAAGCCCGTCCTCGTCCGGCAGGCCGAGGTCGAGGATGAGCAGATCGGGTTTGCGCGAGTTCAGTTCGATGCGCGCACGCGCCGCGGTGCCGGCTTCGCTGACCACGCAGCCGGCCGACTCCAGCGCGGTGCGTACAAAGCGGCGAATGCCGGGCTCGTCGTCCACGATCACGACGGCGGGCGGGTGGGTGAGGGCGTCTTTCACGCTTCGCTGTCCGGGGGCTGAGGTGGGGTGGAAAGGGGCAGGCGCAGGGTGACGCGTGCGCCACCGCCGGGCGGGCTGTCGATCTCGACCCTGCCGCCATGGGCGCCGACGATCGCGCGCACGATGGCGAGGCCAAGGCCGGTGCCTGAAGGCGGGCTTCCCGCCGCCGGCAGTCCGGGCCCGTCATCGCTTACGCTGAGGCTCAGCATCCCGGCATCGGCGCTGGCCGCGATGTCGATCCGGCCCGCCGGCGGCGTGTGGTGGGCGGCGTTCTCCAGCAGATTGCACAGCACCCGCTCCATCAGGACCGGGTCAACATCGATCAGCGGCAGGGTGTCGGGCAGGCCGATGGCGATCCTGTGCGTGTTCAGCAGGCTGCTGCGGGCCTGCATCGCCGCACCGACCACTTCCTCCAGCGGCAGCCACTCGCGGCGCAAGGTGACCGCACCCGACTGCAGCCGGGCGAGGTCGAGCAGGTCGCGGGCGAGTGCGTGCGTGCGCAGCGCTTCGGCGCGGATCGCGTCCGCCAGCTCGGCCTGTGCCGGGGGCAGCGGCGGCCCGGCCAGCGGCAGGGCTTCGGCCAGCCCGGCCAGCGCGGTCAGCGGCGTACGCAGGTCGTGCGACAGCGTCGCCAGCAGGGCGCTGCGCATGCGCTCGGCCTCGATCTCGATCCGGTTGCGCTCGGCCTCGGCGAGGTAGTGCTCGCGCTCGATAGCGGTGGAAAAGAGCGTGGCGTAGGTCTCCCGCAGCGAGGCCGGTGTGTCGGGGCCCAGTGCATCCATGCTGCGCGCGCGCAGGGCGCCGATCTGTTCGGCATTGACCGCAGCGGACAGGGCCTGGGCGATTTCGTAGAGCTGTCGGGATTCACGTTCCCGCGCCTCGGCATCATCGCGCTCGCGGCCGAGGCGGGTGGCCAGGGCGGCGGTGGTCAAGGCGACAGCCAGCAGCACGGCGAAGGTCAGCAGGTACTGCAAGTCGCTCACCGCCAGGGTGAAGTGCGGGTGAACGAAGAAGAAATCGAACAAGGCCACCGAGAGAAAGGCGGCGAGTACCGCCGGGCCGCGGCCGAAGCGAACCGCGGAAAACATCACCGCCAGCGGAAACAGCATGGCGATGTTGGCCAGGTCGAATGCGCCGAGCAAGGGGGCGCCGATACCGGCAACCGCGCCGACCGTGATCGCGGCATAAAGGTAATCCTTCCAGCGCAGTGGTGCGGCAAGGGCGGTTGGCGGGGGCTGATCCATGTCCGAACTCTAGCGCGAAGCGGGTTCGTCCGGTGTGCATGCGGCGCGCTCGCCGATCCCCGCGTGTTTGCGTCCGGCATGTGTGGCTCTTGCGTCCCGGCGCCTAACTGGCCACCATTCGGCCCTTGTCGCGACGGACGTCGTCGCGCGCAGCGAGGGTGTCTGGCGCAATGGAATTCGATCTGTGGTTGGTGGCCTACCTGGGCCTGGGTGCGATTGTCGGTTTTTTTGCCGGTCTGCTCGGCGTGGGGGGCGGCGGCATCATGGTGCCGATGCTGACGACCTTCTTCGTCGCCCAGGGCTTCCCGCATGAGCAGGTTCTGCACATGGCGCTGGGTACGTCGATGGCGACCATCGTGCTGACCTCGGTATCCAGCCTGCGGGCCCATCATGCGCGTGGGGCCGTGCACTGGAATATCGTTCGCAGTATTACCCCTGGCATCCTGCTGGGGACATTTGGCGGTACCTTCATCGCGTCGCGGGTGGATACGGTGCCGCTGGCGATCTTCTTTGTCTGCTTCATGGCCTACGTGTCCATCCAGATGCTGCTCAACGTCAAGCCCAAGCCCTCGCGCAATCTGCCCGGTACCGCAGGGATGACCGCGGTCGGCATGGGCATTGGCGGCGTGTCGGCGCTGGTGGCGATCGGCGGCGGATCGCTGTCGGTGCCCTTCATGACCTGGTGCAACGTCAAGGTTCAGCACGCCATCGGCACCTCGGCCGCGATCGGTCTTCCGATTGCCGTGGCCGGAACGGTGGGTTACCTGGTCAATGGCTGGTCGGTCGCCGGCACGCCGTCGCTGTCTTTCGGCTATATCTACCTGCCGGCGCTGGTGCAGGTTGGTATCGTCAGCATTTTCATGGCGCCGGTCGGCGCTTCATTTGCGCACCGTCTGCCGGTGGCGACGCTCAAGAAGATCTTCGCCGGCGTGCTGATGCTGCTGTGTGCCAAGATGCTTTATTCGCTGTTTGCCTGAGCGGAGTGTGACGGTATGAGCTGGAATCTGTGGCTGCCCTTTCTGGTGGCGAATCTCGTGATCTCGGTGTCGCCCGGGCCGGGGGCGGTGTTGTCCATGGCAACCGGCCTGCGTCACGGTTATGGCGCCGCGCTGCGGTCCATCGCCGGATTGCAGGCGGCATTGCTGCTGCAGCTTGCGGTGGTGACGCTTGGGCTCGGCGCCCTGCTGGCGACATCGGCCACGGCCTTTCTCGTCGTCAAGGTGCTGGGGGCGGTGTACCTGGTGTGGCTTGGTGTCGCCAAGTGGCGCGCCAGGGTGGAGGCGCTCGATGAGGCCGGGAGTGGAGCCGGCCGGCCCCGGGGTGGTCTGTTCATGCAGGGCATGCTGGTGAACCTGACCAATCCCAAGGCCATTGTCTTCATGGCGGCGCTGGTGCCGCAGTTCATGGTGGCCACCGCACCGCAGTGGCCGCAGATTCTGGTCATCGCCACCACCATGGTCGCGGTCGATACGGTGGTGATGTCTTGCTATGCGCTGCTGGCGACCCGCTTTCGTCCCTTGCTGCGCAACCCGAACGCGCTCAGGATCCAGAACCGTGTGTTCGGCGGGCTCTTTGTCGGTGCCGGCGCCTTTCTGGCAGCGTCCAGTCGCTAGTGCGCAGGGTGCGTTCTCAGTCCGGGGCGGAGGGCCTCGGGCTGCGGTAGGACCACCATGGCAGCACCTGGCGCATCGACAACACCTCACCTGACTGTGCCGGCTGGTAGCCGGCCAGCCTGCCAAGACCGGCCTGCCATGCATTGCCCTTGAGCAGATCGAGCAGTGCGGCGACCGCCGGCGTATCGAGTGCCGATTTGAGGCAGGCAAGGTGGTAGCGTTCGTTGGCCAGCGGCACGAAGTCCAGCCCGCGCCCACGCGCCGTGGCCTTGATGCCGAGGCCGACGTCGGCCTGGCCGGAGGCAACGGCCTGGGCCACCGCAGCATGGGAGTGCTCGGTATGGTCGTAGCCGTTGATGTCCTGCACGGGGATACCCGCCTGTAGCAGAAGCTCGTCCAGCAGCACGCGGGTGCCGGTGCCTAGCGCACGGTTGGCAAAGCGGGCCCGGCGTTGGCGCACGTCGGCCAGCGAGTGCAGATTCAGTGGATTGCCGCGGGCGACGATCAGGCCCTGGGTCCGCCGCGCAAAACCGATGATCTTGTGCAGGCCCGGGCGCAGCAGGGGCTTGTAGGTGCGGCGTGTCAGGCTGTCGGTGTCGGCGCCTTCCAGCGTGTGAAAGCCGGCCATCAGGCAGCGTCCCTCATTGAGGGCGCGGATGGCATCCACACTGCCGCTGAAGCGGATGTCGAGATGCAGTCGGTGCGCGGGCTGGCGTGCCTGCTCCTGCAGTGCGGCAAGTGCCTCGTCATGGCTGGCATACATCGTCAGCACATGGGCGCTGTCGTCGAAGGCCACGGCATAGACGCGCTCGAGATCGGCGCGCAGGGCCTCGATCTGCGGCAACAGCCTCGCCTGAGCCTGGCGCTCGGCCCACATCAGCTTGGTGCCGAATTCGGTCAGCCGCGCGGGCTGGCCCTTTTCCCACACGATCATGCTGTGCCCGAGGCTCTCCTCCCAGCGTCGGAGCTCGCCCCATACATGCCGGTACGACAGGCCAAGACGTTTGGCCGCGCCCGATATCGAGCCGCTTTCGGCCACGGCCTGCAAGAGGTCGATCAGCGGATTGTGGACGCGGGCGGGGCTGGCGTCATCGCCGAGGGTGTAGTGAAAGTTGATCCTATGCACAGCGCTTCATATTGATCGAAGTCATGCGGGCGCTTACGTTACCCGAAATCTCGAAGAGTCGCCGGTTCCGGTGATCCAACACCCACTCAGAGGAGTTTGTATGAACGCATCAGTCGAGAACTTTCGCGCTACCCGCAAGGCATGTGTCCTGGTTGCGCTGCTGTCCGTATTCTCGACCGCTTCGGCGGAGTCGATCGTGATGGCCTCCACGACCTCGACCGAGCAGTCCGGCCTTTTCTCTCACCTGCTGCCGGCCTTCACCAAGGCCAGCGGCATCGAGGTCAAGGTTGTCGCCCAGGGCACGGGTCAGGCGCTCGATACCGGGCGCCGTGGCGATGCCGACGTGTTGTTCGTGCATAACCAGATCGCTGAGGAAAAATTCGTTGCCGAAGGCTATGGCGTAAAGCGTTATCCGGTGATGTACAACGACTTCGTGCTGATCGGGCCGGAGGCTGATCCGGCGGGCGTGCGCGGCAAGGACATCGTCTCCGCGCTGAAGAAGCTGGCTGCCGCCAACGGCAGCTTCGTGTCGCGCGGTGACAAGAGCGGTACCCACGCGGCCGAGCTGCGCTACTGGAAGGACGCCGACAGCGATTCGAACAAGGGCACCGGCTACAAGGAGTGCGGCTGTGGCATGGGCCCGGCACTGAACATGGCGGCTTCGTCCGGCGCTTATGTGCTGGCCGACCGTGGCACCTGGCTCAATTTCAAGAACCGCGCCGATCTCAAGGTGCTGGTCGAAGGCGACACTCGCCTGTTTAACCAGTACGGGGTGATGGTGATCAACCCGGCCAAGCATCCGCACGTGAAGGCTGCCGAAGCCCAGCAGTTTGTGGACTGGGTGGTGTCGCCGGCGGGCCAGGCCGAGATTGCAGGCTACAAGATCGGGGGCGAGCAGCTGTTCTTCCCCAACGCCGGTCAATAAGCACGCATTCTGCGCAGGGCCGCGCCCTTCGTGGCGGCCCCTGCGGAGTGGACGGGTTATCATTGGGCCCCGGTTTCTTACTGATGTTCCAGCCCACATGATCGACGTCCGCATTGTTCCCGTTACGCCCTTCGAGCAGAACTGCAGCATTATCTGGTGCGACAAGACGCGCAAGGCAGCGGTGGTCGACCCCGGTGGCGATCTCGACCGCATCCATGCCGCAGCTGAGGCACTTGGCGTCACCATCGAGAAGATCCTGATCACGCACGGGCATATCGATCATGCCGGCGGTACCGCAAAACTGGCGCGCGAACTGGGCGTGCCCATCGAAGGGCCGCAGGAGGAAGACCGCTTCTGGATCGACGGCATGGCTCAGCAGAGCAAGATGTTCGGCTTTCCCGATGTTGAAACCTTCACGCCTGATCGCTGGCTGCACGATGGCGACACCGTGACCGTGGGGGAGCAGACGCTGCAGGTGATCCACACGCCGGGCCACACGCCGGGCCACGTGGTGTTCGTGCATCCGGAATCAAAGCTCGCGCTGGTTGGCGATGTGCTTTTCGCGGGCTCGATCGGGCGCACCGACTTTCCGCGCGGCGACCATCAGATGCTGGTC
Source organism: Parazoarcus sp. PS-13 R2A (assembly GCF_057621855.1). NCBI lineage: Bacteria > Pseudomonadati > Pseudomonadota > Betaproteobacteria > Rhodocyclales > Zoogloeaceae > Parazoarcus > Parazoarcus sp. PS-13 R2A. The sequence goes on from NZ_JBYEXN010000001.1 coordinate 199,041, forward strand.
AGCTCCATCCGCAACAAGCTCTTCCCGCTCGGTGACGACATCACTTTCGTTCCGGGGCACGGGCCAACCTCGACCTTTGGCGAAGAGCGCGAAAGCAACCCGTTCGTCGGTGCCTACGGCTGAACGACTGAACTGAACGCAAGAAGCCCCTGGTGGCGCCGTCCTGCATGGCGCCACCAGGGGCTTCTTTCATGTTGCAGCGATCAGCTGCGTTGCTTGAGCGAGTCGCGGATCTCGCGCAGCAGCTTGATGTCTTCCGGTTCGGGTGCGGGCTCGGCGGGCGGTGCCGGCGGTTCTGCACGCTTGAGCTTGTTGATGGCCTTGATTGCCATGAAGATGGCGAAGGCGATGATCAGGAAGTCGATTGCGGTGTTGATGAAGTTACCGTACTTGATCAGCGGTGCCCCCGCCTTTTCGGCCGCTTCCAGGGTCTCGAAGACGTCGCTGCCAAGGTTGATGTACAACTGGCGGAAATCGACGCCGCCGACGAGGCGGCCAACGACCGGCATCACGATGTCCTTGACCAGCGAATCGACGATCTTGCCGAAGGCGCCGCCAATGATCACGCCAACGGCGAGATCGATGACGTTGCCGCGCATGGCGAATTCCTTGAATTCCTTCATCATGCTCATGGATGAACTCCTGTCAGGTCGAGCCTTTCGTAGCCAGGCTCTGTTGCTTGATGTACCGGGTGGTCCCGGCTTGGCCGCATACCTTATTAGGATCGACCTGCATACGCCAGAAGGGTATCTACTGATGCGCGGCGAATGTCACGCTTGACGTCAGCTTCGGGCAATGAACACCGGCAACCGCCATTTGAAGCGGATGGCACCCAGACGAATCACCAGCACCAGCGTCGCGCCGGCCAGCGCAGCCCACCCTGGGCTGACGCCGGCTTCGAGCAGGGCGAGCAGCAGCAGGGCGCCGGCCCATGATGCGGTGGCATACAGTTCGGCGGTAAAAACCAGGGGAACTTCGTTGCACAGCACGTCGCGTACGATGCCCCCGAAAACGCCGGTGATCACGCCCATCAGGCTGGCCACCAGCCATGGCGCTCCCATCGCGATGGCGGCCTGGGTGCCCGAGACGGTGAAGAGTGCGAGGCCAAGGGCGTCCGGTAACAGGAACAGGCGTGGCGGCAGGCGCACCACGCGCACCACGAGAAATGTCGCGAGGCCGGCGACGATGGCCGCGATCAGATTGCTCTGATCTGCAATCCAGAAAACCGTGCGATCGAGCAGCACGTCGCGCAAGGTGCCGCCACCCAGGGAGGCGGCCAGTGCCACCACGACCATGCCGAAAAGGTCGAAGGGCTTGCGCCCGGCATCGAGCACGCCGGCGGCCGCGTTGACCGCCACGCCGGCAATACCGATGCCGTAGAGAAGGGATTCGATGCCTTGCATGGCGCCGAGGATAGCACCTGATTCTCTCGGCGGATGCCATCGGGCATCGGATGGCAGACATATTCAAACGGTCGTTTGAAATGTGCGCTTCACATGCTAGAGTGCGCTTCATGCAAGGGCATTGATTGCCCGCTCGCAACAACAGTGAGGAGGCAGCATGACAATTCCCGTATCCTTCCGCGGCACCATGAGTGTGCCCGCGATTGCCGCGCCGATGTTTCTGGTATCCGGCCCCGAGCTGGTCATCGCGACCTGCAAGGCCGGGGTGGCCGGTACCTTTCCCGCGCTCAACGCACGGCCGGCTGCGCAACTTGAGGAGTGGCTGACTCAGATCGATGCGGCGCTTGCCGGGCATCGCGCGGACAATCCGGATGCGCCATGTGCGCCCTACGGGGTGAATCTCATCCTCCATGCGTCCAACAAGCGTCTGGAGGAGGACCTGGCGACCATCGTGCGTCACCGTGTGCCCTTTGTGATCACCAGCCTGGGCCATCCCGGCGAGGTGGTGAAGGCGGTTCATGCCTATGGCGGGCTGGTGTTTTCCGACATCGTGCATGCCTACCATGCGAAGAAGGCCGCGGCGGCCGGTGTCGACGGCATCATCGCGGTGGCCGGCGGGGCAGGCGGTCACGCCGGCACCCAGAGCGTGGTGAGCCTGATCCGCGAGATCCGCGAGTTCTGGGATGGCGTGCTGATCGCGGCTGGCAGCATTTCGGACGGTGCCTCGATCCGTGCGGTCGAGGTGCTGGGTGCCGATTTCGCCTACATGGGGACGCGTTTCATCGCGACTCGCGAGGCGTTGGCGCAGGAGGCTTACAAGCAGATGGTGGTGGATTGCGGCCCGTCGGAGGTGGTCTATACCGATGTGATTTCGGGCACCAATGCCAATTTCCTGTGGCCAAGTCTGGAGCAGGCGGGTTTCGAACGCAGCGAACTGGTGGCGGGACACGGGAAGGGCAAGCTGCACGATCTGTCGGACGAGGCGCGTGCCTGGCGCGATGTGTGGAGTGCTGGCCACGGGGTGGCGAATATTCACGACATTCCGACTGTGGCGGAGCTGGTCGAGCGCCTTGTCGCCGAGTATCGCGAAGCCTGCAATAAACCGCCGAGCAACGCACTCTGTAGCAGGTAACAGGGTTGTGGCGCGCCGGGGTCGCTCTTCCGGAGGCTGTCGAGAGCGCCGTTGCTTGAGGTGCTGTGGCGGGAACAAGGTGGCGCATGTCTGAGGGCGCGAAGCGCCCGAGTTTGCGCCACCGCCGCCACAGTGCCTCAAGCAACGGGAAGCCGCAGGCCGCGAACGTCTGCCTCCGGGAGAGCGGCCCCGGGTAAGCGCCGCAGCCCTGTTACCTGCGGCCGGGTGTGGCCTTTGCCCAGCGAAGCCCCCGATGGTCTATCCTTCGCGCCCATGCTTTCCCTGATCCAGGTTCTCACCAGCGGAATTGCCATCGGTTGCGTGTATGGACTGGTGGCGCTGTCCTTCGTCCTCATCTACAAGGCCACCGAAACGGTGAGCTTCATGCAGGGCGAACTGCTCATGGTGGGGGCGTTTGCTGCCGTGGCGCTCAATACCGGTGCGGGCTGGCCCTTGTGGCTGGCGGCGGTCGTTGCTGTGGCGGGGCTCGCGCTGCTGGGTGCGGTGCTGGAACGTGTCGCCCTGCGCCGGGCGATCGGCCAGCCACATCTGGTTGCAGTGCTGCTGACCTTCGGCCTCGGCATGATGCTGCGCGGCGGGGTCACGTCGGTGCCGGCGGCAAGCCACGACATCTACCGTCTCCCGTTCGCTGACAGCGTGCTGCAGATCGGTGCGCTCGCCCTGTCCCTGAGCCATGTGCTGGTGATTGTGGCCACCGTGGTGCTGGCAGGGATGCTGGCAATCTTCTTTCGCTACACGCGAGCGGGACTCGCGCTGCGTGCATGCTCCGAAAACGCGCGGGTCGCTGCGTTGATGGGGGTGCCGGTCGCCTCGATGCACACCCTGGCGTGGGCGCTTGGCGCTGGGCTTGCCGCCGTTTCGGGCCTCCTGCTCGCGCCGATTACCTTCATCCATCTGAACATGGGGCTGATTGCACTCAAGGCCTTTCCAGCCGCGGTGCTCGGCGGGCTGACCAGCTTGCCGGGGGCCTTGGTGGGGGGCGTCTTTCTCGGCGTGGCCGAGTCGCTCGCCGGTCTGGTGCTCCCTGAGGGCGTCAAGGATGTCGTGCCCTATGTGCTGCTGATGCTCGCCCTGCTGCTTTTCCCCGATGGCATGGCCGCAGGATGGCGGAGGCGCCGGTGAGCATGCTGCGTCCGCTGCTGCTGATCGCAGCCATTCTTGTGCTCGGGCTCAGCGTACTCGGTGCTGACTACGCCGCCGGGCAGGCCACGCTGGTTGCAACCTATGCGATTGCCGGTCTCGGGCTGGTCATCATCGTCGGTCAGGCGGGGCAGATCACCTTGGGGCAGGGTGCCTTGGTGGCGCTCGGTGCCTACGCGGAGACCCTGCTCGCCATGCGTGGCGTGCCGCCAGTGTTCTCGGTGCCGGCCGCAGTGGCGCTTGGCGCGGCCGGCGGGGCGCTGGCAAGCCTTCCCGCCCGGCGCCTCGGCGGCTTGTACTTTGCGATGAGCACGCTGGCCTTTGCGCTCATCGTGGAAGAAATGCTCGTGCGCTGGACCTCGCTCACCCGCGGCGGCGCCGGACTCAGCGTGCCGACCCTGAACCTGGGCGGGATGAAGGTGGATACGCCGCTGGAACAGATGCTGGTCAGCCTTGCTGCGCTGATGCTGGCCTGGCTGGCATGCAGGCGTCTGCTGGCAGGGCGCAGCGGTCGCGCCTGGCGGGCGGTGCGCGAGGACGAGATCGCGGCCGCCGAGGCCTGCGGCGTCGACGTGGCCGCGACCAAGTTGCGCGCCTTCGTGCTCGGCGGCGCGCTGGCCGGACTGGCGGGTGCGCTCTACGCGCACTGGATCGGCTTCATCAGTCCCGAGCAGTTCGGGCTGATGTTCTCCTTCGAACTGCTGATGCTGGTGTTCATCGGTGGCGCCCGCCACCTGTCCGGTGCGTTGTGGGGCGCGCTCGTCATCGTCAGTCTGCCGCAGCTGATTGCCTTGCTGCGCGACGTGCTGCCGGGCGAATGGAGCCGCAGTGCCGGACTCGAGACCGTGCTCTTTGGCGCGGTGATCGTGGCAATGGTGCTGCTGCGGCCGCAGGGTCTGGCATCGGCTTCCGGCGGCGCGCCGGCGTCTGTGCGCAAGGGCACTGAAGACTGACGGCTGCGGTTATCGCCGGCTTGAAGGATAATCGCGGTCCGACTTCTTCGTTCAGGGTCCGCCCATGTCTGTTTCCCGTTTCGTTCTTGGTTGTGCGCTGGCCTTGACCACCGCGTTTGCAGTGGCTGCCACGCCCGGCGTCAGCGATCGCGAGATCGTTCTTGGCAGCATCCAGGATCTGTCCGGCCCTGCCGCGATGCTCGGTTCGCCGGTGCGCGACGGCATGCTGCTGCGCCTCGAAGAAGCGAACGCGGCGGGCGGGGTGCATGGGCGCAAGCTGCGGATGGTGGTCGAGGACACCGGCTACGACCCCAAGCGCGCCGTGCTGGCGACGCGCAAGCTGCTCGACCGCGATCAGGCCTTCGCCTTTCTCGCCAACTTCGGTACGCCGGTCGTGATGGCCACCATGCCGCTGATCATCGATGCCGGTCGCCCACACCTGTTCCCGTTCTCGCCCCATGAGGCAACCTACAGCCCGCTGCATCCGCTGAAGTTCCAGATCTTCGCGCCGTATCAGAGCTACATGGATGCGGCCACGCGTCACATGGTGCAAAGCCGCGGCTACAAGCGTACCTGCCTGCTCTATCAGGACGACGACTATGGTCTTGAAGTCCTCAAGGGGGTAGAGGCAGGGCTCGCCCGAATCGGCCAGAGCCTGGTCGAAAAAACCAGCTACAAGCGCGGCGCCACCGATTTCTCCAGCCAGATCGCCCGCCTGCGTGGCGCCGATTGCGACTTCGTGGTGCTCGCGACGGTGGTGCGTGAAACCATCGCCGCCATGAGCGAAGCGCGCAAGACCGGCTGGATGGTCGACATGCTTGTGACCGCATCCGGCTATTCGGCACAGACGCATGAACTCGGCGGCGCGGCCGTCGATGGCTTGTACGGTGTGAGCGTGCTGCCGCATCCCTATGCCGAGGGTGCCAACAGTGCGCTGGCCGACTGGATCACGCGCTATCGCAAGCGTTTTGGCGTCGATCCGAACGTGTGGAGCGCGATGGGTTACAGCATTGCCGATCTCTTCGTGCAGGGCGCAAATGCGGCCGGGCGGGAACTCACGGTCGAAGGCTTCGTCTCTGCTCTGGAGCAACTCAAGACCACGCGCGATTTCTTCGGCAGCCCCGAGTATCGCTTCAGCCACGACGACCACCTTGGCAACCGCTACGGCCGCCTGGCCCAGATTCGCGACGGACGCTGGGTCATCCTGAGCGACTACCTGAAGTGATTTTCCGGCGTGCGCGCAGCAGTGGCCCAATGATGGCCTGATAAGGAAGCACAATCGATGAGCACCCCGCGCACCATCACCGTCGCCTTCACCGGCGCCTCCGGCATGCCGTACGGCCTGCGTCTGGTGGAGTGCCTGCTGCAATCGGGCTGCCGGGTGTGGCTGCTGTATTCCCAGGTGGCGCAGATCGTTGCGCGCCAGGAAATGGACTGGCACCTGCCCGGTCGCGCGGCCGAGGTCGAAACCGAACTCTCCGCGCGCTTCGGCGCTGCACCCGGGCAGTTGCGGGTGTTTGGCAGGGAAGAGTGGTTTGCACCGCCGGCCTCGGGCTCCAATCCGCCTGATGCCATGGTGGTCTGCCCGTGCACCATGGCGACGCTGGCATCGATTGCGGCCGGGCTCAGTCAGAGCCTGATCGAGCGTGCGGCCGATGTGGTCATCAAGGAGCAGCGCAAGCTGGTGCTGGTGCCGCGCGAGACGCCGTACTCGGCAATCCATCTCGAGAACATGCTCAAGCTGGCAAGGCTGGGTGTGTGCATCCTGCCGCCCAATCCGGGCTTCTACCACCATCCGAGGACGGTGGAGGATCTGGTCGATTTCGTCGTGGCGCGGGTGCTCGATCAGCTCGGCGTCGCCCACACCCTGATGGCGCGCTGGGGAGAGCAGGAGGAAGGCCGATGAGTGAGCGTCTGCCGCTGTTTCCGCTCAATACGGTGCTCTTCCCCGATGGTCTGCTGCCCTTGCGGATTTTCGAAGCGCGCTACATGGACATGGTGACCCGGTGCATGCGCGAGGGCAGCAGCTTCGGCGTCTGTCTGATCGCAGCGGGGCAGGAGGTCGGCGAGGCCGCGCTGCCGCACGAGGTCGGCACCGAGGCGCGAATTGAAAGCTGGGACATGGCCGAACCGGGCGTGCTGGCTATCATGGTGCGCGGAGCGCGGCGGTTTCGGGTGGTCGATCACGAGGTCGAGCACGACGGTCTGCTCAATGGCGAGGTGGTGTGGCTGGACGAGCCGCCGGTGCAGCCGGTGCCCGAGGCTCAGGCCGAGATTCTTCCGCTGCTCAGGGTACTGGCAGCGGAAGCAGGCGACCGCATGCCGCCACCGCACCACTTCGAAGACGCGGCCTGGGTGGGGGCGCGTTATGCCGAGTTGCTCCCCATCCCGGCGCTTGCGCGCCAGCGCCTGCTTGAACTCGACGATGTGCAGAGCCGGCTGGAGATCATGCAGCAATTCTTGCGGCAGCATGGCTTGCTGGGCAAGGCGTGAGCGTGGTTCGGGTTTTCGGGGCTGGGTTCTGGGGCACGCGGAGGCGCGGAGGAGTCGCCTGACTGAGGCGATCCCTTGCGCCTGGATAGGGCATCCTGCGTGGGTACATGTCAACAGCGTGATGTCGGCGGCGCTCATGGCCTGACTTGCCCCGGCAGAGTGCTTTGCGGATGGCTGGTCTTGAGGCTCGCGGCGGCGCGCAGGATGGAGTGGGCTGACGGCTCTTGAAGTTTGGGAGAGCTGACTCCACCTTGAAATCATTGCCAGTCCCGGGTCATCGCCATGTCAGATTCCATGCACCTCGTCTGCCCCCATTGCAACGCTGTAAACCGCGTGCCTGCTGCGCGGCTGACCGAGCAGCCGAGTTGTGGGCAGTGCCACAAGCCGATGTTTGTTGCTGCACCTCTGGAGCTCAACGCGTCGAGTTTTTCCCGCCATATCCAGCGCAACGACGTTCCGGTGCTGGTGGATTTCTGGGCGCCGTGGTGCGGGCCATGTCGTTCGATGGCGCCGGCTTACGCCGAGGCGGCGCGAACGCTGGAACCGGATTTCCGCGTAGCGAAGCTCGATACCGAGGCTAATCAGGCCATCGGCGCCCAATACAATATCCGCAGCATCCCCACGCTCGCGCTGTTCAGAAACGGCAAGGAAATCGCCCGGCAGGCAGGCGCCATGGGCGCCGCCGACATCGTGCGCTGGGCACGCACCCACGCAGGATGACCCTCAGGTCAGGCGCGAGGCGTTTCCTCATTCAGACAACGCCTCCGCGCCTCCGCGTGAACCAGACCCTCGCATCGGAACAGCGCCACACCCCGAGCCCAGCGCAGCCTTCCTAAGCAAACAGGTCCGGCGCCGCCATCTGCATTAGGATGCTGCGCACCGGTGTCGGCAAGGCCGCATCGGAAGTGTCTGCAAGCGGCAACCACTGCGTGCTGCCGCCTTCTTCAGCACGGACGCCTTGTGCGGCGAGATCGAACCGCCACGGCTGAATGTCGAGCACGAAGTGGGTAAACGTGTGTGTCAGCGGCGCAAGCAGAACGCCAGTGCCGGCGTCGATGCCAAGCCGGTCGCGTACCCAGCAGTCGACCTCTGTTTCGTGCTCGGGCACTTCCGGCAGGCTCAGCAGACCGCCCCATATTCCGGCGGGCGGGCGGCGTTCGAGCAGGACCGCGCCACGGTCGACAATCACCGCCACGCGCACGCTGCGTCGCGGGATCTGCTTTCTGGGTCTCGGTGCTGGCAGCGACGCAATCCGGTTGCCGAGGCGCGCGATGCATTCGTCGGCGAGCGGGCAGCGCGTGCAGGCGGGTTTGCCTCGAGTGCAAACGGTGGCGCCGAGGTCCATCTGAGCCTGGATGTAGCTGCCGATGCCGTCCTGCGGCAGCAGCGATTCGGCCAGCGCCCACAGGCGCGATTCGACCGCTTTCGCGCCGGGGAAGCCCTCGATGCCGAACACGCGGCACAGCACCCGCTTGACGTTGCCGTCGAGAATCGGAGCGCGCTCGTCGCTTGAGAAAGCGGCAATGGCCGCCGCGGTGGAACGACCGATGCCGGGCAGGGTGACGATCTGTGCTGCGGTCCGCGGGAACACGCCACCGTGATCGCTCATGACCAGCTGCGCCGCCCGGTGCAGATTGCGTGCGCGGGCGTAGTAGCCGAGGCCGCTCCACAGTGCCATGACGTCGTCCACCGGTGCCGCAGCCAGCGCGGCCACATCGGGAAAGCGCTCGACGAATCGGGTGTAGTACGGAATCACGGTGCTGACCTGGGTCTGTTGCAGCATGATTTCCGACAGCCAGATGCGGTACGGGTCGCGTCCGCCCTGCCAGGGCAGGTCATGGCGGCCGTGGTGGCGCTGCCACTCGATCAGGCGACGGGCAAAATCACTCATGTGGGGTGCAAATTCCGGTATTAATGTTGTAATCGAGTTTCATGTCGCGCTGCAGTACTCGACGTATACCGCTTGCGCGGCCATAATCCGCCGCCTGAATACTATCTTTCGGGTGTGGCTGGCGCCGCGCCAGAGGCTGTCCCATGTCCCAGAACGCTCCCGTCGCCGAGGATTTCTCGCGCAGTTTCCGCAACGCCCTTGGCCGCTTCGCTACCGGCATCACCGTGGTGACCATGCGCACGCCGACGGGTGAGTTGATCGGGCTTACGGTCAACTCGTTCAATTCGGTGTCCCTGGATCCGCCGCTGGTGGTCTGGAGTCTGTCCAGCAATCTGCCGAGTCTGAAGCTGTTTGAAGAGTGCGAATACTACGCGATCAACGTGCTGGCCGCCGACCAGGAGGCCGTGTCGCAGCGTTTCGCCAGTCGCATGGCGGATCGCTTCGCCGGACTGGGCTTCGATCATGGTCTGGGTGGTGCACCGCTGTTGCATGGCTGCTGCGCCCGTTTCGTCTGCCGCAACACCACCCGGCACGCAGGTGGGGACCACGTGATCTTCGTCAGCGAGGTGGTGAGCTTCGATCGCAGCGACGCCGATCCGCTGGTCTACTTCGGTGGCGCCTATCGCCACCTTACCCCCTGATCATTCGCTGCTGTTTGTCAGGCGATCGCTGACGAGGCGGTCGCGTCCTTCCTGCTTGGCGCGATACAGCGCGGTGTCTGCACGATGAAGCAGGGCCTCGAGGTCGGTATCGCCGGGCACAAGCTCGGCCAGCCCGATGGAGACGGTGAAATGCAGGTGTTCCCCGGCGTGTTCGGTGACACTGTTGCGGAACGCATCCAGTAGCCGCTCTCCCACTTCAAGCGCGCCCTCGTGTCCGGTTTCCGGCAGCAGGACGGCAAACTCTTCGCCGCCCAGTCTTGCAAAGATGTCGGAGCTGCGCAGCACATCCGAGGGTGCGGCGCCAAGGGTGCGCAGTACGGCATCGCCGGCGGCATGACCATGACGGTCGTTGATCAGCTTGAAGTGGTCCGCATCCAGAATCATCAGTGAGAGCGGGTGATGATGGCGGCGGGCGAGGGCGAGCAGGCGGGTGCCTTCGCTCATGAACAGCCTGCGGTTGGGCAGGCCGGTCAGTACGTCGGTATTGGCCATGCGCGCAAGCGCTTCGGTACGCTCACGGACCCGGTCTTCCAGCACCAGATTGCTGTGGGCAAGTTCGGCCATTGCGCGCTGGCGGTGCGTGACCTGGCGCCAGGCGTACAGGCCGATCGCGATCAGCGCCAGGTTGCCCCCCAGACCGAGTGCAAGAAACGCCGGCAGGTTATGTCGCCAGGCGGCGAGCAGGACCTCGGCCGGATAATCGGTAACCACAAAGAACTCGTAGCGCTGCGACGCGTGCAAGGCACTCACGCCGGCATCGCTGCCGATCAGGCGGGCATTGAGGACGCGCGCGCTGTCTGCCTGCTCGTCGTCCGCATCGTCGACTACGCTCAGCGGCGCGTCGGGGCAGGCGCTTCGGGATGGCAGGCAGGCCAGGGCGTGGCCGTCGCTGCGAAAAATGCCGATGACCAGGCCTTCGGGCGGACCCGGGTCGTCCACCAGGCTTTGCAGAAACTCGCTTCTCAGGCCGGCAGCGACGATGCCGGTGAAGCGCCCGCCGTCGGTTTCCAGCCGGCGGCTGATCGGAACGACCGGCGTGCCGATCCCGCGGGAGACCACGGGCAGCCCGATGTACATTCCGAGCGACCAGTCCTCGCGTTGAGCGCGGATGTATTCCCGATCGGAAATCTGAAGCGGCGGGGCGGGAAAGCTGCGCGAGCTTGCGACCGTCAGGCCGTCGGTGTCGGTGATCAGCAGCCAGCTCAGTGCGGGGGTAATGGCGTGACGGCGGACCAGCAGCCGATGGATGTACAGGTCATCCCGCGCCGGGGGCAAATCGCGCGCGGTCATGACTTCGGCAACCCCAGACAGGGTGCGATCAAGCGAATCGAACAGGCCCTCGGCGCGACGCAGGATGATCGAGGCCGATGTTCGCGCGGTTTCCCGCCCCCTGTTCAGGGCCTGCTCGCGGTCGTTCAGCACCACGGACACCAGCAGCAGGTCGGCAAGCAGCAGGAGTGCCGCACCGCCCAGTAACCAGCGCACCGTGTTCGAACGCAAAAGACCGACTGCCAAGTGTTTTCTCCTGAACTCCGCGCCGACAAAAGGCGGACGACGAGCTTACAGGCAGCCTTGAAGCCCGCCAAGGCGATTGGTCACGATAGGCCCGATCCGGGCCGCAGGCTGTCAGCTGCTGCAGCGATGCAGGATGTGGCGGGCGACGTGGGCCTGGCCGAGTGCGAGGCCGCCGTCGTTGGGCGGCACCTGGCGGGCTTCCAGTACATCCAGTCCGCGCGCCGAAAGCCGACGGGAAAGATCGCGGGACAGCAGGCGGTTGAGAAAGCATCCGCCCGACAAGGCCACGCTGCGAATGCCCGTTGCGTCGACTGCCTGCAACACCCAGGACTCGAGCGCGGTTGCGAGGGTTGCATGGAACAGCGCCGCACCCCGTGCCGGGTTGCGTTCGTCGGCCAGCGCGGACAGCAGCGGCAGCAGGTCGAGATCGCCGCTGTCGGTCAGCTGCCAACCCCGGTGCAAGGGCAGTACCCCGCCGAAACGGGTGGCAAGGCTTTCCAGCCGCATCGCGGCCTCGCCTTCATAGCCCATGCGCTCGCACACACCGAGCAGGCCTGCTGCGGCGTCGAACCAGCGCCCGAGGCTGGTCGTCGGCGGACAGCCTGTACCGGACTCAAGCAGATCACGCATGCGCCACGCGGCCGCTTCATTGTGAAAACGACTGGCAATTTCGTCGCCTCGTCCCAGTCTGTGCAGCACGGACGAGGCCATGCGCCAGGGTTCGCGCTCCGATTTTCCGGCATCGGGCTGTCGCAGCGCGGCGAGGTGGCCGAGGCGATTGAAGTGCGCGCCATCGACCTGAAGCAGTTCGCCGCCCCAGGCCTTGCCGTCGGTGCCGAGGCCGGATCCGTCCAGGGCGAGTCCGAGAATGGGGCCCTGGTGGTGGTGTTCGGCCTGGACCGCAGCGATATGTGCATGGTGGTGCTGCACCGGGAAGGCCGGAATTCCCAGGCGCTCAGCCAGGGCTTCGGCAGCCAGCGTCGACGGGAAGTCCGGGTTCAGGTCGTGCGCGACCGCCAGCGGTGTGAGCGTGAGGATGTGCTGCAGGTGGCTGGCGACTTCGTCCAGGGCCTGGCTGGCGCCCGCAGACGAGAGGTCACCGACGTGCTGCGACAGAAAGGCCTCGTCGCCGCGGGTCATGCACAGGGTGTTCTTGAGCAATCCGCCGAAGGCCATGACCGGTTCGCCCTTGCCCGCCAGCCTCAGGGCGCGCGGGGTGTAGCCGCGCGAGCGGCGCACGAACTGCATCCTGAGATCGCCTGCACGCACGGCGGGGAGGCTGCGCACAACCGAGTCATCGCAGCGGACGACGATCTCGCGGTCGTGGAGAAGGTAGGCGTCGGCGATCCCCATCAGGCGCCGTGTCGCCTCGCGGTCGCCGGTCACCAGCGGTTCGCCGCCGGGGTTGGCTGAGGTGCATACCAGCGCCAGCTCCTGCGCATCGCGAAGCCACCCTGTACCCGCAGGGCGGCCTGCGAAGTCGTGGAACAGGAGGTAGTGAAGCGGTGTGTACGGCAGCATCAGGCCGATCCAGGCGAGTCCCGGCGCCACGCCGTGCAATTCGGCGTCCACTGTGTCGCGCTTGTCGCACAGCACCACGGGGCGCTCGGGACTGCAGAGCAGAGATTCGTCGGTGGCTCCAAGGTTCGCCCAGTGGCGGGCCGAGGCCGTATTGGCCACCATGATCGCAAAGGGCTTGTCGTCGCGTGATTTGCGCTGACGCAGCCGATCGACAGCCTCCGGGTTGCGGGCATCGCACATCAGGTGATATCCACCAAGGCCCTTCACCGCAACGATCTCGCCGCACAGCAGGCGCAGCAAGGTGTCGGCGATCGGGTCGTGGCTTGCGACCGTAACCCCATAGGCTTCGAGCAGGCTCAGTCTGGGACCGCAGGCGGGACAGGCGTTGGGCTCTGCATGAAAGCGCCGGTGAAGCGGGTTGCGGTACTCGCCGGCACACTCCGGACATTGCGCAAATGCTGCCATGCTGGTGCTGACGCGGTCGTAAGGCAGGCCGCGGGTGATCGTGTAGCGTGGTCCGCACTGGGTGCAGTTGATGAACGGGTGGCGCCAGCGCCGGCCGGTGGGGTCGAAAAGCTCATGCAGGCATTCATCGCACACTGCGCTGTCGTGGGCGATCGATGTCGTGACGCTGCCCCCCTGGGATGCGCTGATGGTGAAGCCGCGGTCATTCGGGTCGAGTTCGCACAGGCTGCTGTCGAGTCTCTCGATGCTCGCCAGCGGCGGCGCTTCGCCATGCAGGCGAGCGACAAGGGCCGAAAGGTTGCCTGCCGTCCCCTGTGCCTCGAGCTCGACGCCGCTGCCGTCGTTACGCACCCAGCCGCTCAGATCGAGTTCCTGCGCCAGGCGATAAACGAAAGGGCGAAAGCCCACGCCCTGCACGACGCCACGCACAGTAAGGCGCCGCCGCTCGAGTTGTGGCCGGTTGCGTGGTGAAGTGCCGTACTCCTCATGCATCGCATGCACTCCCGGAAGGTGCTTCAATTGGTGCAAGCCTGCTGGTGCGCAAATCTGTGCGCGGTCCGTCGATGCGCTCGATTCTAATCCTGCATCCGGACGAATAGGGTGGCGATACAGCTGCAGGGCACGTCGTCCGAAAGTCCTATTCTACGGCTCGGGCTCAGCATGTGCGAGCGGTGATGCCGGAGCGACGATGGGCTCCCGCACGGGCAGTGCGGTGGTTCCGGGTGCGGTCAAGATCTGAAGGGCATCGGATCGTCATTCGGGCGCATGGCCGTGACATTGCGTTGCGCTCAATACCACACCGGCACGCAAGCCCCCGAGCACAGTGTTTTCAAGGCTTCGCAGCCCGGCACGAAAACTGGGTGTTGCTCCTGCGCAACAAGAAAACGCTTCCAGCGCCGGTTTTTGATGCTGGCGCTTGCGTGAGTCATGGCTCAATGCGCAGAATCGCTTCAACTTCTCGCATGAGAGGTAAGTCGGGATCCAGCCAAGCTGCATTCTCAACTTCAACTAGAGGAGAAACACATGCAAAAGAAACTGATCGCGCTGGCTGTTGCTGGCCTGATGTCCGCACCTGCCTTCGCTCAGTCGAACGTTACCGTTTATGGTCTTTTCGACATCGGTCTGGCTCACTACTCCGACAGCGCTACCTCGGGTAAGGCAAACCGCACCGCTCTCGATCAGGGCTTCCTGAACGGCAGCCGTCTGGGTTTCAAGGGTGTTGAGGACCTCGGCAACGGCCTGAAGGCTTCCTTCCAGTACGAATTCAACGTTGGCACCGACCAAGGCGGCGACGTCGGCAGCGGCCGTCAGACCGTGCTCGCACTGTCGGGCAACTTCGGTACCCTGGCGCTTGGCCGTCAGTACACCCCCCAGTTCAACCTGTACGGCGAAGTTGACCCGTTCGGCGCTGGTTCGGTTGGCAACGTTGCCAACATCTCCCGCGTTCAGACCCGTCTGGACAACCTGGTTGCCTACGTTACGCCGAGCTTCAGCGGCTTCAACGTGACCGCCGGTTACACCATGCAGGCTTCGGGTCAGGAAGTTGACAACGACAACGGCGTTCGCGTCTGGGCTGTGTCGCCCGTGTATAAGAACGGCCCGATCTACGTCGGTCTGAACTACCACGTTGCTGAGGATGATGCTACCAACGCTCAGATCCAGAAGCGTATGGACATCGGCGCTTCCTACGACTTCGGTATGGTCAAGGTCAGCGGCACCTACGGTCGTGACAACTCCGAAACGACCGCCGGCGTTGATAACGCTGCCAAGTACTGGATGCTCGGCGTGAGCGCTCCGGTTGGCGTGGGCAAGGTCATGGCCTCGTACAACTCGTACAAGGATCTGGACGGCCTCAAGGGCGAAGCTGACATGTGGGCAGTTGGTTACGAGCACCCGCTGTCGAAGCGCACCAAGGTGTACGCAATCTACGCTTCGATCGACAACGACGACACCACCAAGAGTGTTGACGGCACCGATTACCAGAAGGGCCTGCAAGTGGCCATTCAGCACCGCTTCTAATCTCGTCTCCCGACGAGTTAGCGAAAACGGGCGCCTCGGCGCCCGTTTTTTCGTCAACGGATCAAAGGGGTCAGAGTCGTTTGAGAGCTGCTCTTTTTCGATGCCGACAGACCATCGTGCTACCATCGACGGCTCCGATTTGACCGAACCCGCATGTCGCAAACCGACGCCACATCAAGCTCCAGCCTGAAGATCTACCTGCGTCTGCTGACCTACGTCCGGCCTTATGTCGGCTTGTTTGCGATCAGTATTGTCGGCTTCGTCATCTTCGCTTCTTCGCAGCCGATGCTGGCGGGCGTGTTGAAGTATTTTGTCGATGGTTTGAACGACCCTGCGCTTGCCGTCTTTTCCGGCATTCCGTTGCTCGGTGAGCTCGCGCTGATGCAGGCCGTGCCGGCGCTGATCGTGGCGATCGCAGCTTGGCAGGGGCTCGGCTCCTATCTGGGTAACTATTTCATCGCCCAGGTTTCGCTTGGCCTCGTGCATGACCTGAGACTGGCCTTGTTCGACAGTCTCCTGCGCCTGCCCAACCGCTATTTCGACAGCAATAATTCCGGCCACCTGATCTCGCGCATCACCTTCAACGTCACCATGGTGACGGGCGCGGCGACCGACGCCATCAAGGTGGTGATCCGCGAAGGCCTGACCATCGTTTTTCTGTTCGGCTACCTGCTGTGGATGAACTGGAAGCTCACCCTGGTGATGGTCGCCATACTGCCCGTGATCGGCGTACTGGTCGGCAGCGCGAGCAAGAAGTTCCGCAAGCAGGCGAAGAAGATTCAGGCCGCGATGGGCGATGTCACTCATGTCGCGTCCGAAACCATACAAGGCTATCGGGTGGTGCGCAGCTTTGGCGGCGAGGCCTATGAGTCGGCACGTTTCCGCGCTGCGAGCGAGGACAACACCCGCAAGCAGTTGCGCATGGTCAAGACTGGCGCCACCTATACGCCGACCTTGCAGTTGGTCACGTATTCCGCGATGGCAGTACTGCTGTTTCTGGTGCTGTGGCTGCGCGGCGACTCCACTGCGGGCGAGCTGGTCGCCTACATCACCGCAGCCGGACTGCTGCCGAAGCCGATCCGGCAGTTGTCCGAGGTCAGTTCAACGATCCAGAAGGGCCTGGCGGGGGCGGAGAGCATCTTCAGTCAGCTCGACGAGGCGCCCGAGCTGGATCAGGGCACGCTCACCCGTCCACGGGTCGAGGGGCGGCTGTCCGTGAGGCATCTCAGCTTCAGCTACCCCGGCACTGAACGCAAGGTACTTGACGACATCAGCTTCGATGTCGCGCCGGGGCAGATGGTGGCGCTTGTGGGGCGCTCGGGCAGCGGGAAGTCAACGCTGGCCAACCTGATTCCACGCTTCTACGTGCATGACGGGGGCGACATCCTGATTGACGGGGTGGCTGTTCAGGACTTTGCATTGCGTAACCTTCGCCAGCAGATTGCGCTCGTCACACAACACGTCACGCTGTTCAACGATACGGTTGCGAACAACATTGCCTATGGCGATCTCGCCGGTGCGCCGCGCGACGCGGTGGAGAGGGCGGCTGAGGCGGCGTATGCGCGCGAGTTCATCGACCGCCTGCCCTTGGGGTTCGATACCGAGATCGGTGAGAACGGCGTCTCGCTTTCGGGCGGGCAGCGCCAACGCCTGGCGATTGCAAGGGCCTTGCTCAAGGATGCACCCATCCTGATTCTTGATGAGGCAACCTCTGCGCTCGACACCGAGTCGGAGCGTCATATCCAGGCTGCCCTCGATCACGCCACCCGCGGGAGGACGACGCTGGTGATCGCACACCGCCTGTCCACGATCGAGCGTGCGGACATGATCCTGGTGATGGACCAGGGGCATCTGGTGGAGCGCGGCACCCATGCCGAACTGCTTGCGGCGGGTGGCCACTATGCACGCTTGCATTCGATGCAGTTCAGGGACGAAGCCGGGGACTGACCTCCGCCGACCATCCGTTTCCCGGCGTCCGGCTATAATTCGGGGCTGTGTCCGGGCTACATCGGCCTGGCCTCCTCATTCACGTGCTCAAGTGCCGGTCGTCTGGAGATGTTTTGACTGAAGCCCGAATCCTGCAGTTCTGTCACTGCCATTACGGCCCGTTTCGGGATGTGGCCCGGCAGTACGCCACGCTGTTTCGCGACACCCCTTACAAGGTGACAACCGTTTATCTGACCGACCCGCCGAATGCGGAGGTCGAGGCCGGTTCGGCGTCGGACGAAGTCATTTTCCTGGATTACGACGGCAAGGACGTGCGCGGGCTGAAGCTCGATGCAATGCGGCGTCTGCGACAGATCGTGGCGGAGCGGGACATTCGGCTTGTCATCGCGCACCGGTTCAAGCCGATCTACATTTCGTGCTGGGCGACGAAGCTCCCCGTCATCGGTGTGCATCACGCCTTTGGGGATTACGAGCGCCTGTCACACCAGCTCTTTGCGCGCTGGTTCGGCAAGCGACTCGGATTGCTCGGGGTTTCGGATGCGATTCGTGATGATATTCGCCGTGGTGTGCCGAGCTGGCCCGAGGGCCGGATCGAGACTTTGCACAACCGTATCGATGTCGAGACCGTGCGGGCAGGGCAGATCACGCGTGGGGCTGCGCGCGAGCGCCTCGGTCTGCCTGCGGATGCATTCATCGTCGGCAATGTCGGCCGCCTCCACCCGGACAAGGATCAGGCTACGCTGCTGCGAGCGTTCGCTCGCGCCTTGCCGCAACTGCCGGCGGAGGCGCAGCTCGTCATCCTCGGCAAGGGACGGCTGGAGAAGTCCTTGCGCGCGCAGGTTGAATCGCTCGGCATCGCAGGCAACGTCCGTTTCATGGGACAGGTTCCGCAGGCCTGGCAGGCCTTCGCCGCCTTCGACGTGTTTGCGCTCAGTTCGGACCACGAGCCTTTCGGCATGGTCCTCCTTGAAGCCATGGCTGCCGGTGTGCCGGTGATCGCCACCAACTGTGGCGGTGCGCCGGAAGTGGTCGGTGAGGTCGGCAGCCTGTTCCCGCTGGGCGATGATGCGGAACTCGCGCGACTGTTGGTCGAGCATGCTGGCTGGTCGGTGTCGCGCAAGGAAGCGTGCGCCCATGCCAGTCTCGTTCGCCTGCGTGAAGCCTTCTCTGACGAGGCCGCAAGGCGGCGCTTCTTCGCCTTGCCAATGGTGCGCGATGTGCTCGGGGATGTGTGCGGATGAGCGCGTCGCTTCAGCCAACGCCAAGCCTGTGCTTTGTCATCCCTTATTTTGGCCAGTGGCCTTTCTGGATGCCGTTCTTTCTGGAGAGCTGCCGTGCGAACCCGAGCATAGACTGGCTGCTGTTCTCCGACTGTGGTCAGGTCGAGCACTGTCCGCCCAACGTGCGAATCGTCGATATTGGCTACGACGCATACTGCGCGCGGGTCACCCGCGTGCTTGGAATCGAGTTTGCACCGCAGAATCCCTACAAGCTCTGCGACCTGAAGCCCGCGCTCGGCTTTATCCATGAAGAAGAACTGCTTCGCTACGACTTCTGGGCATTCGGCGATCTCGATCTTGTGTTCGGCGACCTGCGGGCCTATTTCACCCCGGAGCGACTGGCGCACAAGGATCTGTTGTCCACTCACCGGCGGCGAGTGTCGGGGCACTGCTGTCTGCTGAGAAATACGAAGCGCATGCGCGAGGCGTTCCGTCTGATCAAAAATTGGAAGAAGCTGTTTGCTGATCAAGAGCACTATGCGTTGGACGAGGGCGCCTTCAGCCGGATCTTCATCCGCCACAAAAACTGGCCCGACTGGCTGTTTCGCCTCGCCGCGCAGGCAAACCCATGGTATCGACGGGCAGAGTTCGTCGAGGCTTTCAGCACGCCAGATGCGAAAGTGCCGTGGGTCGATGGGAGCTTCGACTTTCCGCGGCGCTGGTTCTGGAGCGATGGCGCCCTCAGTAATGATCGTGACCAGGGCAGGGCTTTCCCATATTTCCATTTTCCCGTCTGGAAGAAAAACGCCTGGGCTGCGTTGCCGCCACAGGATACCCGGGCGCTCGGCGTGCTTGCGGCCAGCGGTCGCTGGGAGATGAGTGAAGCCGGGTTTCACGCGATGCGATCATGAAAAGACGAATCAAGGTTCTTCAGCTCCAGCCAGACTTCAACGTCAAGCATCACAGCTTCGCCGACCTCGCGGAGCAGATCGTGCTGAGTCTGCCGGCCGGTGACTACGAGGTGGTCTCCGCCTTTCTCAAGGGACGTCCCGCCGGGGACGATCCGGTGAGTCGCGCCGAGCGCTCGGTCTATTTCGACTTTTCCGATGCACAGCTCAAGGGGGCGAGGCTTCGCGCCTTGTGGCTGCTGTTCCGCTTCTGCCGCGAGGAGCGGTTTGACGTAGTGATCTGCAATCGATTCAAGCCGGTCAACATGATGCTGTTGCTCAACCGCTGGTTACGCATCCCGTTGTGCATCGGGATCGCACATAACCTGGGTGACTACGAGCGCTCGTACCGTCGGCGTCAGGTGAGTCTGCGCGCAGACGCGCACTGGCGTTTCGTCGGTGTGTCCGCTGCAGTTCGTGACGAGCTGATCGGATACGGCAGCGGGTTTACGCCACAGAATACGGTTGCGATTACCAACGCCATCGATATCGATCAGGCCGAGTCGCTGCAGCTCGATCGCGATGCCGCCCGTCAGGCGCTCGGGCTGAGCGCAACGGCACGCGTGATTGGAACCATTGGCCGACAGGTGCCGGTGAAGGGCTACCGTTACCTGGTTCAGGCATTCGCGCGCATCGCGGACAAGTACGCTGATGCGCAGTTGATCCTGATTGGAGACGGTAGGGAGCATGCGGGGCTCAAGGACGAGGTGGCGCGGCTCGGACTCGAAGGGCGCGTGCTGCTGCCCGGAATGCGCCCCTATGCAATGCAATACGTGAGGGCCTTCGATGTGTGGATCATGCCGTCGCTTGCGGAAGGCTTCCCACTCGCCTTGTTAGAAGGGATGAGCGGCAGATTGCCGGTCATCGCGTCGGACATCCCGTCGATGCATGAACTCGTCGCAGGAGCGGAGGGGCTGCTGGTGCCGCCGACCGATGTCGACGCGCTGGCTGAGGCAATGGACTGCTATCTCGCCGTGTCGCCAGATGAACTCCGCAGCAAGGGGGGACGCTGCTACAACTACCTTAAGGCGCACCACGGCATCAGCGAGTACAGGGCTGCGTATCGGAAGCTCATTGAATCCGGACTGCGCGCGAACGCGGAGGGTGAGCGATGAACGCTGATCCGGTCAGACCCCTGGTGACCGTGGTGATCGCTTCGTACAACCACGGTCCCTATGTGGAGGAATCAATCCGTAGCGTTCTGGCACAGACCTACCCTTCAATCGAATTGCTGGTGATCGATGATGGCTCGAGCGATGACAGCGTACCCAGAATACGGGCGCTCCAGGCCGAGCATGGCTTCGATTTCAGGGAGCAGAAGAATCAGGGGCTGACCCGAACGCTCAACGATGCGCTTGCGCGTGCCAAAGGCAGCCTTTTCGCGCCCTTTGGCTCGGATGACATCATGTTGCCTGAGCGAATTGCGCTGCAGGTCGAGTACATGACGGGCAAGCCTGAAGTCGGTATCTGCGCAGGGAACATCGAACTGATGCATGCGGACGGCAGCGCCTACCCGGCGTCCAGGCAGCGACTCGATATTCCGTTCCGGCGCCTGGATTTTGACGACATGTTTCTCGAGCGCAAGCCGTACCCGCCCGCGCCGACCCTGTTGTTTCGCACCGAGGTGCTGAGGGAGGTCGGTGGGTTCAATCCGGAGATCCGCCTCGAAGATCTGTACATCGAACTGAAGATTACTCATGCGGGTTATTTCATCGACGCACTCGGTGTGACGCTGGCCCGCTATCGGAAGCACGAGACCAACACGTACAAGAACCTTGGCTTCATGACCGCGAGTATTCTGCGGATCTACGAGGAGTACGCAGGGCATCCCCGCTACGAAGAGGTACGTGCCCGTTTTCTGAATTCGATGTTCCTGAAGTGCGCCAATCGTGACAGGAAGATGGCGTGGGCGTTGCTGAAACAGATTCCTCTGCAGAACTGGAACAGCAAGACGCTGCGCGGCCTCATCCGTCTGGTGTCTCCGGCAAGGCGACGCTAGCCGTTTGATGCCACCGCACGACAGCGCTTACCGGGGCCGCGCCGCTGCATGCGCCAGAAATGCTGCGACGTCTCCCGAGCACAGGTGATGGACGATGCTGCGGATCTCCGCCTCGGGCCACGACCACCATGCTGTGGCCTGGATCGCAAGCCGGGTTTGTTCGTCAAAACGCCAGCCGATGGTCCGGGCAGGATTGCCGGCCACGATTGCATAGGGCGCGACATCCCTGGTCACAACGGAGCGTGCGGCGACGACCGCGCCGTCGCCGACGGTGACACCCGACAGGATCAGGCTGCCCGACCCGAGCCAGACATCGTTCCCGATCACGACCGAACCCTTGCTAGTGACGTAGCCGGGTATCCCTTTTGCTTCCTCCATGTAGGCGGGGAATGGATAGCAGCTGATCCAGTCGGTGCGATGGTTTCCGCCTAGAAAAATGTGTACGTCATCGGCGATCGACGTGTAGGCACCAATCGAGAGGGTTGTGCCCTGAGCCCAGTCATGGACCTCGGGCATGCCGTAGGTGCCAAGCCCGATGGAAAAGCCGGGGTAGCGTTCCCTGAATCTGATCTGGTCGCGATAGAGCTTTGGGGGCTTCTGCTTTCTGCGGAAGAGTTTCTTGAGTGCCTTCAGCATCTCCCGCCCGTCCCTTCGTTCTCCTGCCGCCTCAAGGTTGCGGCGGTGAGCAGCGCAAACGGGATCCAGAGCAGAAACCAGTGCTCCTTGGGTCTGGACAGGAAAGACCCGCCTTCGGTCATGCTGGCAACGAGTCCGTATACGATGGTCGCCGAGAATGCGAATACCATTACGTCCTTGCGGTTCTTCCAGCTCACGAACAGGGCAGACGCAAACAGTGCGGCCCAAAACACCAGACCCAGTGCTCCGCCCCTGTAGAACACGGACAGGGTCATGTTATGAGGGTCGGAAAAGGCGTAGTTGATTCCTTCGACCTGGATGCGCAGGGCATGGTTGTAGCCGTGACCAAACGTGGGGAACTCCAGCGCCTGGCGGATCGCCTCTGCCCAGATCTGGGGCCTGTAGGAAAGCCCCCGCTGTGCGATCGCCTCCGGCCACAATACGGCGATGATCCCTCCCGCAAGAACGAGGATGCTGAACGCGATCACGCCCCGGCGGTCCCCTGTCATCAGTCCCAGCCACAAAATCGTGGCCGAGAGGGCCAGCAGCGGAGTACGCGACCCGGTTGCGAGGATCAGGCCACCCAGGACGGCAACCGCAACCATCGCTACCGGCAGAAAGAAGCGGCGGTGATGAATCCAGTATGCGATCCACAGCACCAGGAAAAAGCCGAAGACATGTGAGGTCAGAAGCGGGTTGTGGAGCGCGCCGTAGCCGGCCAAACGCGCGCCGTCATTCGACAACAGGAACAATGCAAGCTGCACGCTACCCGCAATGACGGCAATGATCGAAGAGAGCCGCAGCACTGCCGTCAGCCGATCGGGCCGACGGAAGGCGACTCCGGCAAAGGCAAAAAACAGGCACAGGACGTAAAGCGGCCGCTTCAGCAGCGACAGCGCGCTTTCGTCCGTTCCGGACCAGCTGATGCTGATGGAGAAATAGGCGGCGAAGCAGAGGAAGGCAATGAACACCGGG
Source organism: Parazoarcus sp. PS-13 R2A (assembly GCF_057621855.1). Taxonomy (NCBI): domain Bacteria; kingdom Pseudomonadati; phylum Pseudomonadota; class Betaproteobacteria; order Rhodocyclales; family Zoogloeaceae; genus Parazoarcus; species Parazoarcus sp. PS-13 R2A. The sequence continues at coordinate 221,980 of NZ_JBYEXN010000001.1, forward strand.
CTGCGGAGCAGTGCAGCGGCGAGGTCCCGGCAGTTCAGTGCCAGTACGAACGCGGGGAGTGCCAGGAATACATAGAACAGTTGCTGGAACAGCCTCTTCTCTCCCGCCCACATCATGCTGGTGAGCAGCAGCAAAATGCCCAGCGGGAGTACCCAGCTCGTCAGATGGTCGTTGATTCTTTCGCGCCACGCCGGGTATCCGGCCGCGCCGCCAGGTTCCTGTGTCTTCATTTGTCGAGCCTTGCCCATTCGATACTCCTGCGCAGCCATTCGCGATCGTCGCGATAGCGGAGCACGTGGCGAAGATTGCGGCGGCGCCTGAACGGCCCAAGTCTGAACCAGCTGATCCTGAGATCCGAGATATCGATCAGGCCGAGCGTGTTCTCCGGTGTCAGCACGATGTTGCCGAGGTGTGCCGAGCGGAAGAATATCCCGAGCGAGTGGATGTGATGAATGAATTCCAGCAACTGATGCCTTAACGCGTCGGCTCTCGCCTCGCCGAGGCCGCCTGCGATGACCTGTCTGATGGTCTCGCCTTCAAGCGGAAGGTAATGTACCGCATCGCGGCTGATCGCCGGGATGCGGTAGTGCTTCAGCACCTGTGGGCAGGGTATGCCCAATCGGTGCAGAGCCGCAGCGTTGTCGACAAAGCGCTGTGAATAGGGCTTCCACGCGGCAGAGGTCAGCACGCGCTTGCGCCTGAAGAGCTTGAAGTAGGTGCCGTCGGGCAGCAGGAGCACTTTCTCCCCATGCTCGTCCTGTTCGACAACGCGTGCGCCGGCACGCATCTCAAGATACTCGTCGTGCCCAAGCAATTGCAGCGGAATCCGGTTTCTCATGGGGTGAAATGTTAGCTTGGAACGCCTTTGGCCGGGCTTCAATTGCCGACCACATTGTCGTACATCATGAAGCGCGCGCTCTCGTGCAGCCCGCGTGCAAGCTTTGACAAACGCGCGAATTCCTCTGGATGGCTGGCCGAGACATCCTTCAGGGGCGCCTCGGCGGCCAGGTCATGCATGCTTGCCTTGCTCCCGTCCGCGTTCATCCGCACCAGGTGCTTGCGGGTCACCGCACCGATGACCGGGAACGCTCCTTCGCGCAGGATCACGGGTACCGCGCGCTCGCCTTCGGGCGCCGGGAGCTGAAGGTCGCGCCCCATGGTTGCAGTGCCGTATTCGAGTCCAAGCATGCCGGCGACCGTCGGCATCAGATCGACGAGGCTTGCGGCCTCGTCGACGAGGCGTGGCTGAATCAGTTTTGGCGCATGGATCATTGCGTGCACGTGCGTGCTTTCCAGCCCCAGCAGTTCGAACGCAGGGGCCATGAAGGGCAGGGTGGAGATGCGGCCGTTATGGTCACCGAAGAGCACGAAGATCGTGTTGTCGTAATATCCGCTCGCGCGCGCCATCTCGATGAAGCGGCCAACGTTATGGTCGAGCAGCCTGACCGCATTGAACTGGGCCGTATTCTGGAATCCTGCCTGTTGCGCCTCGGCATCGGGAATGGAGCTTGCGATGAACCCGTCATTGTCTTCGGGAATGGTGAATGGCCTGTGGTTGCCTGCGGTCTGAATGTAGGCAAAGAACGGTCCCTTGCGTGCCTGCTCGCGCAGGATGGCATCGGTTTCGCGAAACAGGTTCAGATCGGAGATGCCCCACACGTCATCGTTGGGCGCGCGCCAGTGGCCCTCCTCATAGAGCCTGACCTTGTCGATGCTGCCGAGCACGAGTGCGTTCATGTTGGCCCATCCGGCGCTGCCTCCGACCGCGTAGATCTTCTCGTAGCCCCGCAGCGCGTTGATCACCGAGTGCTGGGAACTGATGAAGGGGTTGCGCGTGGCGCTTTCGCTGCGCGCCGCATCGGGGATGCCGGTGATGCTGGCCCAGACGGTCTTGGCTGTGCCGGTAACCGGAACATGGAGATTGCGGAACAGCCAGCCTTCGCGGGCGAGGGCGTCCAACTCGGGGGTGGGATCAAGCGGGTTGCCGAACAGGCCGGAGCGACTCGCGCCAAGCGATTCGAGCATGATGAACACGACGTTGGGTGCTTGTGCGACCGGCAGGCGGTGCACATGCGGTTTGACCGTGCGCTGCATCGACAGTGTCGCGGGATCTGGCGAGTCGACCGACAGGTAGTGGGCGACGGTGTCGTAGTGTCGGCCAAGTTCGGCCAGATCGTATTTCTCGGACGGGATTCGGTGGGTGTCGTAGATGAAGGTCACCGGGTTGAGACCGAGAGCGCCGACTGCAGCATTGCCGGAGAAGAATGCATCGCTCCAGCGCAGCGGTACCGGGTTCTCCGGATTGATGTTGTCTACCCGACCAAGCATCCCGAGAAGACCGAGTGCGGCAACCAGGACAATTCCTGCGACTGCGGGGAGCGGGCGGATCGGTTGCCGGCGTGGGCGGTCCAGCGTGACGCGCGCCGCCCTGAAGAGAAGACTGACGAAAGCTGCTGTCAGCGCGAGCCATCCGAGGCTGATCCAGACGACCGGGTAGCTCTCCCACAGCATGCGCGTCGAGATGTCCGCGTTTCCGGCGAAACGGAAGACCGTCGCGCTCAGCCGCTGGCCAAGATAGGAGTAGTGGCCGAAGTCGAGCACATAGACCAGCAGCACCAGCAGGGTCGCCAGTGCGAGGTAGAGCCCGGTCAGTGCCCGGGTGAATCTGCTTCGCACCAGATTGACCCGCGGCAGGGATGCGGCGAATGCAACCGGTAGCATGATCAGCAGTGCGAGCCGAAGATCGAAGCGGAGTCCAATCGAGATTGTCTGAAGGATGACTCCGGTGCTTTCGCCGGCCAGTGCAGCATGATCCGCGGAGGCGATGAGGAAGCCGAGACGCAGGGCGGCGAACAGGATGAAGAAAAGCGTGACGCCTGCGCAGAGAAAGCGGATGCGCCGGGAGTGAAGCCAGGACATGGAATAGCCTTATAAATTTGTCATTGCATGCGCGCAATACGGGTTCGCGTCGAACAGGATCACGTGGTGCGTCCGTTGGTGTGGTGACGGTACTGAGATGCAGTCATCTGCGCGCGCCGTGGCTGGCATTCGACGCGGACTGAGCGGCCCGCTTCAGCTTGCCGGAAGGTGAGCGTCAAGCCATTCAGACAAGACACAGTCAGGCGGCCAGTTGCGCAACAGTCGCTTGCGGTCACGCTGCCAGGCGCGCTGGTGGGCTGCGTCACTGCGGTGCTGTTGCATTGCGTCGAGATCGATCAGTTGAACATCCTTGCCGTCCCACAGCAGATTCGTTGCCTTGAGGTCGCCGTGACTGATGCGCTCGCGGTACAGGGTGGCAAACAGGATCTGCAGTGCGCTGGCTTCGGCTGGCGGTGGTGCGGAATCCGGGTCGAGGTGGGTCAGCAGGTCGATGCCGGGGCAGTGTTCGGTGATCAGCCAAGCGCGTCCGCGCAATGGACCCCAGCGCTCCTCGATGAGCGCCAGCGGGGTGGGCGTTGGTATGCCGAACAGGCGCAGGCGGTGGCCTTCGCGCCATGAATGCCAGCCGCGGCTCGGGCGCCACAGCCGCGACAGGGCGTGGCGCAGGTTCTTGAGGTTGTAGCGTTTCACCACGACCGGCTGAGCCCCAATCAGGACGCTGGCAACGGTGCAGGTGTTGCCGCGCTTGAGCAGGGTGCCGGCTTCGATGGATGCATCGATGTCGTCGAGCAGCGGTGCGAGGCGATTGCGCTCGCTGCGCAGCACGGCCTCGAAGCGCCTGAACCGGGACGTGACACTGAACAGCGAACAATCGCGCCCCGTCTTGTCGAGGTAGTCGCGCAAGCGCCACGCCAGTGCCGTCTTCAGTGCCCCGGCCTGCTCGGCAGTCGAGGGCATGTGCGGGTTGTTGTGGCGGTAAGCCTCGAGCAGGGGGGCGAGCGCTCCATCCCAGGTGCGCGGGAGTTGTGCAATCAGCATGGCAAGGTCGCGCGCTGCGGCGGCGGTGGGAAGCGAGGGCCCGGCGTGAGTCTGCACGGCGTCGCCGTCGATCAGCAGCAGGCGGTTTTCATGCTGCAGAAAGTTGCCGAAATGAAGGTCTGAGTGCGTCAGGCCGGCTGCATGCAATTGCCCAAGCAGTGCAAAGGCAGGGGCGAGCGCGTCGCTTGCATCCGTCGCGGCAGGGCGGATGTCCGGCAGGGATTGCCAGACTTCGAGGAGGCTGCGGGCGCCAGCCAGGAAGCGGGTGAGCAGGACGTGGCCGCCCTCCGGCAGCGCTTCGGCAAGCAGCGCTGCGGGCGTCGGGATACCGGCCTTGGTCAGGGCGGCAATGCCGGCGTGCTCGCGCGACCAGTAGCGGGCGCTGCGCTTGTCGACAAAGAGCTTGGCGAGCACATGTTCGCCGTCCAGCACGGCTTCACCCACCACGCGTTTGCCCGGCAGCACGCGCAGCAGGCGAATGAGCTGCAACTCGCGTCCGTCCTTGAGGCGAATGCGGAATGCAGCAGGGGGCTGGCGGCCCGCCATCTGCAGGGCGGCAGCGTCGAGCAGGGGCGTCGTGCCCTCGGGGCGGGTGTCCGTCATGCCAGTCTCATTCGCGGCCGTCGAAGAAGCGCAGGATGTGGCGCACCCGCTTCCTGTCGCCGGCATCCAGTCGTGTCTTCTGCGTGTAGTCCAGATAGAAGCGCAGGCGCTGGGTGCGGGTCAGGTGGTACTTCGCCACCTTGTCGAGGCAGGCCAGGTCCTTGACGATCCGGTAGCGCAGGAATGGGCCCCACCAGAACTCGCCAGACGGGCAGTCGATCAGGTACAGGTGGGGGGTGTCCGCCGCGTCGACCAGCAGGTTGCGCCACTTCAGATCGTTGTGGGTGAAGCGGTGGGCATGCATGATCCGCGTCATCTTCGCCAGCTGCCGCGATACCGCCGCGACCCAGCGTGGATCGGCCAGGCGTGCATCCTTGCGCAGCGCAAGCTGGTTGAGGTCGGTGGTGCCCGGCAGTTCGGCGGTGATCAGCGCACCGCGCAGGAATGCGCCGTTGCGTCGCTCCAGACCCCATCCGACCAGGGTGGCGGTGGGGATGCCCCACTCCGCGAAATGGCGCAGGTTCTGCCACTCGGCCTGCACCCTTGGGCGGCCGAGCCAGCGGCGCAGCGGATTCTTGCCGGCGCCGTGGTAACGCTTGACGTAGTAGCGACGCAGCCCCGCGCTAACACGCAAGACCTGGCTGAGTGGGTCGGCCGCCACTTGCTCGCCTTCGAGCGCAAAGACGCTGTCGAGCGAAGCAAAAGCGCGTTCCGCGCTCGCATCGAGGGCGCCGGGATTGAGGGACCAGCGCATCATCGCTGCAATGCCGGGCGATTGGCGAACTTGCGCTCGAAGCGCAGCTTGAGCCGAGCCGCCTCGCGCTCAAGGTAGGCCAGCAGCCGGCGTTCCGTTTGCAGCGTGTGGCGCAGTGCGCCCGGGAAGTAGGTCTGCAGAAAGCGCAGCTTGTCGCGGCGGGTGAGCCCGATGTCGAGCGCCGAGAAGTACAGGCCTGCGAGATCCTTGTCGCGCCAGCGCCGCGGTGTATGGCTGCGCAACTGCGCACGGTGGAGGTCGATCAGCGCGAGCTGGAAGGCATCCGCCGCAGGTTCGGGGACGGTACGCATGAGGAAGTGGCACAAGTAGAAATCGCGGTGATTGACGCCGCCTTCATGCAGGCGCCGTGCGATTGATGCGACCGCCCGGATCAGCGCGTGCTTTAGGGCGGGCGGCGGCGCCTGCTCGCGCCAGTTGCGGGTGAACTCATCGAGGTCGATGGCGGGCTCGATCGCCTCTGTAACGATGAACGAGTCCCGCCGTGCAGGCCCTGAACCACGCTCACCGAAGCCGACGGCTGTCATCGTGGGTACGCCGAGCTCATGGCAACGCCCGATCGCGTTCCATTCGTTTCCCGCGCCCAGCACCGGACGCCGCAGGTGGACGAGCTCTTCGGCGATGCGTCCCCAGCTCACGCCGTTCTGCAGCTTCAGGTAATAGCCGCGACCGTCGATCTCGAAACGCAGCGTGCGCCGGCCCTCGACATCGCGCACGAGGTCGTCACTTGCAGCCTCCCGCGCGAGCGCAGCCGCGGCCGCAAAGGGATCGCGGCCGGACCATAGCGTCGTCAGCGGAGGGCGCAGTTCCAGCCGATTCATCCGCGCTTGCCCACGATCACATCGGTGGCGCGTTCCGGCAGGCTGTAGAGGTCGGCGCTGTCGGCAAACACGAGGGCGTTGTGCTGCCAGCAGGTGAGCGCGTCCGGGGTCGACAGCATCGCCGCCAGCGTGTCGTTCATCGCGCTTTGATGGAAGGGCTCGCCGATCACGCTGCCGGCGTCGGCGTCGGTGATGTAGTGCGCATAGCCGCAGGCGGCCGAGGCCAGTACCGGAAGGCCGGCAACGAGGGCTTCGAGCAGCACCGTGCCAGTGTTCTCGTGGCGGGCGGGGTGGAGCAGAAGGTCGGCCGCGAGCAGGAAGTCCGGGACATCCTTGCGCCCGCCGGGCATGAACACCCTTTCGCCTACGCCCAGGCGCGCCGCCTGGCTCATGAAGGGGGCAGGGTCGTCGGCGCCGAGCGCGATCAGGCGGGTGCGCCGCTTGAGCGGCTCGGGCAATGAGGCCATGGCTTCGATACTGCGGTCCAGCCCCTTGCGCATGAAGTCCGAGCCGATCTGCACCAGCAGCAGGTCGCCGCTTTGCAGCTTGAACTCGGAGGCAAAGCGCGCGCGTGCTGCGACGCGCAGCTCGCTGGCGTTGGCCGGCGCGCGGCGATCCGGCGCAATGCCCGGTGGCAGCAGATGAAAGCGCTTGGACGGCGTGCCGTAATGCTTCTTGAACAGCGGTTGCTGCGTGGTCGAGATCATCAGGATCTCGGTGTGGCTCTCGGGCGCGAACACCGCACGTTCGTAGGCCGAGAAGTGGCGGTAGCGCGGGCTGTAGCGATACAGCGACTTGCGCATGGTGCGCGCCTTCTCCTCGTAGCACGGGTCGGCGGCGTAATACACGTCGAGCCCCGGCATCTTGTTGAATCCGACCACGCGGTCCACCGGCCGGCGCGCGAGATCGGCCTCAACCCAGCGTGTGAACTTGGCGTACAGACGGTGGTTGAGCATCGAGCTGACCGGTACCTTGATCAGGTCGAATCCGGGCGGCACTTCGCCCTCCCATTCGAGAACGTACACGCGGATGTCGTGGCCACGGGCCTGGCAGGCCAGGGCAATGCGAAGGAAATCGCGTTGCAGGCCGCCGAACGGGAAGTATTTGTACAGACAGAATGCAAGCTGCATCAGGCAGAGTCCTTGGTGGAGTCGAGTCGCCGCTCGAGCAGCGTTTCGAGCGCAGACCATACCTGCGCCGGCGCAAGCCGGGTAAAACACAGGGGGTGTTCGGTTTCGAGGTCGAAGCGACTGCGGTCTTCGGCCGTTGGCTTGTAGCTGCAATCCTTCTGCAGGCAGGGTGCGCAATCGAAGTCGGCTGCCAGATGCACCTGACTGCGGCCCCAGGCCCCCGTATAGCCGGGGTTGGTGGGGCCGAAAAGAGACAGCGTGGGGATGTCGAGCGCGGCCGCCAGATGGCCGAGGCCGGTGTCGACCGCAACGCAGGCGCGTGCTTCGGCGAGTTCGGCGGCAAGATCGGTCAGCGTGAGCCGCGGCAGCACGCTGGCGCCGGCAATGCCGGCAACGATGCGGTCAGCGCGTTCATGTTCGGTGATGCTGCCCCACGGAAGCCGAACCTGCCAGCCATTCGCGCTCGCGCGCTCGACCAGCTGGCGCCAGTAGGTTTCCGGCCAGTGTTTGGTGTCCCAGGTTGTGCCGTGCAGGAAGACGAGATAGGGCTTGCCTGTATCCGGGCGATGGGCGGCGGTTGCGAGCACGCGCTCATGATCGAGCCCGTAGGCCGAGGCGCCGGCGGGTTCTGCGCCGTCGCGGTCGCTGTGGGCATCCGGTGGCAGGCTGTAGCCAAGCACGTCGGCAAACAGTTCGCGCACGCGCAGCACCGCATGCCGCCCCCAGGGCACCGCATGGCGATGACGGTAGAGCAGGCTGGCGAGGGGTTCGCGCGCCGAGTGCCGGTCCAGGCCGTGCACCGTGCTGCGGGCGTAGCAGCTGAGCCACGCGCTCTTGAGCAGCCCCTGTGCGTCGATCACTGCGTCGTACTCGACGCTGGAGATGGCCTGGCGAAATGCGCGCCATTCACCGCTCTGGCGCGCTTTCAGCGGATGCTTGCGCCAGCGTCTCAGTGCCACCGGAATCACGCGGTCGACCGCAGGGTGCCAGGCAGGAATCTCGGCAAAGGCTTCTTCCACGACCCAGTCGAAGCGGATGCCCGGAAACACCCGCGCAGCATCCGTGACCGCGGGCAGCGTGTGGATGATGTCGCCCAGCGAAGAGGTCTTGATGATCAGGATTCGCATGGGCTGCTCAGTCTGCCGTGGCGGCCATGCGTGCGCCACCAGCGCCCAGGGTCTCGAGTGCCTGCAGCACGCTGGCCGGGGTGATGTCGACGAGGCAGCGGGTGTGACCGAGCGGGCAGACACGCTTGAAACAGGGCGAGCACTCAAGGCCGAGACTGCGGATCGAGACCTTGCCCGACAGGGGCGGCGTGTGCTCGGGGCTGGAGGAACCGTAGATCGCCACCAGTGGCACGTCGAGCGCCGCAGCGACATGCATCAGGCCGGAGTCGTTGGTCACTGCGGCCTCGGCGAGCGCGAGGAGGTCGACCGCGTCACCCAGCTGGGTGCGACCGGCCAGGTTATGGACCATGGGCGTGTCGGCTGCAATTTCCTCGGCGGCCGGGTGATCCTTGGCCGAGCCAAGAATCCAGACCTGGTAACCACGGCCGACGAGTTCTCGGGCGAGTGCGGCGTAGTGAGGCAGCGGCCACTGCTTGGCAGGGCCGTACTCTGCGCCTGGCATGAACGCAATGCCGGGCCGGTCGTCGGCGAGTCCGAGCCGGCTGTGCAGCGTGGCCTGGTTGGCTGCGTCGGCAAGCAGGTGCGGGTTGGGAAAGGCGGGTGGCTGGGCGGCGTCCGCAGGCCGGCCGAGGGCGACGAAGCGCTGCACGGTCATCGGCAGCGCGGTCTCGTCGAGCAGGCGCAGGTCATTGAGCAGGCCGTAGCGCATCTCGCCCCGAAAACCCGTGCGCAGCGGAATGCGGGCAAAGAACGGCACCAGCGCCGATTTCAGCGAGTTGGGCAGCAGGATGGCCTGGTCATAGCCTTCGGCGGCCAGTTCGCGACCCAGCGCCCAGCGCTTGCCGAGCCCGAACTCGCCGTGGCCGAGCGGCATCGCCACCCCACGCCGCACCTCGGGCATGCGTGCAAGGATGGGGAGTGACCAGCCGGGCGCGAGCACGTCGATTTCACAGGGGCCGCCGCGCTTGAGCGTCACGAACAGGCTCTGTGCCATCACCATGTCACCCACCCAGGAAGGGCCCACGACCAGAATTCTGCGCATTCCTGCTGCCTTCACCGGGTCAGCCGTTGCGGGAGAGCCAGTCGAGGTAGCGCGGCACGCCGGTCTCGACATCCATGAATGGACGGTCGTAGCCGGCCTTGCGCAGTGCGCTCATGTCGGCTTCGGTGAAGCTCTGGTAGCGGCCCTTCAGATGCTCCGGGAAGGGGATGTAATCGATGCCGCCGCCTTCGCTGCCGTTCGCGCGGGCCCACTTGATGGCTGCACGCGCCACTTCGTTGAAGCTCTGTGCGCGCCCGGTGCCAAGGTTGTAGATGCCCGATACCTGCGGGTTGTCGAGCAGCCACAGATTGACCGCGACGATGTCATCCACGTGGATGAAGTCGCGGCGCTGTTCGCCCGGGCCGTAGCCGTCCGAGCCCTCGAACAGGCGCACGCGGCCGGAGTCGTTGAGCTGGTTGTTGAAATGCCAGGCCACGCTCGCCATGCTGCCCTTGTGCTGCTCGCGCGGGCCGTAGACGTTGAAGTAGCGCAGGCCGACCACCTGGCTCTGCAGCCCGTCGAGCTGGGGGCGCAGGTGGCAGTCGAAAAGGAACTTCGAGTAGGCGTACATGTTGAGCGGCTGCTCGAACTCGCGCGCCTCGCGGAAGTTGGGGCCCATGCCGTACACGGATGCGGACGAGGCATAGATCAGCGGCACCTTGCGCGCCAGACACCAGGCCAGCAAGGCCTTGGTGTATTCGTAGTTCACCTTCATCACGAAGCGGCCATCCCATTCGGTGGTGGCCGAGCAGGCGCCTTCATGGAAGACGGCCTCGACGGTGCCGAAGTCATCGCCCGCCTCGATGCGTGCGAGGAAGTCGTCCTTGTCCATGTAGTCGCGGATGTCGGCGTCCGCGAGGTTGAGACACTTGTGACCGTCGCTGAGGTCATCCACCACGAGGATGTCGAAAATACCCCGCGCATTCAGACCCTGAACGAGATTGCTGCCGATGAAGCCGGCGCCGCCGGTGACGATAATCATGCGAACTCCTAGTTCAATGTGTTGCGGTCAGCGCCGCGGTGAGCTCTGCGAGACTCACGGTGGCGGTGCCGAGCTTGCCGACGACGACGCCGGCAGCAGTATTGGCCAGTGCGGTGGCGTCCGCCATCGACAGTCCGCAGGCGAGGCCGGTGCCGAGCACGGCGACCACGGTGTCGCCTGCGCCGGTCACGTCGAATACGTCTCGCGCACGGGTCGGCAGGTCGAGCGCCGCCTGGCCTTTTTGCAGCAGGGTCATGCCGCGTTCGGAGCGGGTGATCAGCAGGGCTTCCAGGCCGAGCGCCTCGATCAGCGCTTCACCGCGACTGCGCACCGCGGCTTCGTCGCTGCAGTGCCCGACCACCGCTTCAAACTCGGTCATGTTGGGCGTGATTACGGTGGCACCGCTGTAGCGGCCGAAATCCGCGCCCTTGGGGTCGACCACGACCGGCAGCCCGCGTTCGCGAGCGAGCCGAATCAGGCTGCTGACCTGGGCAAGCGTGCCCTTGCCGTAGTCCGACAGCACGACAGCGTGCGCGTCCGGCAGGGCAGCCTCGAAGGCCTGTTCGATACCGGCGGATTCGAGTACTGCGAAATTGTCCTCGAAGTCGAGCCGGATCAGTTGCTGGTGGCGACTGATGATGCGCAGCTTGGTAATGGTTGGGTGCTGCGGTGCCTCGAGCAGCCGGCACAGCACCCCGCCGTGCTCAAGCCGCTCGCGCAGCAGGCGGGCAGGTTCGTCGCGTCCGACCAGGCCTACCAGTTCTGCGCAGGCGCCAAGCGAGGCCGCGTTCAGGGCGACGTTGCCCGCTCCGCCGGCGCGGAACTCATCGGTTTCGACCTTGACCACGGGCACCGGCGCCTCGGGCGAGATACGGGTGGTTGAGCCGTGCCAGTAGCGGTCTAGCATGACGTCACCGATGACGAGGAGGCGACCGGCGGAAAAGTCGGGCAGGATGTTCGGCATTAAGCGCAAGGCAAGACGTTGGAAAGACGGGGATTATCCCACGAAGGGCGGAAGGCGACGACTGCGAGCACGCACCGGCCTGTTTTCGAGGCGGCTGTCGCGTGCTAGCGGTTGAACCACTTCAGCGTCGTGCCCCAGGATTCGACGTCGATCCGCGTGACCTGGCCACAGGCAAAGTCCAGCGCCAGCCAGCGCTCGGGGGGCAGGCCCAGCAGGTGGCCGGCAATCACGCGCAGCGGTCCGCCATGTGCAACGGTCACCACCGGCAGGTCGTCTGCCGCAGCGCTGCGCACCTCCGCCAGCCAGGGCAGGACGCGTGCGCTCAGCTCACGGGCAGATTCGCCGCCCGGCGCGCGAAAACCGAGCGGATCGTCCGCCCAGGCGTCGATGGCGGTGCCGAGTTCGTCGAAACGGCGCCCCTCCCATTCGCCGAAGCTCATTTCCTGCAGGCGGGCGTCGATCTGCGGTGAGCCGAGTGCCTCGGCGAGCAGGCGGGCGCGACTGAGCGGACTGGCGTGCAGTGCGAAGCGCTTGGGCAGGAGCGGGCGCAGCCGGGCTGCGACATCGACGGCGGATTCGGCCAGCCCGACGTCGGTCTGGCCGTAGCACACGCCGGGTGCGACGTCGGGCCGGGGGTGGCGGATCAGATGAAGTTCCATGCGCTCAGGATGCCAAGGTAGCAGGCAAGCTCGGTGACTTGCTGGGTGGCGCCGAGGAGGTCGCCGGTGTAACCGCCGAGCCGGCGCACGAACATGCGTGCGGCCCACAGGGTGACGAGCGTCACCGCAGCCACGGCGCACAAGGCCTCTAGCGGGCCAAGGAGTATCAGCGGAAGCAGGCCGAAGCCGGCTGCGATCAGGAGTTCCGCACCGTTCATGCGGCGGGCAAGCGGCTTCGACTTCGCGCTCTCGTCCTCGCGCACGTAGGGCAGGCGGTGGATCAGGCTGGTCGCGCACAGGCGCGACAGCGGGTGTGCGACCAGCATGGCTGCAGCGACACCTGACAAGCCGTGGGCGCCGAGCTCGAACAGGGCGGCAGCCTTGGCGAGCAGCATCAGTACCATGCCGACGGTGCCGTAACTGCCGATGCGCGAATCCTTCATGATCGTCAGTACCTGAGCCTTCTCCCAGCCGCCGCCGAGGCCATCGCAGGTGTCGGCCCAGCCGTCCTCGTGGAAGGCGCCGGTGGCACGAACCGTGACCGCCATCGACAGAATCACGGCGAGCGCGGGCGGGAGTGCCAGGGTGAAGATCAGATAGCTGCCTGCCCCGATCATGCCCACGACCCAGCCCACCAGCGGGAAGTAGCGTGCAGCATGATTCAGGCGCTCGGTGGACCACGGCACCCAGGCCGGGACCGGCAGGCGCGTGAAGAAGCCGAGTGCGGTGAAGAAGAGTTCGAGCTGGTAGCGCATCAACGGGGGTCAGTCCTGCGCGCTGACGCCGGCCGACTCGAAGCTCGCCATTTCGTCGAGGAAGTTCACTGCCGCCTGCACCAGCGGGTAGGCCAGCGCAGCGCCAGTACCCTCGCCGAGGCGCAGATCGAGTTCCATCAGCGGCTCGACGCCGAGGTGCTCAAGTTGCAGCGTGTGCCCAGGTTCCTTCGAACGGTGCGCGAACACGCAGTAGGGCAGGACTGCCGGCGCAACCGCATGGGCCACGAGCAGCGCCGAGGTCACGATGAAGCCGTCGATCAGCAGCACCATGCGCTTCTCGGCCGCGCCAAGCATCGCTCCGACCATCATCGCGATCTCGAAACCGCCGTATTGCACCAGGGCGACCAGCGGGTCGCGCTGGCGGCCACCGCGCGTGAGTGCCTGCTTGAGCAGTGCCTGCTTGCGCGCAAGTCCTGCGTCGTCGAGTCCGGTGCCGCGGCCGGTCACCGTGGCGAGCTCGCCGCCGGCAACAAGACAGTGGGTCAGCAGCGACGCAGCGGCGGTATTGCCGATGCCCATCTCGCCAAAACCCACGCAGTTGCAGCCGTTTGCGGCCAGCGCGTGGGCGAGCTCACGGCCTTTGACCAGGGCGGCTTCGCACTGTGCAGCGGACATCGCCGGGCGCTCGATGAAGTTGTCGGTGCCGGGCGCGATCTTGGCGTCGATCAGTCCGGGACGCTTGCCGAAGTCGTGATTCACGCCGGCGTCGATCACGGTCAGTCCGAGCCCCATCTGCCGGCTGAAGACGTTGATCGCGGCGCCGCCGGCGAGGAAGTTTTCCACCATCTGCCAGGTCACGTCCTGCGGGTAGGCCGAAACGCCTGCGCGCGCCGCGCCGTGATCGCCGGCAAACACCATGATGTGCGGCTGGTTCAGAACGGGGGCCTCGGTCTGCTGTACGAGGCCGATCTGCAGGGCGAGCGCTTCAAGGCGCCCGAGTGCGCCCAGCGGCTTGGTCTTGGTGTCGATGCATTGCTGCAGCCGGGGGGCGATCGTCTGATCCGGCGCGCTGATGGTGAAGTTCATTGGTGATATCGCAACAGGGTGTGGATGAGCGCGGCGGATGTTAGCACGCTGTTTCAGCCACCCTTCAGCACCAGCGGCAAGCCGGCGGCAACGAAGACGACGCGCTGGCAGCGCTCGGCAACGGCCTGATTGAGCCGTCCGGCTTCGTCGCGGAACAGGCGCCCGAGCGGATGTTCCGGCACCAGACCGAGCCCGACCTCGTTGGCGACCAGCACGATGGTGCCGGGAAGTTCGGGCAGGGTGGCGAGCAGCGCGTCGCGTTCGCGGCTGAACAGGGGCAGGGTGTCTGCACTGTGCGCAGAGACCAGCGTGTCCGCTTCCATGAGCAGGTTCGACAGCCACAGCGTGAGGCAGTCGACGATGATGCAGCGGCCCGGGGCGGCCTCCTGCTTCAGGGTTTCGGCGAGCCGGACGGGCGCTTCGACGGTGTGGAAGTGCGGCGGGCGGTCGAGCTGGTGGCGGCGGATGCGTGCGGCCATCTCCTCGTCTCCGGCTTCCGCCGTGGCAATCACGGTGACCGGCAGGCCGCTGTCGAGGGCGCGTTGTTCGGCGTGGCGGCTTTTTCCGGAGCGGGCGCCGCCAAGAATGAGTTCGCAGGTCATTGGAATGCTTCGCTTTTTGCAGTGCACTAGATAGCCGGACACGGTATCATCCGCCCCCTCTGCCCTGAAAGGGGCAACGCGTTCGTGGTGCCCGACGGCGACTCTCGCCACAGGGTTAAACGGGAAACAGGTGCGCACGCCGCAAGCGTGCAATGCCTGTGCTGCCCCCGCAACGGTAAGTGAGTGCAAGACGCCTCGAGAAGCCACTGGGTCATGCCCGGGAAGGCGATGCGTCGGGTCAGGAGGATCTTGCTCCAGACAGCTCATGAGCCCGGATACCGGCCCGAATGCGAAATGGCGGATGTGCTGCGGGGTGGCAGCGACGGGTGCGGCATTTTCGGCTCTCTTCGGTTCTCTCCCGGCATGTCCTTGTGCGAATCAGTCACGGTATGCGGGGACGCGGGCCGTGGCGAAGGGAGTCATTACAATGAAAATCCAGCTTTCCATTCTCGCGTCGGCGTGCGCACTCGTTTACCCCGTACTCGGCCAGGCGCAGACCGTGCATGGCGATTCCGAACTCGATCAGGTCGTTGTCACGGCCACCCGGCAAGCGGTCATTGCCTCAGAGGCACTCGCGACTGTCGAAGTGATCAGTCGCGAGGACATCGCTGCAGCGGGTAATTCAAGCCTCGTCGAGTTGCTCTCCGCGCGATCCGGCATTCAGGTCGTGAGCAACGGCGGTGCCGGCGCGAGCAGCAGCATCTACATTCGCGGTGCCAACTCGGGTCACACCCTGGTGCTGATCGACGGCATGCGAATCGGTTCTGCGACCAATGGCTCCCCCTCGCTGGAAACGATTCCCCTGGCGCTGATCGATCGTGTCGAGATCCTGCGCGGGCCGGCGAGTGCGCTGTACGGTTCGGACGCAATCGGCGGCGTGATCCAGATCTTCACCCGCAAGGGCAAGGAAGGATTTCAGCCGTCGGTTCGTGTCGGCTTCGGCACCGAGAACAGCCGTTCTCTTGAGGCTGCGGTCGCAGGCGGTGTGGATCGCCTGCGTTACAGCCTGGTCGTCGGCGAGGACCGCACCGACGGCATCAATGCCCGGCCCACCTCTTATGCAGGCAGGGATCAGGACGACGATGGTTTCCGTAACAACTACGTCAATGGATCGCTGACGGTGGGCTTTCGTGAGCGCGACGAGATCGGCCTGTCCGTGTTTCATACCGATGGCCGCAGCTGGTACGACGCCGGCAAGGCCTACGACTCGTACCTGGACAAGCAGACCGATACCGCGAGCGTCTACATGCGCAATCAGATCACTGGCGACTGGGCCAGTACGGTCAGGGTTGGCTACAGCGCGGACACCTCGCATGACCACTCCACCGCGACCTCAACATCCGAGTTCGATACGGCGCAAACGCAGTTCACCTGGCAGAACGATGTCGCGCTGGCCGGCGGGTCGCTGCTGGCCGCATACGAGTACCTCGAGCAGAACGTGAGCACGACCACCGCGTATGCCAAGACGCAG
The DNA here is from genome assembly GCF_057621855.1 of Parazoarcus sp. PS-13 R2A. NCBI lineage: Bacteria > Pseudomonadati > Pseudomonadota > Betaproteobacteria > Rhodocyclales > Zoogloeaceae > Parazoarcus > Parazoarcus sp. PS-13 R2A. The sequence goes on from NZ_JBYEXN010000001.1 coordinate 237,873, forward strand.
CGCAACACCAATTCGCTGGTGCTCGGCTGGGGCGGCCAGTTCGGCAAGCACAACGTCCAGTTCAATGTCCGCCACGACGATGACTCGCAATTCGGCGGAGAAACCACCGGATCGGCGGCATACGGCTATCAGTTCCTGCCTGAGTGGCGTGTGCATGGCAGTATCGGCACCGCGTTCAAGGCGCCGACCTTCAACGATCTCTACTATCCGCTGGCTTGTTTCGGCTCTTACGGCTGTTTTGGCGGAAACGCCGACCTCAAGCCGGAAGAGGCGCTCAATCGCGAGTTCGGACTGGTCTGGGAGCGTGGCGCGACCTCCGTGCGCGCGACCTATTTCAACAACCGGGTGAAGAACCTGATCGACTGGAGCTCCGGCATCGCGGACAACGTCGCCACCGCAACGCTGGAAGGCGTGGAACTGGGACTGACGACGATGGTGTACGGCTACCGTCTGCGTGCAAACGTGGACTTTCTTGAGGCCAAGGACAAGGATAGCGGCAATTACCTTGGGCGTCGGGCCAAGGAAAGCGCGTCGCTGGCCATCGATCGCAGCACGGGCGCCTGGACCTGGGGGATGGAGCTGACCGGGCAGGGGCGGCGCTTCGACACAACGGCGAGCAACACGTCGGCAAAACGGCTGGCCGGATATTCCTTGCTCAACGCATACGTTCACTATGCGCTGGCGCCTGACTGGAGTGTGGAGCTGCGTGCAAACAACATCCTCGACAGGGACTACGAACTGGCTCAGGGCTACGGCACGAAGGGCGCGAATGCCTTCGTTGCGCTGCGCTACGCACTGCACTGACAGCCGATGGAGGCCGTGGCATTGCGCAAGGGCGGGGACTGCCTGATGACTGGCAGGCGTCGCCGCCCGCTCGTCGTCGCGCTGCTGCTGGTGCTGGTCGCGGCGCTGACCATGGGGTGGGCGCTGATCGCGGGCAGTTTGCCAATCGCGCCCGCCGAGGTCCTTGCTGCCCTGGGCGGTGCCGACGGCATGTCAGCCAGCGTCGTGCGCGAACTTCGCCTGCCGCGTGCGGTGGCGACCTTTGTGTGTGGCGGCCTGCTCGCGCTGGCGGGGGCGCTGATGCAGGTCTTGCTGCGTAATCCGCTGGCTGATCCCTACATCCTCGGCATTTCCGGTGGCGCGGCGGTTGGTGCGCTGACCGGGATTTCGCTGGGGGCGGCGTCAATCTGGATCGATGGCGGCGCGTTTGCCGGCGCCCTGATTGCCATGCTGCTGGTGTTCGGACTTGCACACGGCGACGGCAGCTGGACGCAGACGCGCCTGCTGCTGACCGGTGTGATCGTGGCCGCGGGCTGTGGCGCGGCGGTGACGCTGATGCTGGCGCTGGCGCCGGACACACGGGTGCAGTCGATGCTGTTCTGGTTGATGGGCGATGCCAGTGGCGCGTCCAACCCGTGGCCGGCACTGGGCGTGCTGCTGATCGGCCTGCTCGCGGTGCTGCCGTTTGCGCGTGATCTCAACGTGCTCGCGCGAGGCGAGATGACCGCACATGCGCTCGGCGTGAGCGTCAAACGCCTGCGCCTCGGGCTGTACGTGCTGGCTTCGCTGCTGACCGCGGTGGCGGTGACGCAGGTGGGCTCGGTGGGTTTCGTCGGGCTGATCGTGCCGCATCTGGTGCGGCTCGCGCTGGGCAACGACCAGCGCGTGCTGTTGCCGACCGCAGCCGTGGCGGGCGGCATTCTGCTGACCGTGGCCGATACGCTGGCACGCACGGTGATGGCGCCGCAGCAACTGCCGGTGGGCGTGCTGACCGCACTCATCGGCGTGCCGGTGTTCCTGTTCCTGCTTGCACGCCATCCGCGCTGACATGAAAACTTCCGGCGCATCCGCTTCCGCTTCACCCTTGCTCGAGGCCGACCGGCTCGCGCTGCAGGCAGGCGAGCGCTGGCTGTGTTGCGAGTTCAGCCTCAATCTGGCGATGGGCGAATGCCTGGTGCTGCTCGGACCCAATGGCGCGGGCAAGACCACGCTGCTGCATACCCTGGCCGGACTGCGCGCGCCCAGCGTGGGCACCGTGCGTCTTGGCGGCGCGCCCTACTCGGAGTGGTCTGCGCTCGATGCGGCCCGGTTCCGTGGCGTGCTGCCGCAGCAGCAGCCCGACCACTTTGCCGCGTCCGTCCTGGAGTCCGTGCTCATCGGCCGTCACCCGCACCTCGGGCGCTGGGGCTGGGAAGGCTCGGACGACGAACGCATCGCCCGTGCTGCGCTGGCCGATGTCGGGCTGACCGGCTTCGAGCAGCGCGACATCCTCACCCTGTCGGGCGGCGAGCGTCAGCGCGTTGCGGTGGCCGCGCTGCTGGCGCAGGCGCCGAAGCTGTTCCTGCTCGACGAGCCGCTCAACCACCTCGACCTGCGTTACCAGATCGCAGTGCTGTCCCTGTTCCGCCTGCTCGCTGACCAGGGGCGAGGGGTGGTCATGGTCTTGCACGACATCAACCTTGCCGCCCGCTTTGCCGATCACATCATCCTGCTCGATGGTCAGGGGGGCGTGATCGCCGGCGACCGCGACACTGTGCTGCAGGCCGATTGCCTGAGCCATGCCTTCGGGCATCCGCTGCGGCGCTTCGAACTCGATGGGCGGATTACCTTTGTGCCCGATTGAAGCGATGAAAACCCTGTTCCCACACTGCCCGCCAGAGGCAGTTTTGCAGTTGGAAGCGCCACGGGCGTGTTGCAGCCCGTCACGCCAACGAACCCCTGAACGAGAGAGAACACGATGAGCGAGAATCAGGACAAGGACGCGCGCCACAACGCACGCATGGCGCGCAAGAAGGAAGTGGTCGACAGCCACATCGCCGCAGCACAGATTGAGCGCGGGGTGTTGCTGGTCAATACCGGCAACGGCAAAGGCAAATCCAGTGCCGGATTCGGGCTGGTTGCGCGTGCGCTCGGCCATGGACAGAAAGTCGGGGTGGTGCAGTTCATCAAGGGCAGGTCGGACACCGGCGAGGAAGCCTTCTACCGCCGCCAGCCCGGCGTGAGCTGGCACGTGATGGGCGAGGGCTTCACCTGGGAAACGCAGGATCGCGCCCGCGATGTGGCTGCGGCACACGCTGCCTGGGAGCAGGCTCGCCGCTTTCTGCGCGACCCGGAGACTGGACTTGTCGTGCTCGATGAGCTCAACATCGCGCTGAAGTACGGCTATCTTGAAGTGGATAGCGTGGTGGCCGACCTCATGGTCCGGCCGGTCGATCAGCACGTGGTGGTGACCGGCCGTGCAGCGCCGCCTGAACTGGTGGCGGTCGCCGACACGGTGACGGACATGACCGTGGTCAAGCATGCGTTTGCGGCCGGCATCAAGGCGATGGCCGGCATGGAGTGGTGAGATGAGTGTGCCCGTCATGCCTGGCGCGAGAGCCGGCGCCCAGCCCGGTCATGTGTATCTGGTCGGAGCCGGTCCCGGCGACCCGGAACTGCTGACGCTGCGCGGTGCGCGCCTGGTCGGGGGCGCCGATGTGGTGGTCTTCGACAACCTGGTCAGCCCCGCAATCGTCGCTCTGGCGCCTGCGGCCGCAGAGCGCATCTATGTCGGCAAGAAGGCCGCCGATCACACCCTGCCGCAGGACGAAATCAACCGCTTGCTGGTGACGCTGGCCCAGGCGGGAAAGCGGGTGGTGCGGCTGAAGGGCGGTGACCCCTTCATCTTCGGGCGCGGCGGTGAAGAGATGGAGGTGCTGGTCGAGGCCGGCATTACCGTCGAAGTGGTGCCGGGCGTCACGGCTGCAGCGGGTATTGCAGCGTACGCAGGCATTCCGCTGACCCACCGCGATCATGCGCAATCGGTGATCTTCACCACGGGTTTTCTCAAGAATGGCGCGCTCGATCTGGACTGGCCGATGCTTGCGCGCCCGGGGCAGACGCTGGTGATCTACATGGGCATTTCGCGCCTGGCCGAGATCTGTGAGCAACTCGTCGCCCATGGCCTGCAGGCGGACACGCCGGCCGGGGTGATCGAGCGCGGCACGACCGATGCCCAGCGCGTGGTAACGGCCGACCTCGCGACGCTGACCGAGCGCGTGCAGGCGGCGGGCATCCGCCCACCGGCGCTGACCGTGGTTGGCGGGGTGGTCGGGCTCTACCCGCGCCTGGCATGGTTCGCGCCGCAGAACGCGATCGACACCCCCCATCCGCCGCACGCAGGCTGTGCGGTGGTGCATCCCGCAACGCCCGACGGCGAGCGCTAGTGCCCGGCCCACGCCGGCGCGCATCTTGTTCAGCCTTTTTCGACGCCGATTCGTGGCGTCCATCGACATGACCGAAACCCTTACGCCGCGCCATTGTCCGGCGCTATTCATCGCCGCCCCGGCCTCCGGTCAGGGCAAGACCACCGTCACCGCGGCGCTTGCACGCATGCACAGCCGCCTTGGGCGCAAGGTGCGGGTGTTCAAGTCGGGGCCGGATTTCCTCGATCCGCAGATTCATGCCGTGGCCAGCGCTGCGGCTGTGTACAACGTCGATCTCGGCATGTGCGGCGAGGACGACATCGCACGGCGTTTGTACGAGGCGGCGGGCGAGGCCGATCTGATCCTGGTCGAGGGCGTCATGGGCCTGTACGACGGCTCGCCCTCGGGTGCGGACATTGCCTGCCGCTTCGGACTGCCCGTCATGGCCGTGATCGATGCCCGCGCGATGGCGCAGACCTTTGGCGCGCTGGCGCATGGGCTGGCGACCTACCGCGCGGGGCTGCCGTTTGCCGGCGTACTCGCCAACCATGTCGGCAGCCCGCGCCACGCCGGAATGCTTGAGGCGTCCTTGCCCGATGGCATGCGCTGGTTCGGCGCGCTCATGCGCGATGCCGATGCGGCCCTGCCCGAGCGCCACCTCGGACTGATGCAGGCGGCGGAGATCAAGGATCTCGATGCGCGACTGGACCGTCTGGCCGACAGCCTGGCGCAGACCGGCGCGGCGGACCTGCCGCCTGCAGTCGCCTTCACCGCTGCGCCCGCAGCCCCCGTGGGGCCGGTCCTTGCCGGGCATACGGTCGCGATCGCGCGCGATGCGGCCTACGGTTTCATCTATCCGGCAAACCTGGATAGCTTGCGCGCGCTGGGTGCCGAGCTCGCCTTCTTTTCTCCGCTCGCGGGCGAGGGGATACCTGCCTGCGATGCTGTGTGGCTGCCGGGTGGATACCCGGAACTGCATGGCGAGCGCCTCGCGGCCAATCGCGGGTTCTGGCAGGCGCTGCACGCACATGTCGATGCCGGCCGCCCGGTGCTGGCCGAGTGCGGTGGCATGATGAGTCTGTTCGAGACCGTGGTCGACAAGGCGGGGGAGGCGCACGCCTTCGGTGGGCTGCTGCCGGGGCGCGCCGTGATGCAGAAGCGGCTTGCCGCACTCGGCCTGCAGATTGCCGAATTGCCCGAGGGCAGGCTGGTCGGGCATACCTTCCACTATTCGAAGAGCGAAACCCCGTTGCAGCCCCTGCTTCGTGCGCACACGCCGGACGGGCGCGAGGGCGAGGCGATCTACCGTCGTGCGCGGCTGACCGCCTCGTACGTGCACCTGTACTTCCCGTCCAACCCGCAGGCGGTCGGGCGTCTGTTCGCCCGTGCGGACGGCCTCCGCTGATTATTCCGGAGGCGTCCGCCGTGCGCGCTGCCGCAGGGGTCAGGGCAGCGTCGGATAGTCCAGGTAGCCTTTCTCCCCGCCGCCATAGAAGGTCTTTGTGTCTGGCGCGTTGAGCGGCGCGTGTTCGCGCAGGCGGCGCACAAGGTCGGGGTTGGCGATGAAGGGCTTGCCGAAGGCGACCAGATCGGCGCAGCCATCGGCCACGACGGTTTCTGCCAGCGTGCCGTCGTAACCGTTATTCACCATCCACGCGCCAGCGCCGCCAGCCTCGGCATAAGCGGCGCGCAGGTCCGCGTAGTCGAAGGGCGTGTCGCCTTGCTGGAAATCACGCGCGCCACCGGTGGCGCCCTCGATCACGTGAATGTAGGACAGCGGCCATCTCGCGAGCTGTCGCACCACGTAGTCGAAAAGCGGCTGCGGATCGGGATCCGATGCGTCGTTGGCGGGCGTGACCGGCGAGATGCGGATGGCCGTTCTGCCCGCGCCGATTTCGGCGGTGATCGCTTCCATGACTTCGACCAGCAGGCGTGCGCGGTTCTCGATGCCGCCGCCGTAGGCGTCGGTACGATGATTGCTGCAGGAACGCAGGAACTGATCGATGAGATAGCCGTTTGCCGCATGCACCTCGACACCGTCGAATCCGGCATCGATCGCGGCACGGGCCGCGCGCCGGTAGTCTTCAACGATCCCAGGCAGCTCGTCCAGCGCCAGCGCCCGTGGTTGAGAGGTGGCGACGAACTCGCCGCTGCCGTCTGCATTCACGATATAGGTCTTGGCCTTGGCGGTAATGGCCGAGGGAGCCACCGGCGCACCGCCTGCGGGTTGCAGCGAGGCGTGGGAAATGCGCCCGACGTGCCACATCTGCACCACGATCTTTCCGCCCGCGCCATGCACAGCCTCGGTGACGCGACGCCAGCCAGCCAGCTGTTCGGGGGCATACAGGCCCGGCACGTCGGCATAGCCCTGACCCTGCTGGGTAATGGCTGTGGCCTCGGTGATGATCAGGCCGGCGCTGGCACGTTGTGCGTAGTAGGTGGCCGTCATCTCGCCAGGTACCGCGCCGGGTGAGCGGTTGCGGGTCAGCGGGGCCATGACGATACGGTTGGAAAGCGCGATGTCGCCGGCGGTAAATGGGTCGAACAGGGTAGGCATGGGAGGTCTGTGTCCTGTAGTGAAGGGCGTTTCTGGAGTCTGGTGCTGATGATCGGGCGCGTGTTCAGTGCTGTGCCACAGGGGCCTGGGAGCAGGCGAAACCCTAGAGCTCGTCGCTGATCTGGCGCAGGAAGGTGCTGATCGTTTCTTCGTTGCGTTTGTAGAACACCCACTGGCCGATGCGCCGCGTGCTGACCAGACCGGCGTTCTGCAGGGTGGCGAGGTGGGTGGATACCGTGGATTGCGACAAGCCGCAGCGCTCGAACATGCCCGCACATACACCGACTTCGAGCGGATGCGCTTGCTCGGAGAAGTGCTTTTCGGGCTCCTTCAGCCACTGCAGGATCTCGCGCCGTACAGGGTGCGCGAGTGCCTTGATGATGACGTCGATGTTCATGTTTGGGCGCCTGTCGGCGGGGCTGGGTTCAATATCGAATTTTATCGAAGTATATATCGTAAAAAGTCGAAATACAGATTTGTTGATCTGGATATGGGCTGGCGCATCACATTCGCAGCGTGTGACGGTGGTGTGGGTGAAGACCGGCGTGGAATGCAAAAAGGCCCGCCTGGGAGGCCGGCCTTTTCAGCTGGTGTTCGATATGGATGGCTGGAGCGGGCGAAGGGAGTCGAACCCTCGTCATGAGCTTGGGAAGCTCAGGTAATGCCGTTATACGACGCCCGCTCTGAGGAAAGCCGGAAGGCCTTCACTGGACAGGCCGCCATTCTAATGGCGGGCGTCAGCGCGCGCAATCATGCTGATGAAAGCGTATGCGTTTGCGCGGAGCATGTGCTTCAAGGCAGGTTCCGGTCCATGTGTCGGGGCCGGACTTCCGACCCGTCGCCTAGCTTCCGAGCCGCTCCACGGCTTCGCGCACGCGTGCCGGCTCGTCCATCTTGAGAATGCGCTGCACTCGCGGTGCGAGTTCGCCCACATCGGCGCGCAGCACTTGCTGTTTGACCCCGAGGATATGGGCCGGGTGCATCGAGAAATTGCGCAGTCCCATGCCGAGCAGCAGTTCGGTATAGGCGGGGTCGCCCGCCATCTCGCCGCACACCGAAACCGGCACACCGAAGCGAACACCGGCCTGTATGGTGCCGCTGATGAGCTTGAGCACTGCCGGATGCAGGGGGTCGTAAAGATGAACGACGGACTCGTCCGAGCGGTCGATGGCCAGCGTGTACTGGATGAGGTCGTTGGTACCGATCGAGAGAAACGACAGGCGGCGGATGAACATGCCCAGCGACAGCGCAGCAGCAGGCACTTCGATCATGCCGCCGACGGGCACCGCTTCGTTGAACTTGACCTTTTCCGCACGCAGTTCGGTCTTGGCCTTTTCGATCAGGGTCAGGCACTGGTCGATCTCGTGCGCATGCGCCAGCATCGGCACCATGATCTGCAGTCTGCCGTGCGCAGATGCACGCAGCAGCGCACGCAGCTGGGTCATGAACATCTTCGGTTCGGCCAGGGAGTAGCGCACCGCTCGCAGGCCCAGCGCCGGGTTGGGCTCGTTGCGGCCCTGGTTGCCATTGAGCGCCTTGTCGGCGCCGACGTCGAAGGTGCGGATGGTCACCGGCTTGCTGGGCATGGCCTTGAGTACGGCGCGATAGGCTTCGTACTGCTCGTCTTCGTCTGGCAGGGTGTCGCGACCGATGAAGAGAAATTCCGTTCGGTACAGGCCGACGCCGTCGGAGCCGACCGCCTTCACCTGGGGCAGGTCCTTCGGGCCTTCGATGTTGGCGAGCAGATTGACGTCCTCGCCGTCGAGCGTCGTGGCGCGCGTGTCCTTGAGCCGGTTGAGCTTGGATTTTTCCAGTTCGAGTTCGGAGCGGCGCAGGCGGTATTCCTGCACGACCGTTTCGTCAGGATCGACAATGGCGACACCGCGGGTGCCGTCGACGATGATGAGCTCACCGTCTTCCACGAGGTCGCGGATATGGTGCAGGCCCACGACAGCGGGAATGGACAGGCTGCGGGCAACAATCGCGGTATGGCTGGTTGGCCCGCCCACGTCGGTGACGAATCCCGAGATGTTGTGGTCGCGAAAGCCGATGGTGTCGGCTGGCGACAAGTCGTGCGCCACGACCACGGTGCCCAGTCCGTCGCGGCGCTTGGGCGGCAGGTGGCCCGGGTGGCCGAGCAGGACCTTCACCAGGCGTTCGACAACCTGCACGACGTCGGCCTGGCGCTCGCGCAGATAGGGGTCCTCGATCTGGCGGAACTGCTCGACGACCAGTTCCATCTGCTGGACCAGCGCCCACTCGGTGTTGCAGCGACGCGACTCGATCAGCTTGCGTGCGGCATCGATCAGCATCGGGTCGGACAGCATCATCAGCTGCAGATCGACGAAAGCGCCGACTTCGTTGTGACTGGTCCCCGAACTGGCCGAGGCCTTGAGTCCGATGAGTTCGCCCTGCACGGTGGCAAGCGCATCGTCGAGCCGCGTCAGTTCGTCGGCGAGGTGTTTTGGCGGCACGTGGTAGTGGTTCACCTCGAGCAGCGCGTGAGACACGAGGTGCACCTGGCCGATGGCGATACCTTGCGAGACGGGCAGTCCGTGCAGCGTAAACGCCATCGTCTATTCCTCTTCGCCGAAGCGGTCGGCAATCAGTGCCTTGATCTGTTCGAGAGCGTTCTCGGCGTCGACCCCGGCGGTTTCAACGCTGATTGTGGCGCCGCGCGCGGCGGCGAGCATCATAACGCCCATGATGCTTTTTGCATTGACTCTGCGGCCGTTTCGCTCCAGCCAGACCTCGGCGCCGAAGCCGCTTGCCAGTTGGGTCAGTTTGGCCGAAGCACGTGCATGCAGGCCAAGTTTGTTGATGATTTCCACGTCCGCTTTGGGCATCTTGCGTCTCGCTCGACTTCCGGTTTCTGGTTTGGTTTGTAATGTGAGGTCAGAACTTGCTGCTTTACTTCATGTGCATCACCCCGTCACAGCCGCCCGAAATGGCGCGCTGTATCAGGGTGGACATGTCTTTCTCCCGGTATGTCAGCACACGCAGCAACATGGGCAGATTCACGCCCGCGACGCCCTCGACGAGGCCGGGTTTCAGGAGCTTGATCGCGATATTGGACGGTGTTGCGCCATAGATGTCGGTCAGTATGACCACCCCACGACCGCTGTTCGCCCAGGAAACCATCTGTCGCGCGGTCGGCAACAGGTCGAGTGGATCGTCCTGCGCGGACACGCCGAGCTGAATGATATTGGCAGGGCGCTTGTTGAGCACATGGCAGGCGCACTGGATGAGCGATTCGCCCAGCGTGGCATGGGTGATGAGAAAGATACCGATCATGGCGAAATCCGGTTGACCGGCCCTTATTCTATCCGAGACGAAGGCTCGTGGCCCTGCGACGCGTCTCCGGGAATTTCGTCCGCGGTGCCGAAGCCGTCGACCGAGATCCGCTTGCCGGCATTCAGAACGTCCAGCGCCTCGAGAATGACAGGCAGTTTGGGGTTGCGGTTGAGATAGATGCCGTATACGCCGCGGCTGATCGGCGCCGTGTCCTTCACGACAAACAGGTTGCCGGTGTCAATCTCGGGCTGGATGACGCGGCCGGGCAGGAAGGCTGCGCCACCGATGGCCTTGAGGTAGGCCAGCGCCATGCCCGAGTTCGAAACGGTGGTCATCGGCGCCGGTGCTTCGGGAAAGCGCTCGCGGTGCTCTACCTCGAAGGCCTGCCCCCAGTCGATCATCACGTAACCCTTCCCGAGCGCCTCGGCGGCAGTCTGCCGCGGGCTTGTGGACACCAGAAAAAGATCAATCTGTGTCAGCCGGGTCTCGGTCATCAGTTCGATGCGCGGGGGTTCGAGCATGACCACGACGTCGAGCAGGCCGTCGAACAGCCGCGAAATCAGCATTTCGGGCGCACCGGTCTCAACCGTCAGTGCGATGTCGGGGCGTGCCCGGCGCAAGGCATGCAGCCAGCCGTCCTGCAGGAAGATGTCCCACAGGCGCAGGCTGCCGGCGATGGAAAGTTGCGGGGTTTCGACGCCGCCCTTGCCGACGATATGACGCGCGCGGCGCCACTCGGAGATGATCAGGTCGGCCGAATGGAGGAAGCGATGACCTTCGGGCGTGATGCGCACGTCACGACGCGTGCGGTCGAACAGGCGTGCGCCAAGCAGCGTCTCCAGCTGCTTGATGCGCGCGCTGACCGCGGCCTGGGTGACGTGGAGTGATTCGGCCGCCGCACCGAAGTGCCGCAGACGATGAACTTCCACGAAGGTGCGGAGAAGGTCGATGTCCATTGATCAAAAATATTTGTTGAAGTGACAAAAATATATCGTTTTATTTGTCGATTGTCGCGCTATACGATGATGGCTGAATTTGTTCTTCACCGTTCAACAGCGAAGGAGTTGCAATGAGCTTGAGCGTTTCGAAGTACCGCCCGCTTACCGTGGCTGCCAGCGTCCTGGCCGTTCTCTTTGTGACCGGGTGTGCAAGCAGGATGGGACCGCCGGTTGCAGAGCTGTCCACCGCACAATCATCGCTTTCGCAGGCCGAGTCGGCCGGTGCGCGCACGCATGCGCCGCTGGAACTGCTGACCGCCCGCGACAAGCTCTCGCAGGCCGAAGCGGCCATGCGCAGCGAAGACAATGAGCGTGCCAAGGTACTTGCCGAGCAGGCCGCAGTCGATGCGCGACTGGCAGAGGCCAAGGCTCGCACGGCGCGCTCGCAGCGTGCGGTGACTGAAGTGCAGGAGAGCATCGAGACCCTGCGTGGCGAACTGGACCGGAGGCCGAAACAATGAAGATTGAGCTGAACAAGACCAACGCCCGTGTCCCGCGTCTGCAGTCGGCGTTTTCACGACGCAGTCTGAGTGCGATCGCAGGTCTCCTGCTTGTCGCGGGTTGTGCGGGCATGCCGAAGGAAAACGCCATGCTGACCGATGCACGCGAGGCGTATCGCAGCGCAAGCGCTGACCCGAGGGTTGTACGCAGCGCAGCGGTCGAACTCAAGAGTGCGGAGCAGTCGCTGCGCGAGGCAGAGAGCATCATGAGCCGGGGCGGAGAACTCGACATGGTTGAGCATCAGGCCTACCTCGCCCGTCAGCGCGTCAATATTGCGCTCGAAAAGGGACTGCAGGCGAAGGCCGACGAAGAAGTCGCGGCTGCCCAGCGCGTCCGCAGTGACGCGCTCATCGGAGCGCGGACGCAGGAGGCGGACGCAGCACGCAAGGTGGCTGAAGCGCGTGCAACCGAAGCAGAGGCTGCGCTGGCCCGTGCTCGCGAACTTGAGGACCAGCTCGCCGAACTGAAGGCAAAGCCGAGCGATCGGGGCATGGTGCTGACCCTCGGCGATGTGCTGTTCGATACCGGAAAAGCCGAGCTCAAGGCGGGTGCGATGCGCACCATCGATCAGCTTGCTGCGTTCATGAACAAGCATCCTGCGCGCACCGTCATGATCGAAGGTCACACGGACAGCGTTGGTTCGGCGGCGTACAACCGCAAGCTCTCCGAGCAGCGTGCAGACTCGGTCCGCTTCGCCCTGGTGAACCGTGGCATTTCAAGCACGCGGATTCTGGTTCGCGGTCTGGGACTCGAATACCCCGTTGCCGGTAATGGCACGGCGGAAGGGCGCCAGGCAAACCGCCGGGTTGAAGTCATCATCTCCGACGAGTCCGGTCGCATCGCAGAGCGCACACGCTAAGCGCTTGCCGACCACTGACCCGGCACATGCCTGACTGGCGTGTGCCGGGTTTTCCTGTTTACGGGCCGCGCCGGGTCGGCCCGGATGTTGCGCAGTGCGGCATGCTTTGTCCCCTGCATCCGCTTATCATCAGGCGCAGATGCCATTTTGCTGCGGAGTGTGTGCCGGTGGACCTTGTCCTCGTGATTACCGTGTGCGCCGTTGCGACCGTCCTGCTGTTCGACTACACGAATGGCTTTCATGATGCTGCAAACGTCGTCGCCACCGTCATTGCCTCGCGTGCGATGAGCCCGGCGCAGGCCGTATCGGTGGTCGCAGTGTTCGAGTTTCTCGGACCCCTGCTCGGGGGGACGGCAGTGGCCAACACGATTGGCGGTTTCGTTGATCTTGCGGGCGTGCCGGTGATGCTGTCTCTGGGGATCCTGCTGGCCGGGTTGATCGGCGCCATTGGGTGGAATCTGCTGACCTGGTGGAAAGGCATCCCGTCCTCTTCATCCCATGCGCTGGTTGGCGGTCTTGTTGGCGCGGTTGTGAGCTCGGCGGGGCTCGATCACGTGGTGTGGGGCTTTTCGGCGCTGGCTGACGGCCATCTTTCGGGGGTGACCAAGGTCTTGCTGGCGCTGGTCCTGTCCCCGCTGCTTGGTTTTTTTGTCGGCTACCTGATACACCGTCTTCTGTCCCTGCTGTTCCGCGCGGCACGACCGACGCTAAACCGCCATCTGCGGCTGTCCCAGTATGTGACCACCGCCGGACTGGCGTTCGCGCACGGGGCGAACGATGCGCAGAAGAGCATGGGCATTCTCACGCTGGTCCTCTTGCTCGGCGGTTTCATTCCGAGCTTCGACGTGCCGCTCTGGGTCATGCTCGTGTGCGCCATCTCGATGACGGCGGGCGTGCTGACGGGGGGCTGGCGCATCGTGCGCACGCTCGGCTTTGCGGTGTACAAGGTGCGTCCGCTGCATGCGCTCGATTCGCAACTCACCTCGGCCACGGTCATCCTCTCTGCCTCGTTCGTGGGGGCGCCGGTCTCCACAAGCCATGTCGTGGCCAGTTCGATCATGGGGATCGGCGCATCCGAACGTCCGCGCAGTGTGCGCTGGGACAAGGCGGGCGAGATCGTCGCGACCTGGGTGATCACGATTCCGGCCTCGGCTGCGGCCGGTGCCGTCGTGCTGCTGCTGTTGCGCCCCTTGCTTGATTGAGGTCAGGACATGACAGAACCGACACGCTCCATCGTTTTCCGGGTGCTCGACCGCATCTTTCCAAAGGCGCCGGACTTTCATCGGCTGCTCACCGAACAGGCGCTGCAGGTGGTGCACACCGTCACCCTGCTGGTGCAGTTCATGGAGCAGGCGACCCCCGCGATCGCCAAGCAGATCAAGGCCGATGAGCATGCTGCCGACCGCGTCAAGATTCACAACCTGCATACCCTGAACGAGGCGTTTTCCACGCCGTTCGACCGCGAGGACATTCACCGCGCGATCATGGATCTCGACGAGGTGGTGAATTACTGCAAGAGCACCGTCAACGAGATGGACGTGCTCGGCGTCGGGCCTGATCCCTACACGACGGAAATGGCGCGGGCCTTGCAGCAGGGGGTGAAAGCGCTGGCGACGGGCTTCTCGGTGCTGGCAAAACAGCCCGCACTGAGTGCGGAGTGCGCCGACGTCGGGCGCAAGGCTGAGCGCAAGGTTGAAAAGCTCTACCGCAAGGCGCTTGCGGAACTATTTCAGGGTGAGGACTACCTGAACATGTTCAAACGGCGTGAAATCTACCGCCACCTTTCAAACGCGGCGGACCGCATGGCGCATTGTGCGAACACGCTGCACGACATTGTCGTCAAGACCTGTTGAGCAGCGTTCGAGGCCGGGCAGTGCCAGCCGTGACGGGGAGCACAAACGCTGGAGCGGATTGCTTCATAATTGGCTGACGACACGACTAAGCCTTATGGCGAACTCGGGCGAACGGGCGGGATGTCCCGAATGGCCTCGGAAAGGCTTCTGAATCATCATGAACACCACTGCGCCACCCGAAGGTGATCCCATCAACGCATTGCGTCTTGCCACTTCGCTGGCGGGTGCATCCGACCTTGTTTTTCTCAAGGACAGGGAAGGGGTGTTCCTTGCCTGCAATGCCCGCGTCGCATCGGTTTTCGGGCTTCCTGAAACGGAGGTGCTCGGCAAGTGCGACTACGACCTGCTCCGCCCCGAACTGGCAGAGTCCATCCGTGCGGAGGACCGTGCCGTGATGCAGAGCGGTCAGCCCGCGCGCCACAGTGACTGGATCGACTTCGCTGATGGCCACCGTGAGCTGCTGGAAACAGTCAAGACGCCAATATTCGGCGCCGATGGGGCGCTGCTTGGTGTGCTGGGCGTTGCACGTGATGTGACTGCGCTGCATCAGGCCCTGGAGCGTCTCGCGGAGCGTGAGGAGGTCTATGGTGCCATCGTCAATCAGGCTTTGGATTCGATCCTGCTGTTCGATGCCGATAGCGGCGCCGTGCTTGAGTTCAACGAAGCGGCACACCGCAATTTCGGCTATGGCCGCGAGGTGTTCGAAAAGCTCAATCTGCGTGATTTTGGGGCGGCCCTCGATCAGGTGCAGCTTGTGACGCATATCCGGCAGGTCATCGCCCAGGGGGAGGGCGTGTTCTCCACGCAATACCGGAATCGCAGCGGTGAGCTGCGTGATGTACGGGTGAGTGCGCGCGCCTTGGCGTTGCGCGGGCGCCACTGCGTGTCCACGGTGTGGAGCGACATAACCGCGAGCGCGCGGTCGCAGCGCATGCTCGAACTTTCGAACAGCACGCTGGAGCGTGTTGCGCGCGGGGAAGCGCTGAGTGACACATTGCTGTATGTGACGACACTGCTTGAGCAGCAAAACCCGGACATGCTGTGCTCCATCCTGTTGATGGACGAGGAAGGGACGCATCTGCACACCGGGGCAGGCCCGAGTTTGCCGGCGGCGTATTCCGAGGCCATCAACGGTGCGCCAATCGGTCCCGCGGCGGGTTCCTGCGGGACTGCTGCCTTTACTGCGCAATCCGTGTTCGTCAGCGATATCGAGCACAGCCCCCTGTGGGTGGACTACGCAGAAATTGCGCTTGCTCATGGTCTGCGTGCGTGCTGGTCGGTGCCGCTGCTTGCCACCGATGGTCGTGTGCTGGGTACTTTTGCGGCCTATTACCGCACGCCGCGTGAGGCGGCCGAGCACGAGCGCCAGCAGTTCGACAGCATCAGTCAGTTGCTGTCGATCGCGCTCGAGCGCCACCGTGAATCGTCGCGGCTTGCCGCAAGTGTCGAGGAGATGCGGCGCTGGTATGCGGTCACGCTCGGGCGGGAGTCGCGGGTTCTCGAGTTGAAGGATGAGGTCAATGCCTTGCTGCGTCGCCTCGGTGAGCCGCCGCGTTACGGAAGTGAGCCAGAGTGAGGGTGGCCGATATGGATGTCCTGTTTCGGACGGTGGTGGAGCAGTCGCTCGTCGCGATCTATGTCATTCAGGACGAGCGCTTCCGCTACGTCAATCGGGCCTTTGCCACGATGTTTGGCTACGCTTCGCCCGCAGACGTGATCGATGGCGTAGAGATGGGCTCGCTGGTCACCGAGCGCGATCGCGGGCTGGTACGCGGCAAGGTCGCGCAGCGGATGTCTGGCGAGGTGCGCGAGTCACACTATGTTTTTTCCGCCCTGCGCCGCGATGGCACTGAATTTCAGGTGGAGGTGCATGGCAGCTGGGCTGAATTCGGAGGGCGTCCGGCGGTGGCCGGCGTATGCCTCGACATCACCCTGCGTCTCGAAGCCGAGCATGCAGTGCGGCGAGCTAAGGACGAAATGGCGCAGATGCTGCTGGATGCCGACCAAGCGCGACAGGTGTTGCTGAGCGTTCTGGAGGATCAGCGGCGGGCTGATGAAAGAATTCTGGAGCTCAACACGAGTCTGGAGCAGCAACTGCACTACCAGCAGGCGCTGATCGACAACTTTCCCTTCATGGTCTGGCTCAAGGATCGCGATGGGCGTTTCCTCGCGGTCAATCGCCAAGTTGCCGAGGCATGTGGTGAGCCGGATCAGAAAGGGGTCAAGGGTAAGACCGACGCAGACCTGTGGCCGGCAGAACTCGCGCGGCAGTATGTCCATGATGACGGCGTGGTGATGGCGACGGGCAAGAGCCTGTCCGTCGAAGAGCAGATCACGAACCGCGGAGAGCGGCGCTGGATTGAAACCTACAAGGCGCCGGTTGTCGACCGGAACGGCGAGCTGCTTGGTACGGTGGGCTTTGCGCGCGACATCTCCGATCGTCGCCGTGCCGACGAAGAGCTTCGTCTGGCTGACCGTGTCTTCAACAGCACGGTCGAGGGCGTTCTGGTGACGGATGCAAAGGGCTGCATCCTGACGGTGAATCCCGCGTTCGAAACGATTACCGGCTATCGCAAGGATGAGGTCGTGGGTGGCAATCCGCGCATTCTCAAGTCTGGCAGGCATGAGTCCGAGTTCTATCGCGAGATCTGGCGCAGCTTGAATGCGACCGGGCAATGGCGTGGTGAGCTGTGGAACCGGCGCAAGAGCGGCGAGATCTACCCGCAGTGGCTGACGATCAGCGTGGTGCGCGGCAGCGACGAGCAGATTACGCACTATGTGGCCGTGTTCAGCGATATCTCCACCCTCAAGGTGGCGCAGGAGAAGATCGATTTTCTCGCCTATCACGATTCGCTTACCCGTCTGCCCAACCGCATTCTGCTGCGCGACCGGCTCGAGCATGCGCTGATGCGGGCACGGCGCGAGGGGGGCGAGCTCGCCCTGCTGTTCTTCGACCTCGACCGGTTCAAGAGCGTGAATGACACGCTGGGTCATACGGTCGGCGATGAGCTGCTGATCGATGTCGGGAACTGTATCAGCCGTCTGATCCGGGCCAGTGACACGCTTGCGCGTCTGGGCGGAGACGAGTTCGTGTTGCTGATGGAGGACGAATCCGACGTGCGGCAGGTGACGACCGTCGCGCGCAAGATGCTCGACATCTTCTCCACCCCGCGCACGGTGGGCGGGCATGCGCTGACCGTGACCGCGAGCATCGGCATCGCACGCTACCCGGATGACGGGGACGACGCCGACGCGCTGCTGAAGCATGCCGACCTGGCGATGTACGAGGCCAAGTCGCAGGGCCGCAATACGTACCAGTTCTTCTCACAGGATCTGACAACCGGGACGCTCGAGCGCCTGGTCATGGAGAGCGCCTTGCGCGGGGCGGTGGCGCGCAAGGAGCTGGTCCTGCACTACCAGCCGCAGATTGATTTTGCGGATGGCAGCCTGGCCGGGGCCGAAGCGCTGGTGCGCTGGCAACACCCCGAGCTGGGACTGGTCCCGCCGGGCAGATTCATTCCGCTTGCCGAGGAGATGGGCATCATAGGCGAGATCGGCAAGTGGGTCCTGAATGAGGCCTGTCGGCAGATGGTGGCCTGGGATGCAGAGGGATTCGAGGTGCCGCTGGTTGCGGTCAACCTGTCGGCGCGTCAGATAGACCGCGACCAGATCGTAGAGATCACTGCCGACGCGCTGCAGCGTAACGGACTTGCCGCCAAACGTTTCGAGCTCGAGGTAACCGAGTCGATGATCATGCGCGAGCCCGAGCGCGCGCTGGAGGTCCTCGAGGGGCTGCGTGCACTCGGCGTCGCGCTGGCGATTGACGACTTCGGAACCGGCTATTCAAGCCTGGCCTATCTCAGACGACTGCCACTCAACCGGCTGAAGGTCGATCAGTCGTTCGTGAGTGACATCGGTCACGACACCAACGGCGAGGCCATCATTCGGGCGGTGATAGCGCTGGCAGGCAGCCTGGGACTCAGGGCGGTTGCCGAAGGGGTTGAAACCCAGACTCAGGCTGCGTTTCTGCGCGCGGAGGGCTGCGACATCGGGCAGGGCTACCTGTATGACAAGCCCATGCCTGCCGCCAGCCTGCGTGCAAGCTGGGGGCTGGGCGGGAAGGCGGCGGACTGAGGGGCCAGGGTCCGGGCGATTACTCTACGCCCTGGCTGGACAGGTACTCTTCGTAGGTGCCGCGATAGTCGATGATGCTGCCGTCGAGCTTGATCTCGATGATGCGGGTGGCCAGCGAGGAGACGAACTCACGGTCGTGCGAGATGAACACCAGGGTGCCGGGGAACTTGTCGAGGCCGGTGTTGAGCGACTCGATCGATTCCATGTCGAGGTGGTTGGTCGGCTCGTCCATCAGCAGCACGTTGGGGCGCGACAGCATCAGCTTTCCGAACAGCATCCGTCCCTGCTCGCCACCGGAAATGACCTTGACCGATTTCTTGACCTCGTCGCCGGAGAACAGCAGACGGCCGAGCGTGCCGCGGATCAGGGTTTCGACATCGCCGCCGACGGCGTCTGCGGTGATGCGCGCGTAGTCGGCAATCCAGTCGGTCAGGTTGATGTCCTTGGCGAAGTCCGACGAGTGATCCTGCGCGTAGTAGCCCGGCTTGGCCTTCTCGGCCCATTTCACCGCGCCCTTCTGCGGGGTGAGCTCACCGATCAGCAGCTTCATCAGCGTGGTCTTGCCGACGCCGTTCTCACCGATGATCGCCACCTTGTCACCGGCGTCGATCGCCAGCGAGAAGCGGTTGATCAGTGGCTTGTCCATGCCGTCGTAGGCGAAGCTGATGTTGTCGACTTCGCAGGCAAGGCGGTGCAGCTTGTCCTTCTCGTCGTAGTCGAAGCGAATCCACGGGTACTGGCGTGACGACGGCTTGACGTCTTCCGGCTTGAGCTTGTCGATCAGCTTCAGACGGCTGGTGGCCTGCTTGGCCTTGGACTTGTTGGCCGAGAAGCGGCGCACGAATTGCTGCAGTTCGGAAATCTTGTCCTTGGCCCGGGAGTTGGCTGCGGACTGACGCTCGCGGGCAATGGTCGCCGCTTCCATGTAGTCGTCGTAGTTGCCGGCGTAGACGGTGATGGTGCCGTAGTCCAGGTCGGCCATGTGGGTACAGACCTGGTTCAGGAAGTGGCGGTCGTGGGAGATGATCACCATCGTGCAGTCACGATTGTTGAGCACGTCTTCGAGCCAGCGGATGGTGTTGATGTCGAGGTTGTTGGTCGGTTCGTCGAGCAGCAGGATCTCGGGATTGGCAAACAGGGCCTGACACAGCAGCACGCGCAGCTTCCAGCCCGGTGCGACGTTCTTCATCGGGCCGTTGTGCAGTTCGGTGCCGATGCCGACGCCAAGCAGCAGTTCGCCCGCCCGCGCCTCGGCGGTGTAGCCGTCGTACTCGCCGAACTTGCCTTCGAGTTCGGCGGCGCGCATGTAGTCGTCTTCGGTGGCCTCGGGATTTGCGTAGATCGCATCCTTCTCGGCCATGCACGCCCACATCTGCTCGTGCCCCATCAGCACCACGTCGAGAACACGCAGGTCTTCATAGCCGAACTGGTCCTGGCGCAGATAGGCCATGCGTTCGTGCGGATCCTTCGATACGTTGCCGGCTGATGGCTCAAGCGCACCGCAAAGGATCTTCATGAAAGTCGACTTGCCCGCGCCGTTGGCGCCGATCAGGCCGTAACGGTTGCCGTCGCCGAACTTGACGGAGACGTTCTCGAACAGGGGCTTGGCCCCGAACTGCATGGTGATATTGGCGGCGACGAGCACAGTAAATCCTGTTTTTCAGATAAAACAAAGCCTTGCATTATAGCGCAAGGCAGGTTGCACTGCAGCGAAGGATCGGGGGCGGACTAAGGCGACGAGCGGTCAGGCGAGCCACTTCTGCATAAGCTGGGCATGTCCGGCTGCAGGGTCGAGGACGTAGGGACGAAAGCCTGCGCGCTCGTAGATGGCAAGCGCCGTGTAATTGTTCGACAGCACTTCCAGCGTGAGCTTGCAGCAGCCGCGATTGCGGGCCGCCGTCTCTGCCGCGCCGAGCAGGGCCTGGCCGACACCGCGGCGGCGAAAATCCGCATGCACGACCAGGTCGTGGACGTTCAGCAGCGGCGCCGCGGTGAAGGTCGAGAAGCCCTCGAAACAGTTGATCAGGCCGCATGGCGTGTCGCCGCTGAAGGCGACAAAAGCGACGAAGTCGTTGCGCTGCAGCAGGCGCTCGGCGAGTGTGGCTCGAACCGGTTCAGTCAGCGGCTTGCCGCCACCCATCGGATCACGCGCATAGTGATCGAGCAGATCGATGAAGGCCTGGGCGTGGCGGGCCTGAGTGAGGTCCAGCGCGACGATATCGAGTGCTGGTGCAGTGCTTGTATTCTGAGTGCAGGGCATCATGGGCTGTGTGGTAGTGGTCGGGATGCCTGCCCCGGATGTGAATGCGGGTGCAGGTAGGCAGGCGCGCTGGCGACCGGTGGGTCAGGGGGCTGGGCGCTGTGTCGGGAAATTCTCGCTCTCCGTTTGCAGCTTGTCGAGCATTGTGTCGGCATTGCCTGCCTGCGCGCTTCATATGCCATTTTCAGTATGGTGCGTTGGGCCATAGAATACGGAATCTCTTACGGCTCGCGCCTACATGTCTCGAACCTCACTTAAGTTGTATCTTGTCGAAGGCGGGATCAGGCTCATCTTTCCCCTGTTCGGCGTCGCCTTGCTGGTCGCCGGCATCTTCGGCGCCATCTCGTTCGGGGTGCAGCCGCTTTACGAGGCCATGCAGACACGGCAATGGACGCCGGTGCCCGCGACGCTCGAGCTCGCGTCAATCGAGCCGGCTGACCTGCTGCGCAACAGGCCGCTGCCGTCGCTGAAGGTTCGCTACCGCTATACCGTGGACGCCGAGGGCTTCGTCGGATCCCGCTATGACCTGCACCAGGGGGTGGGATACCACAGGACCCTGGCGGCGGTGCTGCGGGAGATGGACATCGGTCAGTCGGTCACGGCCTGGATCGATCCGGCCGATCCGGGCAAGGTCGTGCTTGTGCGCTCGCTCAACTGGACGCTGCTTGCGATGGCCTTGCCCTTTGTCGCGATTGCGCTGCTCGGCGGTTTTCTGTTGCTCGGTGGAATGGTGGCCTGGAATCAGGCGCGGCCCCTGGGCAGTCCCGGGGGCAGTCCGGCGCCGGAGGCCAAGCCCCGGCGCACCCGGTCGTCCAGGACGTAGGAATCAGACGAATCGTGCGACGAAGCAGGGCTGGGCCGGATTGGCGCCGGCTGGCAGCGCAAGCCGGATGCGGCGTCCGCTGCCCGGCACCATGTCGAGTGCACCACCATCGGCATCTTCCATGTGCGTGCAGGTGGCGGTGAAGTTGCCGTCGGGTTGCACGAACTCCAGCGTATCGCCGACGCCGAAACGGTTCTTCACCTCGATCTCGGCCAGCCCGCGTGCGCCGTCGAAACCGACCACTTCGCCAACCAGCAGGCTGCGGCCGGACTCCGAATGACCCCGCAGGTAGTTCTGATGTTCGGGTGTGTGGTGGCGCTGATAGAAGCCATCCGTGTAGCCTCGGTTGGCGAGACCTTCGAGCTCTCCAAGCAATTTCAGATCGAAGGGCCGGCCGGCAATTGCGTCGTCAATCGCGCGTCGATAGCCCTGGCTGGTGCGCGCAACGTAGTAGGGGCTCTTGGTGCGGCCTTCGATCTTGAGCGAGTCGACGCCGATGTCCACCAGTCGCTGTACATGCTCGATGGCGCGCAGGTCGCGCGAGTTCATGATGTAGGTGCCGTGCTCGTCTTCTTCGATCGGCATCAGTTCGCCCGGGCGGGAGCCCTCTTCCAGCAGCCATGTCCGGTTTGCCTCGGCGTGCCGCGGTCCGCCGCCGAGCGCCGTGCCCACGGTGCCGAAGTCACGTGGATTGCCCAGTGCAGGTGTACCACCACAGGTCTGAATGTCGCCGCTTGCGGTCTCGGTGCCCGCGTGCACCTTGTAGTCCCAGCGGCAGGAGTTGGTGCAGCTGCCCTGGTTGGGGTCGCGATGATTGAAATAGCCTGACAGCAGGCAGCGGCCGGAGTAGGCGATGCACAGCGCGCCGTGCACAAAGACCTCAAGTTCCATGTCGGGACAGGCATCGCGAATCTCGGCGACTTCGTCCAGCGACAGCTCGCGTGACAGGATGATGCGCTTCACCCCCATCGACTGCCAGAAACGCACGCTCGCGTAGTTGGTGGTATTGGCCTGTACCGAAAGGTGGATCGCCATGTCCGGCCAGCGCTCGCGCACCATCATCATCAGGCCGGGGTCGGCCATGATCAGTGCGTCCGGCTTCATGTCGATCACGGGCGCGATGTCGCGTTCGAAGGTGCGAACCTTGGCGTTGTGCGGATAGATGTTGGCGACGAGGTAGAAGCCCTTGCCCGCGGCGTGCGCTTCATCAATGCCGGCCGCGAGTGCGTCGAGCTTGTCGAAGCTGTTGTTGCGCACCCGCAGCGAGTAGCGCGGCTGGCCGGCATACACCGCATCGGCGCCATAGGCGAAGGCGGTGCGCATCATGTCGAGGGAGCCCGCGGGAGCAAGCAGTTCGGTGGGGCGGCGGGAGGCGGTCATGGCTGGAGGCGCAGGGCAAAGCGGCATTTTACGCATCGGCTCTCAGTGGCGCACCCCCGCGGGAGATTTGCTGTTGCGGATGCACCGTAATCGGGCAATCCGGGTGCTGAATGCACTATAACGGTGCGGTTGATGCTCCTGTTTTGGGGCGCATGCACCGCCGTGTCTGGAGGTGCTGCACTGGAACGGTGCTTGCTTTCGATCCGCAATTCCGTTCGGAGGGATCATGGAAGCTTTCAAATCAAGCAGCGATGTCCTGTTCATCCTGCTGGGCGCCATCATGGTGTTGGCGATGCACGCAGGGTTTGCCTTTCTTGAGGTGGGCACGGTGCGCAAGAAGAATCAGGTCAATGCCCTGGTAAAAATCCTGACTGACTTTGCCGTATCGACCCTGGCCTATTTCCTGATTGGCTATGGCATCGCATACGGAGTCCATTTCTTTACCGGCGCCGAAACCCTGCTGGAGAAAAGCGGATTCGAGCTTACCCGTTTCTTCTTTCTGCTGACCTTTGCCGCAGCGATTCCCGCGATCATCTCGGGCGGTATCGCGGAGCGCGCGAAGTTCTATCCTCAGCTCGTGGCCACCTTCCTGATCGTCGGTTTCATCTACCCCTTCTTCGAAGGTGTCGCGTGGAACCAGGCATACGGTGTGCAGGCCTGGCTCTCCACAACGTTCGGTGCGGAGTTTCACGACTTCGCCGGCTCGGTCGTAGTGCACGCGATGGGTGGGTGGATCGCGCTTCCGGCGGTTCTGCTGCTGGGCGCGCGTCATGGCCGCTACTCGCGTACTGGCGCAATCTCTGCGCATCCGCCGTCGTCCATCCCTTTTCTGGCGCTGGGTGCCTGGATTCTGATCGTGGGCTG
This sequence comes from Parazoarcus sp. PS-13 R2A, assembly GCF_057621855.1. Classification (NCBI taxonomy): domain Bacteria; kingdom Pseudomonadati; phylum Pseudomonadota; class Betaproteobacteria; order Rhodocyclales; family Zoogloeaceae; genus Parazoarcus; species Parazoarcus sp. PS-13 R2A. The sequence goes on from NZ_JBYEXN010000001.1 coordinate 261,583, forward strand.
GTTCGGCTTCAACGTGATGTCTGCACAAACGCTGGAGAAGATCACTGGCTTGGTCGCGATCAATTCACTGATGGCGATGGTCGGCGGCACGCTGGCTGCACTGGTGCTGGGCAGGAATGACCCTGGTTTCGTACACAACGGGCCGCTGGCAGGTCTGGTTGCGGTCTGCGCAGGCTCCGATCTCATGCACCCGCTTGGTGCGCTGATGGTCGGTGGGGTGGCCGGCGCCCTGTTCGTCGTGATGTTCACGCTCACCCAGAACCGCTGGAAGATCGACGACGTGCTCGGTGTGTGGCCGCTTCATGGTTTGTGCGGCACCTGGGGCGGGCTCGCCGCGGGCATTTTTGGCAGCACGGCGCTCGGAGGCCTCGGTGGCGTGTCTTTCATGTCGCAGTTGGTGATGACCGTATTCGCCATTGCGGTTGCCGTCGGCGGGGGCGTTCTGGTGTACGGCGTTCTCAAGCTCACGCTCGGGTTGCGCCTGGATCAGGAAGACGAATACATGGGGGCTGACCTCGCGATCCACCGCATCACTGCGACGGCGGAGCGCGAATCGAACTGGTAAGGGACAGGGGCAGGCGCGGCGGGCCGGAGTCGATGGCGCGGAGCAGGTTTCGTGGCACCCCGGTGCGCCGCGTCACGAACCATGTCATGAAGACAGAGCGCGGTGTTTGCCGCAGAATTGCGCCCTGTCTCACGTTTCGGGCGCAGCGCGCCTCTGCTCATGATCATCCCATTTCAGGCCTTGGTCTGCCCGCTCGACGGCGCCCGACTGCACTGCAACGGTTCCGCCTGGCGTTGCGCTGCCGGGCACACGTTCGACGTTGCCAGCCAGGGCTATACGCACTTGTTGCCGGTACAGCAGAAGCGCTCGCGCGACCCTGGCGACAGCAAGGAGATGGTGGCCGCGCGGCGACGCTTTCTCAATGCAGGGCCTTATCAGCCCATCGCCGCTGCCGTGGGGCGGATGGCGCTGGCGGGCGTGGATGCCAATGCAGCGCTCAGCTGCCTCGATGCCGGCTGTGGCGAAGGCTACTACCTGCGCCAGTTGGCGGCTGCATGTGGCGAAGGGCAGGTGCTGGAACTGCTCGGGCTGGATATCTCCAAGTGGGCGGTGCTGTCGGCCGCAAAGCAGGACAAGCGGCCCAACTGGGTGGTGGGCAGCAATGCCAACCTTCCGGTGTTCTCTGGCACGCTGGACCGGGTGCTGTGCATGTTCGGTTTTCCGGTCTACCCGGAGTTCGCGCGTGTGCTCAAGCCGTCGGGCGTGCTGCTGCAGGTCGATTCGGGGCCGGACCATCTGCGGGAGTTGCGCGAGATCATCTATCCGACGCTCAAGCCCGAGCGCTCGGGCGAAATGCCGACGCCTGAAGGCTTTGCCAGGCAGACCGCCGAGACCGTCCGCTACCGGCTGGATCTCTCGGGTAGCGAACAGATCGGCGACCTGCTGGCGATGACGCCGCACCTGTATCGCGCGAGCGCCGAAGGGCGTGCAAAGGCTGCCGCACTGACGGCGCTCTCGGTCACGGTGGATGTGCGTCTGAACACATTCGTGCGCCAGCCCGCATTGGACTAGGCAGGCCTGGCCTGCTGCGCTGCCTGGGCCTGAAACGGTGATGCCTCGTGCCACTGCATTGCGCCATGCTCGAAGTCATAGTCGGCGACGCGCGTCAGTGCGCCACCGATATCTGCCGACCGGTATGCGAACAGGCTGATGCGCTCGATGCGCAGGTCGAGCTGCGCGCCTGCGGCGAAGCGGCAGAGCCGTTCATGAACATCCGTGGTGGGCCAGGCGCCAGCGTAAAGGCCCACCGTTACGTGCGGGGTGTAGCTGCCGGCAGGGTGATCGAACTCGTCGCCTGCGAGGCCGGTGCGCAGGCGGGCAATGTGTGCGCCTGCGTCGTCGACTTCAAGGTAGGGCGCGGAGGTGAAACTGCTCAATGGCCCGATCCGGATCTCGAAAGGGCGGGGACGTAAGCATTGCAACCCTGCGATTTGCCTGTGCAGGGCTTCGGCGCCAAAGTCGTCCGAGTGGCGGGGGGCGTTGCTGGGGAAACCGCACAGGCTCAGCGTGATGTGCGGCTGACGGGCGTAGTCGTCAAGGAGAAGCCCGCTCAGGTGGTGCTGAGCGGCGAGCACACGCCGGCGCACCGGCGCCGTATCCACATCGAGCGCCCACAGGAGATAGCGTGGCCGGCCAAGGTGCCACTCGTGGAAATCACGCCTGACATTGCGGATGGTGTGGCTGGCGCCTGCAAAGGCCGGGGTGTTCACTGCGTGGTGGCGCAACACATGATGCCCGCAGTGCACGTCCTTCCTCATTGCTTGCAGGCGACGAGCCAGTCGACGACGCCCTGGCCGGCAGTCCGGCCGCTGGCGAAGCAGGCCGTCAGCAGATAACCACCGGTGGGCGCCTCCCAGTCGAGCATTTCGCCGGCGCAGAACACGCCGGGCATGACTTTCAGCATCAGACCGGGGGTCGTGTCCTCGAAGCGGACGCCGCCCGCGGTACTGATGGCTTCATCGATGGGGCGGGTTGCCCTGAGGCGCAGCGGCAGGGCCTTGATGCCGGCGGCAAGCCGGGCCGGGTCGGCGAAGGCTGCGGCGGGCAGGCATTCGCGCAGCAGGCCGGCCTTGACGCCCTTAATCCCCGCCTGTCCTTGCAGATGGCTGGCCAGCGAGCGGCTGCCGCGCGGGCGGGACAGATCGGCGCTCAGCCGTGCCAGGCTGCGGCCGGGGGCGAGGTCGAGGTACAGCGTGGCCTCGCCCTGTGCGGCAAGCGTGTCGCGCAGTGGCGCCGACAAGGCGTAGATCAGCCCGCCTTCGATGCCGCTTGCACTGATCATGCACTCGCCACTGTGGGTGTGGGTCCGCCCCTGCGGGTCGGTGCACTGCGCCGCGAGCGACTTCACCGGCGCTCCGCCGAAGCGTTCGAGGAAGTGCGCGCTCCAGCCCGGGGTGTGTCCGTCGCAGCAGGAGACATCGAATCCGCAGTTGGCGGGGCGCAGGTCGGCGACGCCGATGCCTTGAGTGCGCAGGGTGTCCACCCAGGCGCCGTCCGAGCCCAGCTTCGCCCAGCTTCCGCCCCCAAGTGCGAGCACGACCGCGCTGGCTGACACGCTGCGCTCGCCGTCCGGTGTGGCGAAGCGCAAAACCTGCGCTGAAGCGTCCGGGGACGGCCCCCAGCCGAGCCAGCGATGCCGTACGGCAAACTTCACTCCGTTCGTGCGCAGTCTCGCCAGCCAGGCCCGTAGCAGGGGGGCTGCCTTCATTTCTGTGGGAAACACCCGCCCCGAACTGCCGACGAAGGTGTCGACGCCGAGTGCGGCGGCCCAGTCGCGAAGCGCGCTCGGGCCAAAGGCATCGATCATCGGTGCCAGTTCGGCCGAACGCACGCCGTATCGTGACAGAAAGTGGGTGCTGTCTTCGCTGTGTGTGAGGTTGAGGCCGCCGCGTCCGGCCAGCAGAAACTTGCGTCCCACCGACGGCATCGCATCGAAGACGGTGACGGCGATGCCGTGCGAGGCGAGCACCTCGGCCGCCATCAGTCCGGCCGGCCCGCCACCAATGACGGCGACGAGCGCTTCAGCCTTCATCATGTCAGGTCTGGTCCGACGGGAAGCGGCGGCGGAAGCCGTCAGGTACGGGGGAAATCTTGCGTGCTGTGTAGTCGAAGAACACGATGCCGGTCTTGCCACGCGCAATCTCCCGCCCCGAGGCGAGGTCGGTCATGCGCCATTGCAGATCACAGCCGTACTTGCTGAAATCGGCCGCGCCCATGGACACCACCATCGTTTCCCCATGGAATGCTTCGGATTTGTACTGCAGCGCCGCGTCGGCAACGATGATGCCCAGCCCTTCGACGCTCAGTTCGGTGTAGCCCATCGACTTCAGGTAACGCACCCTCGCTTCGCTGACGACGGTGAGCAGCAGGGCGTTGTCGAGGTGACCGCCGTAATTCATGTGACTCAGGTAGAGCTGAATCTCGCAGGAAAAGGGCAGCGTGTCCGGGAGGTCGATCTGAATGCGGGGCATGTCGTATTCGCTCCGCAGAAGGCGGGCGCAGAAATTGGCGGTCGTCGACAGTAGCGCCCGCGGTGCAGCAATTCAAGCCCGGCAGGGGAGGGCGCGGGCTTCGGTGTGCGGCCCGACGGTTGCTGAGTGGCGCCGTCGGGCCGTGGAAATGCTCAGGCCTGCGGCGGAATGCGCAGCATCTGACCCGGGTAGATCTTGTCGGGGTGGCCGAGCATCGGCTTGTTGGCCTCGAAGATCACCATGTACTTGTTTGCATTGCCGTAGTAGGTCTTGGCGATGCCGGACAGGGTGTCACCGCGCACCACCGTATGGAAGCGGCCCTCGGGCTCGGGATTGAGCACGGTGAGCTTGTCTTCGACTTCGGCGACGCCCGAAACGTTGCCTGCGGCCAGCAGGATGCGCTCCTTGCTTGCCTGGTCCGGCGTGGTGCCGCTGACTGTCACCGTGGCGGTCGCGCCATCGAAGCTGATGGCAATCTCGGGCGTGAGCAGCTTGAGCGTGTCGATGTAGTGGCTGATGGCCTCGGCTGCCTTGGTGTTGGCAAGCGCGTTGGCTTCAGGACTGGGGGCTGCGGCTGCGGCTTCCTGGGCGGCCTTGGCCTCGCCGGTACCGAAGAGCTTTTCCCCTGCATCCTTGATAAAGCTGAACAAACCCATGCCAATCTCCTTGTAGTGAATGAAATGCAAACCCGCATGAAGCTGTCTGCCTCATGTGTGTCGGGTAAATATTCTCACAAATCATTATTTCGGACTGTGCATTCTTCGACTGTTGCAGTGCGCAAATCAAATCGCAACGTCACCCGTATCGGTTAGACTTGCGCGGATTGCCAAACAACACAATGACTTGAGCGGGAGTAAAGCATGTTTGATCAGGAAGACGGTGAGCTGAACGTTGTCATGGGGGTGCTTTTCGGCATCATCGCGCTGGTGATCGCCTTTGTGATCGGCCTTGGCGTGCATTCGATGAGCCGCAGCGGGGCTGCGCCGACGACTGTCGAGGCGCTTGAGGGCGGGATGGAAGTGATCTATGCCGAGGTCGAGGAAGTCGGCGAGCCCATGCTCAAGGTCTATTTCGAGTCAGGCGCAACCGACCTGCCTGCCGATGCCTTGGAGGCCCTGGCCCCCGTGCTGGCTGAACTCGAGGCGCGTGCCGATGCACAGGTGCTGCTGTCGGGCTTTCACGATGAAACCGGTTCTGCCGATGTGAACGCCGAAGTGGCAAAGAATCGTGCCCTCGGCGTGCGCGAGGCGCTGCTGACGGCTGGTGTGCCGGCCGAGCGCGTGCTGATGCGTCGCCCCGCGGTTGCGCTGGGTGGTAGCGATGCAGACGAGGCCCGTCGCGTCGAGGTGCGCGTGCAGTAATCCCGCCGCTCGGGAAAGCATCAGGGCGTCCGTATTCGGGGCGCCCTTTTTTATGTGCCGGTGACCTCGGCTGTGTCGCGGGCTGTGCGCCGGGCATCATGCAGGAGTGCTTCGACCGCCTCGACCTTCATCGGGCGTGCGAACAGAAAGCCCTGGAAGCGATGACAGCCATTTGCGTCCAGGATGTCTCTTTGCGGCGCACACTCCACGCCTTCGGCAATGACCTTCAGGTCCAGCGCACGGGCGAGCGCGATGACCGCCTTCACGATCGCCAGGCCGTTGGCGCTTCCGGGCAGGTTATGCACGAATGAGCGGTCGATCTTCAGCTGGTCGAGCGGCAGGCGCTGCAGATAGGACAGCGAGGAATACCCGGTGCCGAAGTCGTCGATCGAGAAGCGGATGCCTCGGGTCCGAAGCTGACCCATGCGTTCGATCGCTTCCTCCATGTCATCGAGGAGCAGGGATTCCGTCAGCTCCAGGGTCAGGCGGTCGGCCGGTGCGCCGCTGCGGGTCAGGCTGTCGAGCACCTGTTCGACAAACGCGTCGCTGTAGAGTTGCTGCGCGCTGACGTTCACCGCAATGCTCAGGCCGGCGGTGGCGGGGTCGCGGGCCCATTTGGCCAACTGATTGCAGGCGCTCTTCAGGACATGGAGACCGAGCGCCGGCATCAGGCCGGCGCGCTCGGCGACGTTGATGAACTGGTCAGGTGAAATGAAGCCGCGCTGCGGGTGCTGCCAGCGAACCAGCGCCTCCACGCCGAGCATTGCTCCGTCCCCGCCGAACTGCGGCTGGTACAGCACCACAAACTCGCCCGCCGCAGTGCCGAGCCGAATCTCCTCCTCGAGACGCAGGCGGGCGGTGACGGTCTCCTGCATTACCGGATCGTAGAAGCAGAGCCTGTTCTTGCCGCGGTGCTTTGCTTCGTTCATGGAAAGGTCGGCCTGTTTCATCAGTTCGTCGATCGAACGCTCATGATCCCGGAACAAGGTGATGCCAACGCTCGCGCTGCCTTGCTGCGTGTGTCCCTCGAGCGCATAGGGCGTCTTGAGCGCGGCCAGTGCACGCATGCCGATGCTCTCCGCGGCCTGGTACGCCGCATCCTCATCGCCGTCGATCTCCTCCACCAGAACGACGAACTCGTCGCCCCCGAACCGCGCCACCGTATTGGCTTCGCCGGTCACGGCGCACAGCCGTTTCGCGGCCTGTTGCAGCAGAACGTCACCGTTGTGGTGTCCGAGCAGGTCGTTGATGTTCCGGAAGTCATCGAGATCGATGAACATCAGGGCGCCATAGCGCGAAGAGCGGGCGCTCAGGGCAAGGGCCTGTCCGAGTCTGTCCATCAGCAGCCTGCGGTTGGGCAACTGCGTGAGATGGTCGAAGAAGGCAAGGGTGCGGATCTCTTCCTCGGTGGATTTGCGCAGAGAGATGTCGGTCAGTGCGGCGACGTAGTGCGTTACCCGGCCGTGTTCGTTGCGTACGGCATTGATCGACAGAGTCTGCGGGTAGGTCTCGCCATTCTTGCGCCGGTTCCAGACCTCGCCCTGCCATGTGCCCGTGCCCAGCAGGTCGTCCCACATGGCCTGGTAGAAGGCCAGGCTGTGACGGCCGGAGCCCAGCATGCGGGTTTTCTTGCCGATCACTTCGGCTTCGCTGTAACCGGTGATGTCGGTGAATGCATTGTTGACGCGCAGCATGACCGTATCGGCGTCGGTAATGATCATGCCCTGTTGCGACTCGAAGGCGATGGCCGCGATGCGTCGCTCCTGCTCGGCGGCGACACGCTCCGAAATGTCCCGGGCAAGGAAGAGAACCGCGCGTCGATTGTCCAGCAGGGTGTCGAGAGGCTGACAGCGCCCTTCGAAGGTACGTGGTCCGGCAAGTGTCTGCAGGTCGTACTCGATACTTTGCGGGCGGTCCTCATCCAGGGTGCAGAGGATGAGCTTGAGAAAGCGGTCGGCTTCCTGCGCCGGCAGCACGTCATGCATGCACTTCCCGATCAGCCCATTGGTCTCGGCAGCGAGCAGACTCTCATTCTGCGAGATGACCTCGACGTAGCGACCGTCTTCATCCAGTACCAGCACGAGGTCCGGCATGGCGTGCGTGACTGCGCGCAGCCTTGCCTCGCTTCCGGCAAGAGCCTGTTCGGTTTGGGTGCGATTCTCCAGGTCCTGAAGCAGCATCCCCAGCAACGCCGTGGCGGGTGCCAGCACCAGCAGGTAGGGCAGCGCAAGCGCCTCGAAGAAGGCGCTTCTCTGCTCGTTCGGCAGTCCGGTGAACAGGAGCAGGGCGACGAGGTGCACGATCACGCCGAAGATCAGGAACTGCGCAGGGCTGCGGGATGCCCATCCCTTGCTCACCGCAGCACGATAGGCCAGCCCGAGCAGCATTGAACTGCAGATGATGCTGACGCCGGTCAGCGCACCCGTACCGCCCAGAAGGGTGCGATAGACTGCGGCAATCAGCACGGCTACGGAGCCCACCAGGGGACCCCCGAAGAATCCCGCCATTGCGAGCACTGCGGAGCGGCCGTCGACGATCACCCCCGGGCTGAAAAAGATGGGTGTCATCATGCCGATCACGCAGACTCCGCCATAGATGATTCCTGCACTGAAGCGCGCAGCGCGCAGCGTGCGGATGGTGCCTGAGCAGGCGGGTGTTGATGCCTTGTAGCAGGCAGAGTGAGAGCAGGAGGGCCGCCGTTTTGACGAGCTCTAGGATCATTGGGGGCCTTTGGGGCGCTTGTGGAATGGGCGCTCGAAAAGTGGCGGACCAACTGACGGCAGACGCGGCACACTATAGCGAAGGTGCTAGGGCGTGGAACGGGAAAATATCACACTATGACAGTGTGGGTAATCCCCGGCTGCCGGTATCGAGGAATGCGGCGCGCCGGGGCGCTCATGCCGGATCCGCTGCGGTGTGGATGACCACCGTATTGCGCCCCTGCTTCTTTGCGCTGTACATGGCGTCGTCCGCATTTTTCGACAGTTCGATCAGGTCCTGTCCGCTCTCTGGGCAGAGCGCGATGCCGATGCTGGCAGAGATGCTGATCGAGGCGTGGTTGATGATGAACGGCGCGCCGACGGCGATGCGGATCTTCTCTCCGACGGCCATGACATCGTCGGCGCTCTGAACATTCCGCAACAGGACGACGAATTCGTCTCCACCGATGCGGGCAGCGGTGTCGGACTCGCGGACGGCCTTGCGCAGGCGCGCGCCGATCTCTTTCAGCAACTGATCGCCGACGGCGTGTCCATATGCGTCGTTCACCGGCTTGAAGTCGTCGAGATCGATGAACATCAATGCCAGCCGGGTCTGATCGCGACGGACGGCGGCAAGGGCAAGCGCCATGCGGTCGGCGAACAGCGCCCGGTTGGGAAGACCGGTCAGCGGATCGTGCTGCGCAAGATGCTCAAGATCCTGTCTGCTCTGGTTCAACTCCGACAGCTGCTGGCGGATCTGGTCGCGCAGCTGCTGGAAACTGCGGGCGAGCACGCCGATTTCGTCCTCCCGCTGCAGCGGGAGCCCGTGTGCCTGCCGCTCGTCGGAAAAGCCTTGAACCGCTGCGCTCATCAGATTGATCGGGCGGGTGACGGCACGCGCCACAAGGACTGCAAGCAGCGCACAGACCAGGCAAAGTCCCAGCACGATCTGCAGGATGACGACGCCCAGCGCATCTGCCTTGTGCAGGACCGAGGTCAGCGGCTGCGCCAGGCCCAGGATGAGATTGCGCTCGTCCGAGCGGATGGAGATGCCCTGTTGCATGAAGGCGGCAACCATCGGGTAGTTGGCATAGCTGCCCTGGGTGGCTTCGACAAGTACTTGATCGGATTTGCCTGCAATGAGGTCGGCTGTGGGCGCAAACGTGTCCTGTACGAGGATGCGCCTCCCCCTGTCGAAGCCGAAGGTCTGGCTGTGGTCGGGGTGGATGAGGAAGTCGCCCTGACCGTTGGCGAGAAAGAGCTGAAACTCCGGGGGCAGTCCGGCAGCAAGCTGTGCAAAGACGCCGTTCAGATCGACATTGATCACGATCACCCCGAGTGCGGCCTCGTTGGCATCCACAACCGGCATTGCAAGCTGGGCAGTGGGCTCCTCCTGACCTGCGTGTGAGCCACGCTCGTGATTGATGACGAAGCGCGAGAGGTAGGTCTCGCCCGGGCGTGATTTCAGCGTTTCGAAGACGTATGCGTAATGGCCTTTTTCCTGCAGGTCGTCACCGTTGATGCGCAGCAGGCTGTCGCCACTGCGGTCGATGCGGACGCGTTCCATGCCGAAATCTGCATCAGAAATCAGGCGAATCTGGAAGTAGTCCGGATTGGCCTTCATCAGGAGTTCGAACAGGGTTGCCATCTGATCGGCAGACGCGGTGTCGCTGGGGTCCAGCGCGCGAAGGGCCGAAGGATGCGCACTCAGAATCTGAAGGTTGTGCGAGACCTCCTGACGGGCGACGACGATTCTGCTTGCGAGTACCTGCGTCGAGGTCAGAAGCTCGTCCTTGGCCGACTGGATCAGGAGGTCCCGACTGGCAGTGTATGCATAGAAGCCAGTCAGCCCGGCCGCCAGCATGCCGACCAGCGCCAGCAGCAGGGCGAGGCGCGCAGCGATGCCGAACCTCATGGCGCCAGCACCCTCGATGCCCGGTCGCCCGACATGATCCGCCCCCACAGCAGATTGCGCTGCTCCGCGCTCTCGACGGGCTCGAGCCAGATCAGCCTATCCTCATTGCCCGAACTGCTGGCGGGCCTGGTCGTGCTTGCCAGCCCCTGACGATTGTTGAGTACGGCGCCCGGCCCATCCTCGAGCAGATAGTTGATCCATGCTTCGGCGAGCGCCCTGTTTCTGCTGTCGCGGTGAACTGCCCAGCAGTCGAGCCATGCGAGGGCACCCTCACGCGGGATTGCATAGCCGACGTCCGCATCTGTCGCGCGCAACAGCTGAAGCTGTTGCGATCCGAAGTTCGCAAACAGCAGGGCTGCTTTCAGGCGGATGAACATGTCCGCCGACTCTTGCGGCTGCGTATAGAAACTCAGTGTGTTCCGGCGCAGCGCGATCAGGCGCTCGACGGCAGCAGGCCAGTCCTGGTCGCGGAGCTGAAAGAGCGACGGCAGTCCCAATGACTGTGCGGCAAGGGCGAAGTTGTGAGCGCCCCCGTCATAGACGAGGATCCTCCCGCGGTAGCGCGGGTCCCACAGGACATTTATCGAGTCCGGCGCCGTTTCGAACTGCTTGCGGTCGTAGATCAGCCCCATTTCGGCATAGGTATAGGGAATGGCATACGCCTTGCCGTCATGGACGATGCCCGGAATGTTGTCGAGATCGCGAAAGCGGGGCAGCTGGCGTGAGCGATTGGAGATGGCGGCGGTGTCGATCGGCAGGACGAGGCCCTGGCGGATATAGCGCTGCAACTCGGCGGTATTGACTGCAAAGACGTCGAAAGACGTCGGGCCGTTCCCGTTTGCCCGTCGCCACAGGGATTCGTCGGAGTCGATGACGGTCACCTCGACCCGGCTGCCGGTGCGTTGCTCGAAGACTTTCACGACGTCGGGGTCGGCATAGCCCGGCCAGGCGAGCACCCGCAACACCTCAGCTGCCATGCCCTCTCGGGTGACAAGCATGGTCAGCATCAGTGCGAGTTGCCGCAGGCAGCAGTGAAGCCGGTGCATCCGAGTGACTCCGCCCTTAGTGATATGCGTGAACGAGTGTAGCGCAGAACCCCGACGCTGATGCTTCATCCTCCGCCGGATCTCGGCCTGGGTGTGCAGAAACATGCTAATGGCATTGCGAAAGGAGGCGGAAGTTGCGAGCAGGGATGTAACAAGTCAGTAACAAGAGTGTCATTGAATGCCACTAATGTGTGTAACAACTCCCGCCTTCCGTGCTTCCTGAAAATGAGTATTCGCCGTAACCTTGGACTCTTGCTTCTGATCGCCGCGATCGCGCTGTCTGGTCTGGGCGTGGTCGCCTTCCTGCAGTTCGAGCGCAACGCAGTGTCGATGCGAACCCTTACCGACCGTGCGATTCCGGGCTTTCTCGCTGCAGGCGAACTCAAATCCGCGCTCAAGACCCTGCAGATCACGGTGATCAATCTCGTTCATGCTCCGGACGACAGCCTTGCCCGTCAGGGGGCAGACCCCCTGGTTGTGCAAAAGCATGCGTTGCAGGAAGCCGTGGGTGAGCAGATGACGATGGCGGACGGGGAGGTCGAGCAAGGCCTTATGCGCCACGTGCAGGACAGTCTGAATGCCTATCTCGCGGCACTGGATGATGTATCCAGTCTGCGTCGGGGCGGGCAGCAGGATCTTGCCGATGCGGTGCTCTCCGGGTCCGCCGACCCCTATCTGCAGGAACTGGAGCAGATCCTCGAAACCCTGCTGGTGGAGAAGCGGCGCACCAAGGACAGTCTGCTGAGCGAGATCGAAGCTGCCCGGCAGCAGTCCACTCTGATCTTGGCCGGGGCGCTGCTTGGCACGTTCGTGGTCCTCGGGGTGCTCGGATCGAGACTCTATCGGCAGATCTCGAAGCCCCTGGCGGAGATGAAGCGCGCCATGGCGGCGGTTGCCGCCGATCTCGATTTCACCTGCCGCGTGCCGATCGTGCGCGAGGATGAGATCGGGCAGTCAATCCGTGCGTTCAATGCCCTGATCGAAGCGGTGCATGGCAGCCTGGCGGAGATGGCGCAGGTGATCCGCAAGAATGAAGCAGCCTCGGTGGATATGCACGTTTCTGCTGCGGACATGACGAGCATTGCGGAGAATGGCAATGCATCCGCAGGCGATATCCAGTTCGCAGTCAGGGAGGTGCAGCGCCAGATTGAGCGCATTAACGACGATACCTTGCACGCGGGCGGCCTGACGGAGATCTCCGGGCAGCAGGCAACGGCGAATGGCGAACTCATCCGTGAGGCGGCCGCGCGCATTCATGAGCTCGCAGTGAGCGTGGAGTCGGCATCGGAGCGGGTGTTCGCGCTTGCCACAGCGGGGGGGCAGATTGCGCTGCAGGTCAAGGAGATCAGGGAGATTGCCGATCAGACGAACCTGCTGGCCCTGAATGCGGCGATCGAGGCCGCACGTGCCGGAGAGTCCGGGCGAGGGTTCGCGGTCGTGGCAGGAGAGGTGAGAAAACTCGCCGAGCGGGTGTCCAGTGCGACGCTCTCCATTGCCGAGCAGGTGAAGGGCATCGACGCCACCTCGAACGCGTCGGCCGAGTTGATGCGCCGTGTGGTTGCCGGTATCAAGCACAACATCGATCTCACCGCTTCGGCGGGCAGGGCCATGACCGATATCGAGGGATCGGCGCGAGAGGTGATCGGTGTTGTCGGTCAAATCGGGGAGCAGGTCGCAGTCGGCCAGGCGTCGAGCAGGGATATCGTCGATCGTGTCGACACCATTGAAGACCTGATGCGAAGAGCGAGTGCGGCCGCGGATCAGAACCGGGCCGCCGCGGACACGATCCGGGAGATCTCGGATCAGATGGCGGGTATCGTCAATCGCTTTCGCATTGGCCCCGCCCTGCACAGCCTGGAGCGCTGAAGGCGAGGTATCGCTGCCTGCCCGGCTCTACCGTCTCTACCGGCTCTCCCGGCGCGCAGGCAGGGCAGAGGGGGTCAGTGCCCGGCGTGGCTGGACGTGCGGGATTGTTCCACGCGGCTTTGCACCCAGGCGGTCCCGGGCTGCGGGCGTCCGTGCAGATAGCCTTGCTGGATCAGTCCGGGGAAGCGTGTGAGGAACTCGCTGTGCTCCCTGGTTTCGACGCCTTCGGCCACGGTCTCGATATTCAGAATTGTGGCGATCGACTGGATCATTTCGACAAGCAGCGCGTCGTTGGCGTCTGCGGGAGCGTCCCTGATGAAGCTCTGGTCGATCTTGAGCTCGTGAATCGGAAGACGCTTGAGATAGGCCAGACTCGAGTATCCGGTGCCGAAGTCATCGATCGAAAAGCACACACCCATGGCGCTGATGGCCTTCATCTTTGCCACGACGTCGTCCATGTTGCGGATCATCAGGGTCTCGGTCACTTCCAGCATCAGCAGGCTTGGATTGATGGCGCTGCTCTCGAGAAGACGCCGGATATCGTCCACGAAGTCGGCCTCGATGAAGTGGCGCGGGCTGATATTGACCGAAATGCGCAGGGGGCATGCATTGCGCTGCATCTCGCCGATGAGTTCGCAGGTGCGGCGAAGCATCCAGCGATCGAGTGCGACGATGAGACGGGATTCTTCCGCGACCGGAATGAACTCGGCCGGGAGGATCAGGCCGCGCAGCGGGTGTTCCCAGCGGACCAGCGCCTCAGCGCCAACCACGACACCACTGCCATTGACCTGGGGCTGCAGATAGAGGCTGAGCTGATTCTGTTCGATCGCTGTCTGCAAGGCCTGAGCAAGTTCGAAGTGCTGTCGTGCGTGTCGGGCCATGGACTCTTCAAAGAACACCACCCTGTTCCCGCCGTCCAGCATGGCCCTGTGGCGGGCGGTATCCGCGCTTTGCAGCACCTGAAGCGGGGTCTCGTCCGTATTGGCCGGAAAGACATGGATGCCGATGCTGCAGGTGAGAAGGAAGGTCTGGCCCCCGCATTCCAGTGCGTGCGCGAGCGCGCTGCGAATCGCTTCAGCGATCAGCAACGCGTGGCTGGTGACATCGGCCAGTGACTGCTGCCGCGGGAAAAGCAGAATGGCAAACTCGTCTGCCGCCAGGCGTGCAACGGTGTCGTCGGAACGCAGCACGGTGGCGATGCGTCTGCCGACTTCGCACAAGACGCTGTCGCCGGTCTGCAGACCCTGCGCATCATTGATTGCCTTGAACCCGTCGATATCGAGCACCATTGCTGCCGTATGTGTCGTGCTGCTGCGGCACGACCGCAGGGCGATGTCGAGACGATCAAGGTACAGCATGCGGTTCGGCAGTTGCGTAAGCGAATCGTGCCAGGTGAGAAAGTCGATCCGCTCCTGTGTCTGCTTGATGCCGGATATATCACTGAACACCGACACGAAGTGAGAGATGCGCCCTTCGTCATCGTAGACGGCACTGATGGTGCGCAGCTCGGGGTAGATCTCGCCGCCCTTGCGGCGGTTGAGCATCTCGCCGCTCCAATGGCCACTGTCATGCAGCCGCTTCGAGATCTCCCGATAGAAATCGGCGGCATGAAGGCCGGATTTCAGGAAGTAATGGTTCTGGTTTATGGCCTCTTCGGACGTGTAGCCCGTGATGCGGACGAACGCCCGATTGACGGCCTCGACCTGGCCCTCGGCGTTCGCCACGATGATGCCCTCGGCCGTACTCGCAAAGATGCGGGCAAACAGTTCCTGACGGCTGCGCGCGAACTGCTGTTCGGATGCCGTCTGGTCCAGCGCGCGGTTGGTGCGATCCAGACCCGTGATCTTCTCGTTCAGTTCGGTATTGGTGTTGAACAGCTGATCCAGCATGCCCCGAATGGTCATGTGGGTGCGAACCCGGGCGCGCACCAGCGCGACTTTCAGCGGCTTGTGGATGTAGTCAACGGCACCGAGTTCGAAGCCGTGCTCTTCGGAGGCGACGTCGGTCAGCGCCGTAATGAAGATGACCGGGATGCTGCGGGTGTCCGGGTTGCTCTTGATGCGGTGGCAGACTTCGTAGCCGTCCATCTCCGGCATCATGATATCGAGCAGAATGATGGAGGGCTTCTCGCCCGACCCGAGGAACTGCAGCGCAGCCTGCCCGCTGTTGGCAACGGCAACCTCGTAGTCGGAGCGCAAGGCTTCGATGAGAAGGTGCAGGTTGCTGCTTTCGTCATCGACCAGCAGTACGAGCGGGCGCAAGGCTTTGCGCGCGCTCGGTGTATCAGCAGCTGCCTTCGCTGCGAGGGGGATGCTCGACGAGGTTTCGCCCATTGTGTTTGGCCCGGTCCCGCTTTACCCAGCGACACGGAAAACGGATTCCGCATGCATGAAAGTCATCAGCCTGCATGTTACTTCAGCCCTGCCTCAGCGTCATGCTGATCGAGTGGGGAGACATGAAAAACATGCGCCGGCCCGATACTCGCATGCGCGGGAGCGCCGGATGCTCCGTTCATCCGAGCAAGCGGCGCCGGAGTTCTCCGGTTGTGACGAGGGCGGCGGCGATATCGAAGCTGTCGATCTGCCGCAACAGTTCGGACAGCAGGGCGTGGTGTGCGTCGTGATCGAGGTGCGATGCGAGCGTTTTCAGCAGGGGTTCGGGCACCAGTCTGCTGCGCTTGAGCAGGTCGTCGATCTGATCGAGATCGGAAAGCGCCTTTCCCGGGCTGGAGTGGGGCGCCTGTTGCGGGGCGCGCTGTACCGGAAGTGCATCATCGATGGTGGCCAGCAGTGTCGTCAGCATGCCTGTCGTCCGGTCCGCCGCGCCGGTGTCGCCATGCGCCAGCCCCAGCTCAAGTTCCCCGGCGGCCGTCTGGAGTTGGGTGGCACCGACGTTGCCGGCGGCACCCTTGAGCATATGCGCAAGACGCACGGCCGCTTGAAGGTCATTGTCGGCGAGCGCCGTGCGAAGACGCTGCGGCCAGTCCGCAAAGTCGCGTGAAAACCCCCGGATCAGGCGCATGAGCAGTGCCTTGTCCTGGGCCAGCCGGTTCAGCGCGGCCCTGAAGTCCAGGCCCGCGATCTGCATTGGCGGCACGGCCGTGGCTGCGGGCGTTTGCGCAGCTTCGGCATTCTCTGCGATGGATGGCGTGCGGGCGGGGATCCACTGCAGCAGGACCTTGAGCAACACGAGCGTGTCGATCGGTTTGCTGATGTGTGCGTTCATGCCTGCCTGTTCGCTCGCCTTGCGGTCGTGGTCAAAGGCTGCGGCAGTCATGGCGATGATGGGCAGCGTGCGGCCCCAGTCGCTTGCGCGGATCTGCCGGGTGGCTTCAAGGCCGTCCATTTCGGGCATCTGGATGTCCATCAGGATGGCGTCGAAGTGCGCGCTGCGCGCTTTTTCGATGGCTTCGCGTCCGTTGTGCGCGAGCGTGACCTGGACGCCCATCTTGGACAGAACCGCCTCGGCAACCTCCTGGTTGGTGAGATTGTCTTCCGCCACCAGAATCCGTGCGCCGTGAATCGGACCCGCCTGCTCGAACAGGCTGCTGCCTGGCAGCGCATCCGGCACGGGGCGGGGGGTGAAGAAGCCGTGCAACTGGACGTTCGCGAGCACGTCGAAGAGCCGGGACGCGGTCACGGGCTTGGTGAGAACCGCATCGGTGTATTCGGCTACAGAGGCTTGCGGCATGGCTGGATGGTCGTGGGCGGTCACCATGATGATGATCGGCGCAAACGGCAGGCTTCCGTCACTGCCGGCCTGTCTGATGGCCTGCGCGAGGGTGAGGCCGTCCATGTCAGGCATCTTCCAGTCGATCAGGGCGAGCCTGAACGGGTGGCCATCCGCGCCGGCTGCCAGCACCTTGCGCAGCGCCGTTTCAGCATCGGCTGCGGTGTCAGGTTCAAGCCCCCATTCTGAGAGGTAAGCGCTCAGTACGCTGCGCACACTGTCGCTGTCGTCTACCACCAGCACCCGTTCGCGGCGCAGATGGATATGCCGGGTGTCGGCAGGGTGTGTCGATCTGGACAGCGCGGCCGTGAAGTGAAAGGTGGAGCCTTCGCCCTGCACGCTGTCGACGCCGATCGTTCCGCCCATGAGTTCGACCAGACGCTTGCAGATCGACAGACCGAGCCCGGTGCCGCCAAAGCGTCGGGTGGTGGACGAGTCGGCCTGGGTGAAGGGTGCAAAGATCTGTGCGCATTGCTCGGCTGTCATGCCGATCCCCGTGTCCTGCACCGAGAATCGCACCTTGAGGTCGCTGCCGCTGTTCATCGCGCATTCGATGCGGACCCTGATGAGGCCGCTCGCAGTGAACTTGATGGCGTTTCCGACCAGGTTGTTCAGGACCTGGGTCAGGCGCATCGCATCGCCTTCGAGTAGCGCCGGAACGTCGGGCGCGACGTCGAACACCATCTCCAGGCCCTTCTCCGATGCCGGTACCGCAAACAGATCCGATACCCGCTCCAGCACGTCGTCGAGGCGGAAGGGCTCGTGCTCGATCTCGACCCGGCTCGCCTCAAGCTTGGAGAAGTCGAGGATGTCGTTGAGCACGTTCATCAGGCCATGTGACGCACTTCGGATCTTGTCCAGATAGTTGCGCTGATGGGCGGTGAGTCCGGTGTCGTCGAGCAGTTGCGAGAGCCCGATGATCGCATTCATCGGCGTGCGGACTTCATGGCTCATGTTGGCAACGAAGTCCGACTTCGCGTGGCTGGCATCCTCTGCCTGGCGCGTCCGTTCGGCCAGTGCGGCATTGAGTTGCTGCAGCTCGACCTGGGTCAGCTTCATCTGCGTGATATCGGTGACCAGCACCACCAGCCCGCGCACGGCACCATCGGCAAGGTCGGGGATGTAGTGGGTCATCGCATAACGGACTTCGTCCTGCGAGCCTTTGGGCAGCGCATGTTCGAACTGCTGGATTTCACCCTTCAGCGCGGCCCTGATCTGTGCCTCGTGCTTGTCGAAGAAGACCTCACCCATCACCTCGTGCATGCTCTTTCCGAGCACGGCATCGGGGTCGAGTTCGAACCAGGTCTTGAAGGCCGCATTGGCAAAGCTGCAGTGCAGATCGCGGTTCCAGTAGGCAACCAGGCCGGGCAGCGAGTCTGCCAGCGTGTGCAGGAAGCGGTTCGCGTCGGCCAGCTGACGGGTACGCTCTGCAACGACGTCCTCCAGGTGGTCGCGATAGCGCTCAAGTTCCTTGCGCAGCCGCACCCTGTCGCGCAGATCGACCGTTGCGATGAATACGCGCCCTGGTGTGCCCTTGCTGTCGAACTGCGATGCGGAGACCAGCACATCCAGTGGCGTGCCCGCGAGCGTGGTGATCTGGGTCTGGTGGCTGGACAGGGTCTCGCCCCGGTGCAGCGCGAGGAGCAGGGTGACGAACCCGCGCCGGGCTTCGGGAGTGGCATACAGTACGGTGCTT
Source organism: Parazoarcus sp. PS-13 R2A (assembly GCF_057621855.1). Lineage (NCBI taxonomy): Bacteria > Pseudomonadati > Pseudomonadota > Betaproteobacteria > Rhodocyclales > Zoogloeaceae > Parazoarcus > Parazoarcus sp. PS-13 R2A. Next base: position 279,930 of record NZ_JBYEXN010000001.1, read on the forward strand.
GGACCGCGCAGGGATGCGGTCCTGTCGACACCCAGCAGGGTCATGGTCGCCTGGTTGAAGTTCAGGATGCGTGTCTGCGCGAGGAGGTGGCTGATCGAGGAGGGATGTGCTTCGAAGTGCGCCTGAAAGTCGGTGACGCCGTTCCCGGCGAGTGTGTCCAGGTGGGCGAGCGCGGCGCTCCAGTCCTCCTCCCGCCAGGCGACAGGCGTGGTGTCGTAGAGCGTCTGCAGGCGGTTGCGGTCCATGCGGGCACGGTGCTCGGACTGCTTGATGTCCTCGATGTCGGTGTTGGAGCCGTACCAGCGGTTCAGCTGCCCGTCGTCATCGACAATGGGGGTGGCGTGGGTCGTGAACCACCGGTATGCGCCGTCGTGGCGACGGATGCGGTACTCGATGTCGAGCGGGCGCAAGGTGCGCATTGACGCCTCCCAGGCCTCGGCGAAGGCTGGGCGGTCGTCCGGGTGTATCTGGTTCAGCCAGCCGTTTCCAAGCTGGCTTTGCTCCTCGATCCCGGTGTACTTCAGCCACTGGGCGCTCAGGTAATCGCACAGCCCGTCGGCGTCGCAGCGCCACACCAGTTGCGGCATGGATTCGGCGAGGGTACGCCAGCGCCGCTGACTGCTGGCTTCGAAGCGTGCGTGCTCGAGATCGCGTTCGGCCAGACGGTGCTGTTGCTGGGTCTTCAGCAGGCGCAGGCACATCCATGCGAACAGGCTCAGGAGCAAGAGGGCCGATGCCGACACCGCGCCCCAGGTCTGAAAGCGCAGGCTCGCAAGCCGGGCGGCCGGCACCAGGCTGACGAGCTTCCAGGCTTCATGGCTGAGGATGGGGACCAGTTGCTTCCTGTTCGCCGAAATGGTTTCCCACGTCCACAGGCCCTCCGCGTTCTCGAACTGTCCTTGCAGCGCGCTGCTGATGCGTTGCCAGGCGGCGGGCGAACGGTCGGCCAGGGTGCGCTTGCGACCGAACATGAAGCCCCACTCATCTGTCCGGTCGGGACTGATCAACCAGTGCGCCTCGCTGTTGAGCAGCATCAGGTGGTCGCGTCCGCGGCCCACGCTCTCGAGCAAGGCATCGAGCATGGGCTGCGCCTGGATGTTGATGACGAAGATTCCCTGGTCGAGGCCACTCTTGCGCGCGAGGCGGATGGCCATCCGCAGCGTCGGCTTGTAGGGGATCTCCACTTCGTTGTGTTCGACGTTGAGGTCGAGGGCCGAGATGTAGATGTCGCCACCGGCCAGACGCATGGATTCCTGGAAGTAGCTGCGCTCGCGCTTGCTCTGCAGTTCGTCGCGGGGTGTGATGCGGGCCCCGCCGTTCTCTGCATTGACCCTTACACGCTCTTCGCCGTCCGGGCCGATCCAGCGCACCTGGTCGTAACCCGCATTACGGTAGATCAGAGAGACGAAACTGCGTTCGATGGCACTGAAGTCCGTGCTCTCGGGTGTGTCCAGGATCGCTGCCACGCCGGGCTCGTTGGTCAGCCCGATCAGATGAAGGACGGGCACCTCAAGCGAGGATTCCAGGCGCTTGCTGCCGATGCCGATGTTCAGGTTCTCGGTTTCATGGATGCGGGTGAATTCTGCATCCAGGCGGGACAGGCCGATGGCCGCGCCGGCAATCACGACGATCAGCGCCAGTGGCACAAAGAGCGCGAGGAACTGCGGCCAGATACTCTGCGGTTTCAGGTCGGCCGCGGCGGGCGCGTTGCTGTCGGTATCCGGTGGCATCCGGGTCTCTGTCTCATGCCGGGGGAATGCCGAACTGTATCAGGACGAGGTCACATCCACATCATTGCCGAACAGCTGCACGGGTAGTCGGATGAGCGCGGCGTTCTGCGCGGGACGGGTGTGTGGGGGCGGGCGCAGCGACACAGCGCAGCAGGCGCATCGGCACTCAGGCCGGTGGTGTCGCCGGCTTGCCTGGTGTGGCGCGGAGGATGCGGTCGAGCCGGTTGGCAAAAGCCTGGCGGTCGGACGGGCCGAAGGCGGCGGGGCCGCCAGTGTCGACGCCGGTGCTGCGCAGGGTGTCCATGAAGTTGCGCAGGTCAAGCAGCTCGCGGATGTTGTCCTTGCTGTAGAGCTCGCCGCGCGGACTGAGTGCGCGTGCGCCCTTGGCAACGATTTCTGCGGCGAGCGGAATGTCGGCGGTGATGACGAGGTCGGCAGGCTGGACGTGGGTCGCAATGTACTTGTCGGCTTCATCGAAGCCGGACGGCACCTGCACCATGGCGATGTGGGCTGACGGTGGTGTGCGCAGGTACTGGTTGGCAACCAGCGTCAGGGTCTGCCCGGTGCGTTCGGCGGCGCGGAACAGAATGTCCTTGACGACGCCGGGACAGGCGTCTGCATCAACCCAGATGTGCATGGAGTGCGCACGCAGGGGGGGCGTGCGTTGAGGCCCTGCCGTTGCCGGCAGGGCATGCGGATTAGCGCGTTGCCGGTGCCATCGGCTGACGGCCGGGCATGTGGCGGAAGGTGATGCGACCCTTGCTCAGGTCATAGGGCGACATTTCGAGCGAAACCTTGTCACCGGCAATAATGCGGATGTGGTGCTTGCGCAGCTTGCCGCCCGAGTAGGCGATGAGCTTGTGACCATTGTCCAGCGTGACGCGGTAGCGGGCGTCAGGGAGGACTTCGTCAACAGTGCCGTGCATTTCAATCAGTTCTTCTTTGGCCATATTCAGGCTCCTAGTGGGTGCGGCTAACCTCACTCCGCGCTGCGGGTGATGCTGGCCACGCTCGCCACCGCCTTGGCAAGCTTACAGTTCAGTGCTTGGCCGCTGCAGGTCGTCCTGCAGGCGGCATACTGTCAAAAGTCGGCACGATGATTGGCGGGCCGAATGTCTTGTGTTGCATTGGCACCCCGGGCGCACCTGGCGGCCGAAGTGGTCGGCGCGCTGGGTATTTCTGTGTGCGCGCCGCACGAAAGGCGACCGTGATGTGCATGATCGCGATGCAGTGCCCGGCTGCTCGATGAGCAGCACAGGCGCCGGGTCCGAGTAGGCTTCGGTCCCCCGCGAATGATGTGTCCTGCGGATGGTGCCGGATCCAGAAATGGACCGACATTCGGAGCGAACAACGGATTGAAAAGAAAATAGCCAGACCTCAGTCCGGCTATCCCCTTGGTTCACTTGGTAGGCCGTGCGTGGATCGAACACGCGACCAACGGATTAAAAGTCCGCTGCTCTACCAGCTGAGCTAACGACCCCCGGAACAGCCAACAATTCTAGGGGCGAGTTCGTTTCGAGTCAAGTTTACGCGTGAAAAAATGCCCTCGACGGGCGCGGATGTGCGGAAAACCGAGGTGCGCGCATGTGACGCTTCAGCGCAGCGAGCCCTTCTCCATCTGCAGGAATACGTTGTAGGCGTTGGCGCGGTTGGCCTCGCGGAAGGCTGGCAGCTTCTCCCACTGGTGCCAGTCGGTGTTTTCGTAGGCTTCGTCGAAGGATTTGAGATCCGCCACTGCCTTGCCCATGGATTCACGCAGGTAGAGCAGGTAGTCGCGCGTGAGCGCAAGGTCGGCCTGCGGGTTGGTGGAAGCGGGGCCGTGGCCCGGAACCAGCGCATCAGGCCGCGCAGCGATCAGGAGGTCGAGTGCACGCAACCACTGCGCGGTGTCCGCATCACCGACGAAAGGTACGCGTCCGCGGAACAGCATGTCGCCTGCGAACATGATCCTGTCTTCGACCACCTCCATGACCACGTCGTCGGGAGCGTGCGCCGGGCCGACGTATGTGATGCGGAAGTGGAGGCCGCCCATCTCGAATGCAGTGTCCCCGTCCAGCCAGAGATCCGCAGGAATCAGGCGGGTAGTGTCATCGACGAAGGGAAAGAGGTCGGCGCGACGCTGGGCGAGGCGTGCCTGGGCGCCATCCGAATTGAGTGCTTCAAGGCCGCGGCGATGGGACCAGACCTCGGCGCCCACGGCCTTGAACGCCTGCAAGCCGTAGTAGTGGTCGGCATGATAGTGGCTGACGACCACGCGCCGGATCGGTTTGTCGGTGAGCTTGCGGATTTCGGCGATCAGTCTTTCACCCAGCGCCGGCGTTCCGAGGGCATCGAACACCACCACGCCGTCGGGGGTGATGACAAAGCCGGCGTTGGACATGAAGCCTTCGTTGACTGCCGAGGCCATGCCGGCCTTGCCCATGACATACCAGCTGTGGGGGCCGACCTTGACTGCGCGCATGTCGATGGCGTGCACGACATGCGCTGAGAGCAGGCACAGGGTTCCGATCAGAATCGTGATGAGTCGGCGCATGTCCGCTCCTAATATTTGAATATCTGCATACACTAACGAATTGCGTTACAGGCGTCGATCTGCGGTGCAGCATGACGCCGCATGGATGGCACTGACGGTGAATGTGACGGAGGCGGACCAGCTTGCCTTTTGTCGTCAGCGCTAAGGGGGTATCTTCCTGCCCTGCAGGATGCACCCCACTGATGAACCGAAGCAGGAAGATTACCTTGAGCACCTATGCCGTCATCGACTTCGAGACCACGGGCATGTCTCCCGCACTTGGGGCCCGTCCGACCGAGATTGCCGCAGTCCTCGTGCGCGACGGGCTCATCGTCGATCGTTACCAGAGCCTGATGAACGCAGGTGTGCGCGTCCCCTACGATATTCAGGCCCTCACGGGCATCACCAATGCCATGGTGCGCGCTGCGCCACGGGTGGAGCAGGTGATGAGTGAGGTGGCTGATTTTGTCGGTGAGTATTCACTGGTTGCGCACAACGCGGCCTTCGACCGCAAGTTCTGGGATGCCGAGCTTGCGCAGTTGGGGCGTCAGCGCGAAGGTGACTTCGTGTGTTCGCTGTTGCTGTCGCGGCGTCTGTTCCCGGATGCGCCGAACCACAAGCTCGGCACCCTGGTGCGCACGCTGCAATTGCCCGCGACCGGTCGCTATCACCGCGCCCTGGCCGATGCGGAGGCGACGGCGCATCTGTTCATGCGCTTGCGCGATGAATTGCAGTCGCGGTTCAGTCTTGCCGGGGTTGATCATGCGCTCCTGCTGGCTGTTCAGAAGGTTGCGCGCAGCGGCCTGGCGCGCTGCATCGAACGCCATCAAGCCTGCTGAGCACTGGGGCTGTGCTGGGTCCGGTGTTCGCTCGGGTTCCGGCCGGATGACCGCCTGGTGCGCGCTGCGCTTGGATCGCACGCTGTCGGATGGCATAGTCACGGGCTGATTCCGCCACACCCGGCCAAGACCGGTGGGTGGCCGCAACCCTGACTCCGGAGTAGTGAAATGAGCGAATGCGTGATCCTGCGCGAGATTCCGACTGCCTGTGGCCGCCGTTTCGGCCATGCCACGCTGAATGCGCCAGGCACCCTCAACGCGTTGTCGCTCGAGATGATCGATCGCCTTGCGCCCCAGTTCGATGCTTGGGTGGCCGACCCGCAGATCGTCGGCATCGTGCTCGATGGTGCCGGTGACAAGGCCTTCTGTGCTGGCGGTGACGTGCGTGCGCTGTACCACGCCATCCGCGAGGCCCGCGCGAACGGCAGTCCCGAGACGCCCGCCGTCGTTCCGGCCTTCTTCGAGCATGAGTATCGCCTCGACTATCGCATTCATACGTGTCCCAAGCCGGTGCTGTGCTGGGGGCACGGCATCGTCATGGGAGGCGGGATCGGGCTGATGGCGGGCGCTTCGCACCGGGTCGCGACCATGCAGACCAGGATGGCGATGCCGGAAATCAGCATCGGGCTCTATCCGGATGTGGGTGGAAGCTGGTTCCTGCGCCGCATGCCCGCGCGGACCGGGCTGTTTCTCGCCCTGACCGGTGCCCAGATCAATGCGGCCGACGCACGTTTCGCCGGTCTCGCGGACTTCATCCTCGAACATGGCGACAAGTCCGGGGTGCTGACCGCCTTCGGTCAGACCTGCTGGAGCGACGATGTGGCGGCGAACCACCGCAGGCTGAGTCAGCTGCTGGAAGAGTCGGGTCGTCGGGGGGCGATGCCGGAGTCGATGTTGCGCCGTCACTACGACCGCATCGATGCCGTCATCGGACACGACGGCCTGGCGCCGATCGAGGCACGCCTTCAGGCGCTCGGAGAGGACCCCGAGCCGTGGCTCGCCGCTGCCGCAGCCACCTTCAGCCACGGTGCACCGAGTTCGGCCGTGCTGTCCTTTGCCTTGTGGGAGCGCGCCCTGCATCTGTCGCTCGCCGACGTGTTTCGTCTTGAGTATCAGGTTTCCCTGGCGGCGACGATGCAGCCTGACTTCTCCGAAGGTGTGCGTGCCTTGCTGGTGGACAAGGACCGGAATCCCCATTGGCAGCACGCTTCAATCGCGGACGTCGACGCCGAAGAAATCGCTGCGCTCCTGCTGCCCCGCTTTCAGGGCGAACACCCGCTGTCCGATCTCGCCTGAGGCAAGCCAAGGGGCGGGCCGATACCGGTCCGTCGGCTTGCGCCCTGCTGCTGCGTATTGGCGTTGGCAGGGCGCAGCGGATCAGGCTTCGCGCATCATCAGCCAGTACTGCACTTTCATCGTCGCCGCGGCGCCGGCAATGATGGCCGCCGTTGCGAGGAAAGAGCCGATGGCCAAGGTGGACAGGCCGGTGATGCCCTGGCCGATGGTGCATCCCATCGCCGTGACACCGCCGAAACCCATCAGGATGCCGCCGATGATGTGGCGGATGAGATCGTCCGGCGTGCGAAAGCCTTCAAGCCGGAAGCTGCGGGTGCTCAGCGCGTACAGCATGGAGCCGGCGATGACGCCGAGCGCGCAGGCAATGCCGAAAGTCACCACCCGGCTGCTGTCGCTCCACAGCATCAGCAGCTCCAGCGTGTAGGCGAGCGGCGCAACAAAGGACAGCGATTCTGCGCGGCCGCTGTTGGTGCCGATGAAGGCCTCTTCAAGCGTTTCAGGGTGCTCGGCGACGTAGCCGACGTGGGCAGAAACATACCAGCCGGCGAGGATCAGTCCGCCGATCACAATGCCGCCGAGCAGGACGTCACTGCGCCATGCCTCGCGGCGGGCGAGTGCGGCCAGCAGCAGGCCGCCTCCGATGACGCCGGCAGCGAGCATGACCGCGACATCCGGTGCGAAGCCCGCGCTTGAGAGAAAGGAGGGGAGGTCCTGGGCGTGCCCCAGGTCTATGGCCACCACGTCGATGAAGTTCACCCGCCAGACGCCAAACAGCCCGCGCAGCGTCATGTAGGCGCCGATGGCAACGAAGAAGAACACCACAAGGGATTTCAGGTTGCCGGCGCCGATACGGATCAGGGTCTTGCTGCCGCATCCGGACGCGAGGGTCATGCCGATGCCGAAACAGACGCCCCCGAAGATGTGCGACAGCCAGATCAGACGACTGCCGGTGTAGATTGACTTCGATACGTCGATCAGCCCGCCCAGTCCGAGCGCAGCGGTGCCGAGCACTGCAATCGCGATCGACAGCATCCACATGCGCATGCGGTTCCAGTCGCCCATGTTGACGATGTCGGACACGGCGCCGAGGGTGCAGAAGTTGGTCTTGTTACCAATGAACCCGAACACGATGCCAATGGCGAAGGCGAGCAGGGCGATGGTCGATACGGCGATTGGTGCTTCTTCCATGGTGCAGATACCGGATCAGGAACGAGCTGCGATTCTATTTGAAATCAGGCGCTTCGGTGCTGGTATGGCGTGGGATCGGGAATGCCTGCTGCTTCGAAGCCGGCGCGGCGCAGGCGGCAGGCGTCGCATCGGCCGCAGGCGCGACCATCGTCCGCGGCCTGATAGCACGACACGGTCAGTCCGTAATCCACGCCCAGTGCGGTTCCGCGGCGAACGATGTCGGCCTTGGACAGGGTCATCAGCGGCGCATGAATGCGCAGGCCGTGGCCTTCGATGCCGGCCTTGGTGGCGAGGTTGGCCATGGTCTGAAAGGCCTCGATGAAGGCGGGACGGCAATCCGGGTAGCCGGAGTAATCCACGGCGTTGACGCCGACAAACACGTCGCGCGCGCCGAGCACTTCCGCCCAGGCCATTGCGATCGACAGCATGACGGTATTGCGGGCGGGGACGTAGGTGACCGGGATGCCGTCAGCCTCGACGTCTTCGGGCACGGCGATGCCGGGGTCGGTCAGGGCCGAGCCGCCGAACTGGCCGAGTTCGACACGGGCGAGGCGGTGCTCCCTGGCGCCAAGGGCCTCGGCGACGCGTTTCGATGCGGTCAGTTCGGCGACATGGCGCTGCCCGTAGGCGACGGACAGGGCGTAGGTTTCAAAGCCCTGCTCGCGGGCGATGGCCAGACAGGTGGCGGAATCCAGCCCGCCAGACAGCAGGACGATGGCGCGGGGCGTTGAAGTCATGGAAGAGCTCCGGGCAAATCAGGTGGTGCGCACGAAGCGCGTGGTTCAGCGGCCGCGGGCGTCCTGCCACAGCACCTTGTGCAGTTGCAGCTGGAAGCGCACGGGCAGGCGGTCGCGTACGATCCATTCGGCCAGTCTGGCCGGGTCGAGCTTGCCGGCAACCGGCGAGAGCAGGACGGTGCAGCGCGCGGCGAGGTCGTACTCGGCAATTCTGGCCTTGGCCCAGTCGTAATCGGCTTCGTCGGCCAGCACCATCTTGATCTCGTCGCGCGCGTTGAGCAGCGCGATGTTCTCGAAACGGTTTCTGCCCGACTCGCCGGAGCCGGGTGCCTTGAGGTCCATGATGCGCGAAACGCGAGGATCGACGGCGCTGATGTCGAGCGCGCCGCTGGTCTCAAGCGATACCGAGTGTCCGGCATCACACAGTGCGGTGAGCAGCGGAAGGCAGGTACTCTGTGCCAGCGGTTCGCCACCGGTAACGCATACCGAGTTCAGGCCGTGACTGGCCACGTCTTCGAGTACAGATTCGAGACTGACGGTTTCGCCACCCTTGAAGGCATAGGCGGTATCACACCAGGTGCAGCGCAAGGGGCAACCGGTCAGGCGGACAAAAACAGTGGGCAGGCCGACGCGGGTCGACTCGCCCTGCAGTGAAGCAAATATTTCCGACAGCCGCAAAGTCGTGCTGCGACTGACGTTTTCCTGATCTGCCATGGCTTAGCGCTTTGCCAGCCGTTGCTTCGCAGCCTGCGCGGCGTTAGACGACGGGTAACGTTCAATCAGGGTCTGCAGCGTGCGCTGGGACGTTTTCGGATCGCCCATGGCTTGCTGGCTGTTGGCAAGGCCGAGCATGGCGTCAGGCGCCACCATATCGTTGGGCCACTTGCCGAGTACAGTATTGAAGTGCCGGCTGGCTGCTGCTGCGTCCTTGTTCTGCAAGGCTGCATTGCCTGCCCAGAAGTGCGCACTGGGGGTGCTGGCGTTGTCGGGGTAGCGAACGACGAAACTCTCGAAAGCGGTCATGGCTTCGCGCGCCTTGCCTTCCTTGAGAAGGTTCAGTGCGGCTTCGTATTCGGCAGCTTCTTCTGCTGCGTTTCCACCTGCTTGCGGTGCGGTCTCGCCCGCGGTTTCGAGCGCGCGCATGCGGGCATCGAGGTCGACGTAGAAATCGCGTTGACGCTGCTTGAGCGACTCGACTTCATTGAGCACGACTTCGAGCTGGCCACGCAGCTTGGCGACTTCAGCGCGCAGCTTCTCGTTCTGGTTGGCCAGTTCGAGCTGCCCACGATTGGACGTTTCGATCCGGCCTTCCAGATCCTGCCGCATCTCGGTGATCTGGCGGCGCGCGTCAGTGTCGTCGAACAAGCCCGCTTGCGCGGGCCCGGCCATAGACAGTGCGACAAGCGCCGCCAGTGGCAGGAGGCGAATCATCAGAACTCACCCGAGTACAGGATGTCGCCACGGCGGTTCTGCGCGTAGCAGGCTTCCGACGCGTCGGTGCAGCGCGGCTTCTCTTCGCCCAGGCTGACGGATTCGATCTGCGATTCCTTGGCGCCGAGCAGGCTCAGGGCCTGACGCACGGCGTCGGCACGCTTCTGGCCGAGTGCGAGGTTGTACTCACGGCTGCCGCGTTCATCGGTGTTGCCCTGCAGGAGCACCTTCATCTGCGGGTTCTGCACCAGGAAGCGGGCGTGCGCTTCGATCAGCGCCTTGCCTTCACTCTTGATGACGAAGCTGTCGTAGTCGAAGTACACGCTGCGCTTGGACAGGATGTTGTTGGGATCGGTCAGCGCAGCGATGCCGGAGCCGGACATGCCCGGTGCGGTTACGGTGGCGACACCGGCGCCAGCGCCGGTACGATCTTCAACCTTGGCGCCGGTCGCATCGGTGCCGGTGCTCGAGCAGGCGGCAAGGAGGGCGGACAGCAGAGCGGGCAACAGCAGTTTTTTCATGGATGTATCTCCAATTTGATTATGCAAGGGACAGCAGCGTTGTTACCTTTGCAAGGGACCCCATGCGGGCTCCCTCACATCAGCGGCCTGCACCGAAAGGCGTTGCTTCACCCGGCCATCGGACGATACGGCCGCAAGCACTCCACGGCCACCGGTTTCGGTGGCGTAAAGGATCATGCGGCCATTTGGCGCGAAGCTTGGAGATTCGTCACGCGCCGAATCGGTGAGGATCGTTGTCTGGCGGCTGGCGAGGTCGTTCACAGCCACCTGAAATTTGCCGTTGCTGCGGGTGATGAAGGCGAGAAGCTTGCCGTCGGCCGAGGGGCGCGGCGTCACGTTGTAGCTGCCTTCAAAGGTCACCCGCTGGGCGTTGCCGCCGCTGGTCGGAATGCGATAGATCTGGGGGCTGCCGCCGCGGTCGGAGGTGAAATAGATCCACTGTCCGTCGGGCGACCATGCCGGCTCGGTATCGATGCCGGCCGAGCTGGCCAGACGACGCACGCCCGAGCCGTCGGCATTGAGCACATACAGCTGCGACTGTCCGTCCTTGGTCAGCACGACTGCGAGCTGACCGCCATCGGGCGACCAGGTCGGCGCGGAGTTGGAGCCCTTGAAGTTGGCGACCACCTGACGCTGGCCGGTTGCCAGGGTATGGATGTAGATGATGGGCTTCTTGGCTTCGAAGGAAACGTAAGCCAGGCGCTGGCCGTCGGGCGACCACGCCGGCGAGATGATGGGCTCGCGGGACACGAGTGCAGCCTGCGCATTCATGCCGTCGGCGTCGGCGATCTGCAGCTCGTAGCGCGCACCGCTCTTCACGACGTAGGCAATGCGGGTGGCGAAGTAGCCGGGCAGGCCGGTGAGCTTCTCGTAGACGAAATCCGCGATGCGGTGGCCGGTAAGCCGGTTCTGTGCCGGCGCCATCCGCAGCGACATCGCGCCCAGTTCGACCTGCTTCTGGGTGTCGAACAGACGGAAGCGCACTTCGTAGCGGCCGTCGGATTGCGGCAGCAGGGACGCACTCAGCACCGCGTCGGCACCGCGGCTGCGCATGGCGACGAGGTCGGGCACGCGCGACTCGGGCAGCGGGAGGGGGCCGATGTCGACAAGGCTGAAGAGCCCGCTGCGTTCGAGGTCGGCGCGGACAACGTCCGAGATGCCGCGCGGCAGGCTGCTTTCGTTCTCGAACACCGGAATGATGACCGGGAAGCGCGAAGCGCCGGCACCGGTGATCTCGATGGAGAGCTGCGCATGCGCGCCGAGTGCGAGGCAGGCAAGCGCTCCGGCGAGCAGCAGACGGAAGGAGGCGAGGATTTTGGTCATAACGTGGTGCACAACAATGTTGTCGATTATAGCCATAGGGTGACCTTATTCATCCAGAGGACGGAATTTCAGTTCCAGCGTACGCTGAAAAAGTTCCCGTTGGGCCGGCAAAGGCAGCGGACTGGAGCGCCGGATTGCGCGCTCGATCGCATCGTCGAGCGCAGGAATGCCTGATGAACGTTTCAGCCGGATGACCAGCACCTCGCCGCTCGGCAGCTGGTCGACCTCGAATACCGCCTCAGGGTTGCCGCTGAGGCCGGGCGGGCTCAGGAGGTTGCCGCGGACCTTGGTGCGGATCGCGTTCTGGTAGGCGTCGATCTCGCCCTTGGTGCGCGCCGAGGCAGCGCGCGCAGCCTCACCGCGCATCATGCCTTCGACCTTTGCGCGATCACTTTCCTGCTCCAGCAGCTTGGCCATGTAGTCATCCTTCGGCGGAACGACCGGCTTTGGAGGCTCAGGTTTCTTCGGCTCAACCTTGGGTTCGGGCTTTTTCGGCTCCGGCTTGGGCTCGGGCTTCTTGGGTTCGGGTTTTGGCTCCGGCTTCGGCGGTTCCGGTTTCTTGGGCTCGGGTTTGGGCGGCTCCGGCTTCTTGGGCTCCGGCTTTTTCGGCTCGGGCTTGGGTTCGGGCTTCGGGGGCTCCGGCTTCTTTTCCGGCGCCTTGGTCGCAATCTCGGGCTTGACCACCGGCTTGGGGGGCTCGGGCGTCGGCACAGGCTTGGGTACCGGCTTTGGCTCCGGTTTCGGCTCGGGCTTGGGTTCAGGTTTCGGGGGCTCGGGTTTGGGCTGCGGCGCGGGCTCGGTCTGCGGCGCGGGACGGCTGGGCGGGGCCGAGACGAGCTCGACCTCGAGCGAGGCCGGCGGCTTGCTCTGCCAGTTGATGCCGAAGAACAGGAACAGCGCCAGGCCCACGTGGACCAGGACGGTCAGCGTGAGCGATGCGAATTTCCCGGGTTGCTCCTGCGGGCGGTGACGTTCTTCGTTCATTGTCCCCGGTTGCCTGATTGAGTCTGCAGGCTGATCTTCTTCACGCCCAGCTCGCGAGCGGTTTCGAGAATGTCGATCACCTTCTGGTACTGGAGCTCGCTGCTTGCTGCGACCAGAAAGGGCTGTTCCGGATTGCTGGCGATGGCCTGCTTCAGCTCACGCTGAAACTCGAGGCTGGACAGTTTCTTCGAGCTTGCGCTGCTGCTTGCCCGCAAAGCGAGCGAACCGTCCTTGCTGATCTCGATCACCATCGCTTCGGCCGGGGGCGCGGCGAGGGGGCCGGACGAGGGTACGTCGATATTGCCCGGCTGTACCATCGGCGCAGTCACCATGAAGATGACGAGCAGCACCAGCATCACGTCGATGTAGGGCACGACGTTGATCTGGTTCATGAGGCGGCGTTGGCGCATGTCTTGCCTCCCGACCGCTTAGCGCAGGTGCCGCTGAAGAATGTTCGAGAACTCTTCCATGAAGCTCTCGAAGCGGATGCTGACGCGGTCGATGTCATGGACGAAACGGTTGTAGGCCACGACCGCGGGGATGGCCGCAAACAGGCCGATCGCCGTGGCGACAAGCGCTTCGGCAATGCCGGGGGCGACCTGTGTGAGCGTTGCGGCACCGACGTTGGCGAGGCCGCGGAAGGCGTTCATGATGCCCCAGACGGTGCCCAGCAGGCCGATGTAGGGTGACACCGAGCCGACCGACGCCAGAAACGCCAGGTGGGCTTCGAGGTCGTCGACTTCGCGCTGGTAGGTGGCCCGCATCGCGCGGCGAGCGCCATCGATGGTGGCCGTCTGGTCGTGGCTCTTGGCGCGCAGCTTGGTGAATTCACGGTAGCCGGATTCAAAGATGCGCTCCATGCCACCGCTGTGGTGGCGACCGGCCGAAGCCGACTGAAACAGGCCGTTGAGGTCCCCGCCGCTCCAGAAGTCGCGCTCGAACTCGGCCGTTTTCGCGCGGGCAGCCCGGATCTGGAACCACTTGCGGAAAATCCAGTACCAGGACACCAGCGATACGGTGGCGAGCAGCGCCATCACCAGTTGCACGAGTACGCTGGCCTGACTGATCAGGCTGAGAATGGAAAGGTCGTGGGAGACAGTCATGCTGTTTGGCGTTTTTCGAGTTGGGTGCGGACGGCATCCGGAATCGGCGCCGGTTTGTTGCGGTTCCAGTCGACACAGGCAATCTGGATGCTTGCGTCGAACAGAAGGGTATCGCCACGCATCACTTTCTGACCGAAGATGATGCTGGCGCGGCGAAGCTGATCTATTGTGCTGACAACGGCAAGCGCGTCGTCGAGGCGGGCGGGCGAGCGGTAATCGGCCCTGACCGAACGTACGACGAAGGCGAGACCGTCTTCAGCGAGCATGCGCTGCTGTTCAAAGCCGATCGCACGCAGCCACTCGGTGCGCGCGCGCTCGCAGAAACGCAGGTAATTGGCGTAGTAAACGACGCCTGCCGCGTCGGTGTCTTCGTAATAGACACGAACAGGCAGGACGAAACCGGGCGGGAACGCCGGGTCTCCGGACGTATGATTCGTTTGCATTGCAGCATTCTAGCCGAGCAGCCTGACTGGGTTGTGGTTCATTGGTGGCAAGGTGTTTGCAAAAGGTAAGCATTCGTTACCTGCGCGAGGCAGGGCCGGACTGGCCTGCAGCGGGTGTGAGATTCTGCTGCGCAAGCACCTGTGCTGAAGTGATATGCTTTCAGGCCAGTCAGTACTGGCATCCCCGCAATCATTCTGGTTGATTCAGGCGTGGCGCTTCCCTTTTTCGGCAAGAAACCCAATTCTGCACCCGGCGAGCAACAGCATGCGCCGGCTACTCCGGACGCCCGGCGCTCACAGTCTCCGCGTACCGAGCTGTCTACGCTCGATTTTTCGGGCGGGGACGTCAATCGTGCCCTGGCCCAATGCGCCGGCATGGTGGAGGTGCAGGAGGTCGGTGCGGGCATCGGCGCCATCTATGAAGAGGCGGCGGTACTCTACGCAAATGGCAATGTGGCTGAAGCCGAGCGTGTGCTCGACTTCGTGATCGAGGATTCCGCCAATTCGGCCGGCGAAGGCCTGTGGATGATGCTGCTTGATCTGTACCGGCTCACCGGGCAGCGTGAGCGCTTCGAATCACGCGTGCTTGATTACGCCACCCGCTTCGAGCGTTCTCCTCCGCCATGGGTGGATCTCTCCTGTCAGCCGGGGGCACGGCGAGGCGATGTCGCGCCGCTGATCAATCTCTCCGGTAATCTCTCGGGCCAGGCCGCGCCGCAGTTCCAGCAGATCTGCGTGATTGGCCGCAAGAGCGGGGCGATCAGGATCGATCTCGGGCGTTTGCGCGCTGTCGACGATACCGGCTGCGGGCTGCTGAGCAAGACTCTTGCGCAGCTGGCAAGCGACCGGGTGCGGGTGTCGGTGCTCAACGCCGCGCAGCTGGTCAATATGTTGCAGGGGCAGGTGGCGCCCGGGCGCTGCGACAATCGAGAAATCTGGTTGCTGATGCTCGAGTTGCTGCAATACACGGGTGAGCACGAGCGTTTCGAGGATCTCGCGGTCGATTATGCCGTCACCTTCGAGGAGTCGCCGCCGTCCTGGGAGTTCAAGTCCCAGCAGAAGGCGGCGGAAGATACGGCGGTGCTCGACACCGCCGAGCGCGGCGGGGACGCTTTCCGTTTCGAAGGCGAGTTGACCGGCGCTTCCAACGAGCCCATCCGCAAGCTCGCCGCGCATGCGTCCGGGAAGCAGGTGGTGACGGTGGATTGCAGTCGTCTAAAGCGCATCGATTTCGTCGGCGCCGGTACCCTGTTCAACATTCTTGCCACCTTGCAGTCTCAGGGTAAACTCGTGGTCATGCAGAATGTGAACGCCATGGTTGGTGCGCTGCTGCGTGTCATGAGCGTCGATCAGGTTGCCCAGGTGACGCTGCGCCCCTGAGCAATGCCATTGGCGGCAAGTGTTCGCCAGCCAGGCTTCAAGCCCTACACCAATTCCGGCAAGGATTCATGATGGAACAGTATCACGGCACAACCATTCTCTCGGTGCGTCGCGGAAACCGCGTCGCGCTCGGCGGCGACGGTCAGGTCACGCTCGGCAATATCGTCATCAAGGCCTCGGCACGCAAGGTGCGTACCCTTTACCAGGGGCGCATTCTGGCAGGTTTCGCGGGGGGTACGGCAGACGCCTTTACGCTGTTTGAGCGCTTTGAGGCCAAGCTGGAAAAGCACCAGGGCAACCTGCTGCGCAGTGCCGTCGAACTCGCCAAGGACTGGCGCACCGATCGCATGCTGCGCCGCCTCGAAGCCATGCTCGCGGTGGCCGATCGCGACCATTCGCTGGTGATCACCGGCAATGGTGACGTGCTCGAGCCCGAGCAGGGAATCGTCGCCATCGGCAGCGGCGGTGCCTACGCTCAGGCCGCAGCGCGCGGCCTGATCGAGAATACCGAACTCACGCCGCAGGAAGTGGTGGCGAAGTCGCTCGCCATCGCTGGAGACCTGTGCATCTATACCAACCAGTGCCACACCATCGAAGTGCTGGACTGACCTCTTTTCGAGTGCCCTCATGACCCAGATGACTCCACCCGAGATCGTTTCCGAACTCGACAAGCACATCGTCGGCCAGAATCGAGCCAAGAAGTCGGTGGCGATTGCACTGCGCAACCGCTGGCGGCGCGCCCAGGTGGCCGAGCCCCTGCGCAGCGAGATCACGCCGAAGAACATTCTCATGATCGGCCCGACCGGCGTGGGCAAGACCGAGATCGCCCGTCGCCTGGCGCGGCTGGCCAACGCACCCTTCATCAAGATCGAGGCCACCAAGTTCACCGAAGTGGGCTACGTCGGGCGTGATGTGGAGACGATCATCCGTGATCTGGTCGAAATCGCGATCAAGGATGGGCGCGAGGAAGCGATGCGGGTGGTGCGTGACCGTGCGCTCGACGCCGCCGAGGACCGGGTGCTCGATGCCCTGCTGCCGCCCGCACGCGGTGCCGGTTTCAATGCCGAGCCCGAAACGCAGGATTCGACCACGCGGCAGAAATTCCGCAAGAAGCTGCGCGAAGGCGAGCTCGATGACAAGGAAATCGAGATCGAACTGGCGGCGTCGCCTATGCATGCCGAGATCTTCGCCCCGCCGGGCATGGAGGAACTGACCCAGCAGATTCAGGGCATGTTCCAGAACATGGGCAACGGCAAGCGCAAGCAGCGCAAGCTCAAGATCGTCGATGCGCTCAAGCTTCTGGTCGAGGAAGAGGCCGCCCGTCTGGTCAATGACGAGGAGGTGAAGACCGCTGCAGTGAAGGCGGTCGAGCAGAACGGCATTGTCTTTCTCGATGAGATCGACAAGATCGCCGCGCGCTCCGACTCGCAGGGGGCGGATGTCTCGCGCCAGGGTGTGCAGCGCGACTTGCTGCCCCTGGTCGAAGGAACGACGATTTCGACCAAGTACGGCATGGTCAAGACCGACCATGTGCTGTTCATTGCCAGCGGTGCCTTCCATCTGTCGCGGCCGAGCGACCTGATCCCTGAGCTACAGGGGCGCTTCCCGATTCGGGTCGAACTGGATGCGCTGTCAGTCGAGGATTTCGAGTGCATTCTGACCAGCACCGATGCCTGCCTCACCCGACAGTACGAAGCCTTGCTGGCGACTGACGGGGTGACGCTCGAATTCAGGCCTGATGGCATTCGTCGCTTGGCCGAAATTGCCTATCAGGTGAACGAAAAAACCGAGAACATCGGTGCCCGACGGCTCTATACCGTGATGGAAAAGCTGCTCGAAGAGGTTTCCTTCGACGCCGGCAAGATCGGGCTCACGGCGCTGGTCGTCGATGCGCCTTACGTCGATACCCGGCTTGAGGTTCTGGCCGAGCGGGAAGATCTCGCGCGTTACGTCCTTTGAGTGTGCTCCGCGAATGCCGGTGCCAGCCATGCTGAACGATGGCGTCGGCATTCATCCGTGTCGGGCGCGGCATTCTGACGCAGAATGATGATCTTTCAGGGCCGGGTGTGACCGGCTCTGCGTTTGTACACGGCGTGCATGTCGCGCTGCATTTTCGGTAGCCATCATGCTCATACGCATCGTCTCGATCCTGTTCCCCCTGTTTGCGATTACCGCGCTGGGGTATTTCGTCGGCAAGCGGCTGAAGCCCGACATGTCCCACGCCAACAAGCTCAACATGGACGTGTTCGTGCCGGCGCTGGTGTTTGCCGCGCTGGCGAACAAGGAGTTTCACATCTCCGAGTACATGCCGCTGCTCGGGGCTACGCTGATCATGGTGCTGGGCGCGGGCGTGCTGGGCTGGGTGACGGCCCGCATTGCAAAAGTCGACCCCAGGACCTTTGTGCCGCCGCAGATGTTCAACAACTGTGGCAACCTGGGCCTGCCGCTTGCCGTGCTGGCCTTTGGCGACGAGGCGCTGGCGCCTGCGGTGGTGATGTTCATGGTGTCGAACCTGCTGCATTTCTCGTTCGGGGCCTGGCTTCTGGATCACAACATCCGGATTGCAACGGTCTGGCGGGTGCCGTCCGTGCTGGCGACCATGGCTGGCCTGGTGGTTGCCGTTTCCGGAGTTGAAGTGTGGTCGCCGCTGATGCTGGCCATCAAGATGCTGGGCGATATCGCGATTCCGCTGATGCTGTTTGCGCTTGGCGTGCGGCTCAACGATTCCCGGATCACGTCGGTCGGTCTTGGCGTGTTTGCCGCGGTGGTGCGGCCGGTGACCGGCATGCTGCTGGCGTGGGGCGTGATGCTGCTCATTGACCTGCCTCCTCGCGAACAGGCCCTGCTGCTGGTCTTTGGCGCCCTGCCGCCTGCGGTCCTGAATTACATCTTCGCCGAGCGCTACCATCAGGAGCCAGAGAAAGTGGCGTCCATGGTGCTGATCGGCAATCTCTTCGCGATGCTGTTTCTGCCGGTTGCGCTTGCCCTGGCGCTGGTCTGAGCGCCTGAGTCCGGTTCTCAGGGGATGGGGCCAGCCATGGTGTTGAGCCCGCTTCCGCTGCGTTTGCTGCGGTACATTGCAGCGTCTGCCCGGCTAAGCAGTTCGGCAAAGCTCGTGCCATGGTCGGGGAACATCGCCATGCCGATGCTGGCGCGGACGAACCAGTTGCGGCCGTCGACGTTCAGCGGCAGGGCGAGATCGCGCGTCAGCCGGCCCGCAGCAGAACGGACGTCCACCTCGTTGGCCGGCTGACCGAGCAGGATCACGAACTCATCTCCGCCGAGCCTTGCCACGGTGTCGCTGTCACGCAGGGCCAGTTGCAGGCGGGTCGCCACGGTCGCGAGAACGGTGTCGCCGGTGGCGTGTCCCGCGTTGTCGTTGATCTGCTTGAAGCCATCGAGGTCGATGACGAGCAGCGCCGCGCGTCCGCGGTGGCGGCGCGCGGCGCTGAAGGTCATTTCGGCGCGCTGCTCAAGCAGGCGCCGGTTAGGCAACTTGGTCAGCGAGTCGAAGAACGCCAGGCGCTCGATTTCGGCCTCGGCCTGCTTGCGCGCATCGATATCCGATACCTGCGCCAGCACGGCTCCAATTGTGCGTTTTGAGAGTTGGTTGCCGAGGCGGATCTCGATCCAGCGCGGATCGGCATCCGGGCACGCGAGGCGGCACTCGAGCGCAATCGGGGTGCCGTCCGCGACCACTTTGCCAAAGCCTGTCCTCACCGCATCTGCGTCCTCTTCGACAATACTGCTCCACAACGGTCTGCCTTCCCACTGCGCTGGCGGCATACCGGTGATGCGAGCGGTCGACGCATCCGCATTGCGCACGACGCCGCCGGCGTCGATCTCGAGCACGCAGTCCAGCGCCTGGTCGGCGAGGGCCTGGTTGCGCGCAGCGCGGCGGATGCGCTGCTGGGCAAGATGGGTGATCGTGCCGGTCATCAGCGCGCCACCGATCATGAGGAGCACGATGACCGGCATCGGGATCAGGTTGAGTTCGGCGTTGCGGGGGGTGAAACGGATATCCCAGCGACGACCGCCGTAGACGTGTGTCCGGTGCAGCATTTGCCGGTAGGGCAGGGTTTCGTTATCGACCGCGTCGTCTTCGAACAGAACCGTGGGAATGGTATCCAGACCCTCTTCTGAGCCCAGGTCGACGATTTGCAGGTGGAAGCGGCGGCGCAGCGCCGGTGCAATGGCGGTGTTGATGAGATCGTTGACGAGGAAGGATGCAGCGACGGTCTGTTGGTTGGAAAAATGACCGTTCCAGCCCGGCGTGCTGACCGGCGCCAGTATCAACACTGCAATGGCGCTGGGTGCCTGCTGCAGACGGATCGGCGGCGTGGCAGCGAAGCCGTGGCTGCGTGCGCGCGCAATCGCGAAGCGCCGGACTTCGCTGCTCATGAGGTCGTAGCCGAGGGAGCGCTGGTTGCCCAGCGGCGGGTGAATGGTCTCGACGACGTGGTGAGTATGACCGGGTTCGACAGGGTAGATGTCAAAACTTGCGTACGCAGGGTCATACTCCGAAAGTGTCTTGCGGACCCATTTCACATACGCTTCGCGATCGTCCTCGCTGACTTCGCGGTTGAAGGCAAATGCGCGCAGTCCGGGCAAGGCCTGTTCAATCTCGAGCGCGCGTGCATAACGCGCAAATTCGGCAACGGTGACGTTGTCGCTGCCGAGATAATGCGCGCGCAGGCCGAGTACGGCGTTTTGGTAGAGCACGGTCTGCTGGATCAGCGAGACCGCGGCCTGATCGACCGTGCGCGCGAAAGCGCGTTCTGAACGCGAGGCTTCCAGCGCCTGATACTGCAGCAGGGCCAGCCACTGCAAGACGATGATCGCCGCGACGACGGCCGCGGTGATCAGGGCGGAACGCCGCCGTGCCGGCAAAATCATTGCCGATACATACGAACGGGCGGTTGGCGACGGGGAGTCCATGCTGCCTTGCTCCTTACTGCTCCTTGTGCGGGTCGCGTGGCTACTCGCGCTGAAAGCGCTCGATCTGCCTGCGGTCGCGTTTGGTTGGGCGACCATGCAGGCCTGCGCCGGGTGTCGCTGCGAGGCGGCGAGCCTCGCGCTCGGTTTCACGGCGCGCAACGCTCTCCGCGCTCTCTTCGTACAACAGACGAGCCTGCTCGGCTGGGCCGCGCTTTTCGGCGATACCGCGTACAAGCACCGACACGGTGCTTTCGGCCTGGGTGATGTCGATCCGGTCGCCCGGTTTCACCGCCCGGGCCGGTTTAGCCGACGCTCCGTTCAGTTTCACCTTGCCGCCTTCCACCGCTTCGGTTGCGGCACTTCGGTGCTTGAAGAAGCGGGTGGCCCACAGCCACTTGTCGAGGCGGGTGCGGTCGGTGTCGGAAACGGGTTGGCCTGCCATGTTCGGAAGTTCTTGGGAGAGGGGTCAGATCATCTCAGCAAAGTATCGCACACAGAAGCAGGGCAAACCCGCGCTCATGCGAACGCGATTACGCAAGTGTGATGGTCGATTCGTGCACAAGCGTCTATGGCTGCTGTGGCGGGCACTGCTAACCTAGTGCGCTTTTTCCTCCGGATGTGTACATGAACACCGCTTTCCGCCTTGGTGCCCGTGAAGGCTGGCGCGATTTTCTGCCGATGTCGCTCGGTCTCGTACCGTGGGCCGTCGTGACGGGCATTGCGATGCGCTCGATCGGCCTGTCGCCGCTCGAGGCAATGGGCATGAACATGCTTGTGTATGCCGGTACCGCGCAACTCGGCACCTTGCCCCTGATCGCCACCGGTGCGCCGCTGTGGCTGATCTTTCTGACCGCGATGGTGCTCAATCTGCGCTTCGTGATTTTCAGCGCCGCGCTCGCGCCCGCGTTTCATGGTCATGCCTGGTCGCGGCGAGCGCGTGCGAGCTATCTGCTGGTTGATGGTGTATTCGCCGTCGGTTCGGAGAGGATGCTTGCGAGTGAGGATCCCGAGTGGCGCTGGGGCTATTTCATTGCGCCGTCGGCATGGGCCTGGTGCCTGTGGCAGACCTTTGTGCTGCTGGGCACGCTTGGCGCCGAAGTGATCCCGACCGACTGGTCGCTCGAGTTCATGGTGACCATCGCGCTGATGCTGATGATGATCCCGATGGCCCGTTCCCGGCCGATGCTGGTGGCTGCGCTCGCTGGCGGCGTTTCGGCCGTGCTGCTGCGCGAGCTTCCGCTGCGACTTGGGCTGTTTGCCGGCATCGCGATCGGCATCGCATCGGGCTTCGTCGCCGAGCACTGGCAGCAGCGGAGGGCGGGCGCATGAGCGAAGGCATCTGGCTGTGGCTGACCTTCATCGCCATTGGCAGCACCACCATCCTGACCCGTGGCAGCTTCATCATGCTGGGGGAGAAGGCCCGCCTGCCCAGGGCCTTGCATCGTGCATTGCGCTACGCGCCGGCGGCAGCGCTGTCCGCCCTGGTGGCGCCGGACATTCTCCTCGACGAAGGCGCGCTGCAGCCCTTCAATCCGAAGTTTGCCGCAGCCCTGGTCGTGCTCTTCTTTGCCTTGCGCTCGCGCAACCCCTGGCTGCCCTTCATCTTTGGCATGGGGCTGCTGATCCTGATGCGCAAGGGCTTGGGCTGGTAGCCGGAGCGGAGGGGGCTCAGGCCTCCTCGACCCAGACGTGGCGTGCGACATCGTGCTCGAGCGCGAGCTCCATGTGGTCGCATAACACGACGGTCATCGGCTGCTGCTGCGTCACGCGAATGATGTGTGGCGGCGACATGCCGTAGGCGTGCAGCTGTTCGACCTGCAGCGGGTCGATTTCGGTGCCGAAGTCCGCAACGCGGACCTTGCGGCCGATCGGGGTGCCGGTCAGGCGGATGCGCTCGGAGGGGGATGGGCTCATGTCGATCTCGCTCAGAAGAAGAGGCGCAGGACGTGGTTGAGGACGCCGCCGACAAAGAAGGCGGTCGGCATGATCATCGCCAGCATCAGTGCGGTGGTGCGAACGCCCTGTTCCTTGACGATCATCATCACGCTGGCGATGCAGGGCACGAACAGGGTGATGGTCACCATGCCGACGACGGCCTGAATCATGTCCAGCTGATGGCTCAGGGCGAAGAGGCCGGTGGCGCCGAAGTCGCGGCGCAGAAAGCCCATGACGAAGGCCGCGCTGGCTTCCGGCGGCAGTCCGAGCCAGCCGGTGACCAGCGGCTTGCCGGCTTCGATGATCCACGGCAGGGCGCCGGTGCGGTCGAGCACGAACATGATCAGGGTGCCGAGCAGAAAGAGCGGGATCACTTCGATCAGGTACCACTTGAGCCGGCCACCGGTCTTCTTCAGCACATTGCCGAGTACCGGCATGCGCATGGGCGGGAGTTCGGTCACGAGCGGGACGCGTCGCCCCTTCACCAGCTTGCCGGCCAGCCAGCCAGCACTGAGCAGCACCAGCACCATGGCGCCGGCCCAGATCACGGTGGCGCCAAACGAGATGCCGCCAAGCAGGCCGAGCACCACGCCAAGCTGTGCCGAGCACGGAATTGCCAGCGCCATCAGGAAGATGGTGATCAGGCGCTCGCGCGGCGTGTGCAGGATGCGGGTGGTCAGTGTGGCCATGGTGACGCAGCCCAGGCCCAGCACCATCGGCAGCACGGCGCGGCCATTGAGGCCGATGGCGGCGAACATGCGGTTGGCGATGACCGACAGGCGGGTGAAGTAGCCGGAATCCTCGAGCAGTCCGAAGGCAAGGAAGAAGGTGGTCACGATGGGCAGGATCAGCGCGAGTGCGTAGGTCATGCCCATGGTCCACAAGCCGTACTCGCCCACCAGCAGGTCGGCGATCCACGGAACGGTGATGTGGGTCTGCACCAGGGTGGTCACCGCAGGGTTGAGGATCTCTCCGAAGAAGTCCTCTTCGAGAAGGCCAACCAGGGTACTGGCGCCAAAGTCACCGACAAACAGGTACACCACATAGAGCACGGCCAGCAGCATCGGCCAGCCCCAGATCCGGTGCACCGCCACTTGTCCGACCAGCAGCGACAGGCTGCGGTCCTTGCCTGCGGCCTGTTGCGACACGGTGCGCGACAGGGCTTCGGCGGCACGTCCACGCTCACGCGCGAGCCGCGCCGGCAGGGAGTCACGGCCGGTGGCCGGCGCAAGGGTGGCGACCTCTGCCAGCAGCGCAGGCCCCTCAGGACGGGTGGCGAGCCAGGCCTGCACCTCTGCATCATGTCCGAGCAGCAGGATGGCCAGGCCGCGGGCGGTCAGTCGCGGGTGAGGGGCGCGTGCAGCGATCATGGCGGTGACCTGACCGATGACGGTCTCGATCTCCGGGTCGTAGCGCAGCATCGCCGCCGGTTGGCGTGCGTGGGCGAGGGCGTCGGTCAGCGGTGCGATGCCTTCGCCGCCAGTTGCGACCGTTGCCACCACCGGTACGCCGAGTGCCTCGGCGAGTGCCGATGCATCCACGGTCACGCCGCGCGCGCTGGCCTCGTCCGTCATGTTCAGCGCCATCACCATCGGCACGCCGAGTTCGGCGAGCAGGGCGGTGAGGTTCAGCGTGCGCCGCAGGTTCTTGGCGTCGCCCACCTGCACGATCAGGCGCAGATCTTCATGCAGCAGTGCGCGCACCGTGGCCCGCTCATCGTCGCTGCGCGAGGGCAGGGCGAGCACCCCTGGGGTGTCGAGCAAGGACATCTCGCGGTCGAAACGGGCGGGCGCCCGGGCGACTTCAACCGTCGTGCCGGGGTAGTTGGATACGTTTACGTAAGTGCCGGTCAGGCGATGGAATAACACTGACTTGCCGACGTTCGGGTGTCCGACGAGGGCGAGGGTTGTGTTGCCCGACTCGGAAGCGGCAAGACTTGCGTGTTCGGTCAGCGTGGCCTGGTTCATTGGAAGCTCGGCGATGTAAGTTCATGGGAATGATAATGCATCGCATTAAGAGTTCTTTGATTTGGCTCAACTGCTGTTGTATCCATGCACTTGGTGTGGCTATCACCCCTGCCGCATCAGGTCACGGCCCAGCGCCGGAGCAGGTTGTGATAGACCTGCGTCAGCGTGATCAGATCGGGACGGGTGGCGCTGTCTGGCGTCAGCCCCTGAATAGCGCGGTCGAGATCGAATAGCAGGGTCCGGTCTTCCTGCTGCTGCACCATGCTTTGTATCCAGAAAAAGGATGCGATGCGTTCGCCGCGGGTGACCGGCGTGACCTGGTGCAGGCTGCTCGACGGATAGAGCACCATGTCGCCGGCGCCGAGTTTGACCGCCTGTACGCCAAAGGGGCCGTCGATCTGCAGTTCGCCGCCGTCGTACTCGTCCGGCTCGGACAGGAACAGCGTGGCGGAAAGGTCCGAGCGCACGGTGAGTCCCGTGCCACCGACCGCCATCAGCGCGCTATCGACGTGCAGGCCGTAGGCGCCGCCGTTGCGGTAGCAGTTGAACTTCGGTGGAAAGATGCGGTGGGGGAGTGCAGCGGAGATGAAGGCAGGGTGGTTGCCCAGCTTGCGCAGGATGTGGTTGCCCAGCGCAACGGCGAGTGCCGAGCCGTCTTCGAGCTGGAGATTGGTCTTTGCAGCGCGAGCCAGCGTGCCCGCGGTCTTTACCCCATCCTGCCAGTCCGCAGCCGCGAGTTGCTGCCTGAAGTGCAGTACTTCGTCCTTGCTCAGGACGTTTTCGATCGGAATCAGCATGTGTGGTGCGCCCCTTTCTGTTCTTGAATCATGTCCGGGCCGATATCGTTCAGGGTCGCGCAGCCGGCAAGGGCCATGCAGACTTCGAGCTCCTCGCGCAGCGTCCTGATCAGGTGAGCCACGCCAAGCGCGCCGGCGACGGCCAGCGCATGAAGCTGCAGACGGCCGATCATCACTGCGTCGGCGCCAAGTGCGAGTGCCTTGAAGATGTCGGTGCCGCTGCGAATGCCGCTGTCGAGCAACAAGGGATAGTCCTCACCCACCGCCCGGCGGATCTCCGGCAGGGCAACGAGGCTGGCCGGCACGCCATCGAGACTGCGCCCGCCGTGGTTCGAGACGACCAGCGCAGCCACTCCCTTGCGGCGGAGCTCAACGGCGTCCGCGGGGTGGAGCACACCCTTGACCACAACGGGCAGGGCAGTGTGCGCGAGCAGCCAGGCCAGATCGTCCCAGGTCGGGGCTTCGCTCATCATGCCCTGAAAGATGATGCTTTGATCCCGGTCCAGTCGAACCTGTGCGGGCGCCGGGTAAGCGGCAAGATTGACCGGCTGAATCGCGGGCGGCATGACGAAGCCTGCGCGGCGTGCGCGGATGCTCGGAGCCTGGATCGATGCGTCCAGCGTGACGACCAGGGCGCTGAAGCCAGCCCTTTCAGCGCGCCGGACCAGATCGAGTGTGTATTCCCGTCGCGGCTGAAAATACAGCTGGAACCATTTCTCCGCGCCTGCCCGTTCGGCGACGTTCTCCAGGCGGACGGAGGACAAGGTGGAGCACACCATGCAGGCATCCATGGCGGCTGCGCCGCTTGCGCTCGCGAGTTCGCCTTCGGGGTGGGCAAGCCTGTGAAATGCGATCGGCGCAAGCATGACCGGATGCAGCAGCGTGCGGCCGAGCAGGCGCAGTCGCGTATGGCCCGAGCTCAGGTCGCGCAGCAGGCGGGGCCGCAGGCTGAAGCCGGAGAATGCGTCGAGGTTGCTGCGCAGCGTGGTTTCCGTGCCGCTGCCGCCGTCGATATAGGCCAGTGCGCGCGGGTCGATGTGCTTGCGTGCGAGGCGCTCATAGTCCTGCGCGCAATGGATTTCGGCGGGAATGTGATTCAGTGCAGCCAGCAGATCTGTTGTGTCGTTCATTGCGATGTGTGCAAGGGAGAAGCCCGGCAGGAACCAGGCCTCTCCCATGTATCAGCCCGGAATCAGAAGCTGTAGTCGAGCGTCAGACGCACGTTGCGCCGGTCGCCCATGTAGGCAAACGAACCCGAGCGATACACCGCGGTGTAGTACTTCTCGTCGGTGACGTTGCCGATATTGACGCGCGCGCTCAGCTGCTTGCTGACCTTGTAGTTGGCGAAGAGGTCATACACGGTGTATTCCGGCACCTCGAGCGAGGTCGCCGCGACCGACTCCGGTTCGCCTGAATACTTCTCGCTGGAATAGGTGACGCCGCCACCGAAAGTGAATTTCGGTGTGAGCGCATAGCTCAGCAGCAGCGAGGCCGTCTTTTCGGGGAAGTTGCTCAGGCCTTCGCCAACGTTCGCAGCCGTCGCTGATTCGAGGATCTTCGAACTCATGACCGCAACACCAAACTGGGTGGTGAGCTTGTCGGTGAGCTTGCCGGTAAGCCCCAGTTCGACCCCCTGGATGCGGTACTTGCCGGTGTTGATGCTGCCGGTAGCGGAGTACGCATCACCCGTGGTGTTCTCCATCACGTCGCTCTTGACCGTGCGGAACACCGCTGCGGTGGCGAGCAGCTTGCGATCCATCAGGTCCCACTTGGTGCCGAGTTCGAAGTTCTGCGACAGCTCGGGTTTGCTGTTGGCGAACATGTTGCGACGCTCTTCGGTCGTGGTGCCACTCGGCACGCAGATGCCGCCATAGCCGCAGCTCGCGCCGACGTCGGATTCGCCGCCATTGAAGTCGCTTGAAGTGCTGTAGTTGAAGTAGACATTTGCATAGGGCAGGAACTTGTAGCTCACACCCAGGTGACCGTTCCACAGGCCGTCTTCAAGTTCGTACTCGATCGGCCCCAGGGTGCGGTCGACCACCGTGTTGTTGTAGTCGAAACGGTCGTAGCGCAGACCGCCGAATACCGTCCATTTGTCGGTCAGATCGACGGTGTCCATTGCGCTGAGCGAAACCGTCCTGACGTTCCAGTCCGAATCCTCCGCGCCCTTGACCACACTTCGGTTCATCAGGCTCTGCCAGTCGGTCTCGCTGCCGGTAACCGTGTAAGTCGTCGGCGTCGTCGTGTAGGTCCCGTTCTTGACGCTGTGGTCGGAGTACTCGACCCCGAACACGAACTGGTGCTTCATGCCCGCGATCTGCTGATCGAGATACATGTTGAGGCTGTTGGCGAAGTACTCGACATCCTGCCAGCCCTGGTGGGTACTCAGACGGGTGCCGTTGTAGCCAGTGGCGAGATAGCCGTTTTTCGTGGTGCCATAGCGGGTCAGGTTCTCGATGCGCAGATCGGCGTTGGCCTGATAGCTCGCCCGCAGCGTATAGGTGTCGATCGTGGACGTGAGGAAGTCTTCATCCTGCAGATAGACCGGTACGTCGTCGACCACCTTGCCGGTCGTGCGGTTGATGTAGGCGCCGAGGTCAGGCGAGTCGTTCGCCTCGGCGTGGTAGTAGTCCGCCGTCAGGTTGAACTGGTCGGTCGGCTTCCACAGGAAGGAGATCGCGGCACCGGAGCGGTCGCGGTCTGCCGGGTCGCGGTCCGGCACCTTCTGGTAAGCGTCGAGCACGTTGACCCGGATGGCCATGGTGTCGGTGAGTACGCGGTTGCCGTCGAAGGTGAGACGGTGATACTCGTCGGTGCCGATGCCGCCGGACAACTTTGCAAAGTCGAGGTCGGTCGTGGCCTGCTTGGTGACCGAGTTGACCGCGCC
The DNA here is from genome assembly GCF_057621855.1 of Parazoarcus sp. PS-13 R2A. NCBI lineage: Bacteria > Pseudomonadati > Pseudomonadota > Betaproteobacteria > Rhodocyclales > Zoogloeaceae > Parazoarcus > Parazoarcus sp. PS-13 R2A. The sequence goes on from NZ_JBYEXN010000001.1 coordinate 307,941, forward strand.
TCCCGTGGCACCGCGACCGGCGAAGGTCGAGCTGGGGCCCTTGGTGATCTCGACCTGCTCGGTGGCGAAGCTCTCACGCACCGTCATGCCGGGATCGCGCAAGCCATCGACGAAGACGTCGCTGCGCGCTTCCTGACCACGGATGATGTAGCGGTCGCCGAAGGCGTTGCCGTTCTCGCCGGTGCCGAGCGTAATGCCGGGCTGCGCCTGCAGCACGTCGCGCAGGTCGGTGCGGCCGGTGTCCTCCAGCTGCTTCGCCGTCAGCACGGTGATCGTCTGCGGGGTTTCTGCCAGCGGCTTGACGTGGCGTTTGTCGCCTGAGGTCCGGGCCTTGTAGGGCACATCCGGTTCCGCGTTGGGGTTGGGGTCGATCGCAGTATCGACGACCTGTACCGCCTGCATTTCGGCTTCTTTCTTTTGTGCAGCGTCATCGGCTGCGAACGACGGCATTGGCATCAGCATCGCGGTCGAGATGCCCAGTGCGATGCGGGTCATTCCGGTGGTGGAAGTCAGGGGTTTGCGGAAGCTGCGGGGGAATTTCGCGCTGTTGCTTTTCATTGTGAGCCTTGTCCTCGGTTTCTCTGAGCGGGAAACGCATGCCGGCGCCGAGTGGCGGGCTGCGTGATCGCATGCATCGGAGACGTCCTGAAAGCTGACGTCCGGACACATGCATGTGGGCCGTCTGGCTGGCTGATCCGCAGGGAGGACTGGCTGGCTGTTCTGCGGGCGCGGCGACTGAGGGTACTCAGGCGACCGGCGCTGTGCAGATGAGATTGATTCTCAATGTAACGAGTGTGTCAGTCAATACAAATGAGACTGGTTATCATTTTTGGTGAAAATATGATGTTTTTTTACAACAATTTTCACGCATGTCGAAGGCCTGAAATGGCTTCAGCGCGCGCTGGCCAGTTCGGGCGCCTGCCAGCCGCCGCCCAGCACCCTGTAGAGGTCCACCGCGTTGGTGAGCCTGGCCTGGCGCAACTGGACGAGTCTGTCCTGGCTTGAAAACAGGGTGCGCTGTGCGTCGAGTACGCTCAGCAGATCATCCGCGCCCTCGCGGTAGCGCAATTCGGCCAGACGCAGCGAGCGCTCCGCCTCGAGAACGATCCTTGCCTGAATGCGCTCCTGAGTGGCATCGCGGGCGGCGTTGCCAAGCGCATCCTCCACCTCCTTGAGTGAGGTGAGGATGGCCTTGCGGTATTGCTCGAGCAGTTCGCGCTGCCGCGAGCGGGTGCTGTCGACCTGCGCCTGCCGCTTGCCGCCATCAAAGACCGTGTGCACCAGTGAAGCGGAGAGTGCGACGGTGGAGGACGGGTCGGCCAGCGACAGCAGAAAGTCGCTCGCCAGTCCGCCCGCTGCCGACAGGCTGAATGCCGGGAGCAGGGCGGCGCGGGCGGCGGCGATGTCGGCGGCGGCGCCCCGCAGTGTGGCTTCGGCTGCGGCTAGGTCGGGACGGCGGAGCAGCAGATCGGCGGGCAGGCCCGCAGCGACAGACGGAATGCGCAGGGTCGTGAGCGACTCGGGTTCGAGCCCGGGTTTCAGCGGTGTGCGCCCGAGCAGGATCGCAAGTGCCGAGCCTGTCTGGCGCACCTGAACCTCAAGCGGGCCTATGGTCGCGGATTGGGTGAGTACCGTGGTGCGCTGCCGGCTGACATCGAGTGCCGAGGCGGCACCGTATCGATAGCGCGCTTCGACGACCTTGAGTACGCGCTCGGCGGTCGCAAGATTCGCGCGCGCGATATCGAGCCGCGACTGCGAGGCCAGCAGCTGAAAGTAGGTGGTGGCAACGCTCGCCGTCATGCTCAGGCGCAGCGCATCGAGCTCGTAGCGGGTGGCGGAGAGGCTGGCATCTGCGCTGTCGATGGTGGCGGCGACACGGCCCCAGAGATCGATCTCGTAGCTTGCCGACAGTCCGAGCGAGGACGACCTGGACTCGCTCACCGCACTGCCACCACGGTCGCCGCTGTCGCTGCGGCGCCAGTCGGTGTCGCCGCTCAGCCCGAGGCTGGGAAAGAGGGAAGCGCCGGTGCTGCGCAGCGCGAGTTCGGCCTGGATGACGCGTTCGCCCTGGATCTTCAGATCCGGGCTTGCCGCCAGGGCCTCACGCACGAGCGCATCGAGCTGGGCCGAATCGAAGCCGACCCACCAGTCGCTTGAGATGTCTTGCGCCGTCTCGGCCTCGGGCAAGGACTCCGCCCAGTTCCCGGGCAGGGCGATGTCAGGATGGACGATGGGTTCAACCACTGCGCAGCCGCTCAGCCCGAAGGCAAGGGCGAGGACGAGTGGGCGGAGCTGGGCAGAAAGCGTCATGGTTTCATTCCGACGCCAGCGCGACCACGGGGTCGAGGCGCGCGGCCTTGCGTGCGGGCAGGTAGCCGAAGATCAGGCCGGTGGCAAAGGCACAGCCGAAGGCCAGTACCACCGGCGCGAGCGAGTACTCGATCGGCGTGTCGAAGAGCGCAATGATGGCGGCCGAGCCAAGCCCGACGCCAACGCCGATGGCGCCGCCGAGCGAGGACACGACCAGCGCCTCGATCAGGAACTGCTGCAGGATGTTCTTCATGCGTGCGCCGGTGGCCATGCGGATGCCAATCTCGCGCGTGCGCTCGGTGACCGAAACCAGCATGATGTTCATCACGCCGATGCCGCCTACCAGCAGGGAGATGGCAGCCACGGTGCCGAGCAGGATGGTGAGCGTGTTCTGGGTGGCGGAGACGGTTTCGATGATCGAAGCCATGTTGCGAATCTGGAAGTCCTCGACCCCGTGACGTGCAAGCAGCAGGCTGTGCACCGCAGCCTGGGTCTGGTCGATGGCGTCGACATCGTCGACTGCCACGGTGATGTTGCGCAGGTGGCGCTGACCGGTGAGGCGCAGGCTGCCGGTCGTGAACGGAACGAACACGATGTCATCCTGATCTGCGCCCCAGGATGTTGCCCCCTTCGGCGTCATCACCCCGACGACCTGGAAGGGGATGTTATTGACCAGCAGGTATTCGCCGACCGGGTCGGCGCGGGGAAACAGGGCCTCGGCCACAGTTTGGCCGATGACGGCCACGGCGGCATAGCGCGTTTCGTCGTCGGCACTGAAGAAGGTGCCACTGGCGACAGGCCATTTGCGGGCAAAGCTGTAATCCCACGAAGTGGCGTTGGCGCTGGTGCGATGGTCCAGGTTGCCCGTGCGCACGGTAATGCCGGTGCTTTGCTCAGGCACCGCGGCGAGCACGTTCGGCAAGTCGGAAATCGCGCGCACGTCCTCGATCACAAGTGTGGCCGTGGTGTCTCGCCCGCGCTGGTTGGGGGCGCCGGGGCGGACGTTGAGCAGGTTGGTGCCCATCGCGCTGATCTGGTTCACCACCTTTGCCTTTGCGCCGTCGCCAATGGCGAGCATGGCAATCACCGAGGCCACGCCGATGACGATGCCGAGCAGGGTCAGTACCGAGCGGAACAGGTTGCTGCGCAGGGCGCGCAAGGCGGTGCGGGTGGCTTCGAGCACGTCGGTCATTGACGAGGTGCGATCGACGTGCGGGGCAAAGTCGGGTTCGGGGCCGGCAGGCAGCACCGGGCCAGGGTCGGACACGATGCGTCCGTCACGGATCTCGATCACGCGCTGGGCCAGCGCGGCAACCTCGGGCGCGTGGGTGATCAGGATGATGGTGTGGCCCTCGGCAGACAGTCTGCGCAGGAGCTTCATCACTTCTTCGCCGCTTCTGCTGTCGAGCGCGCCGGTTGGTTCGTCGGCGAGGATGATCCGGCCGCCGTTCATCAGCGCCCGGGCGATCGATACGCGTTGCTGCTGGCCGCCGGAAAGCTGGTTGGGGCGATGGTGGCCGCGTCCCTCCAGGCCGAGGGTGGCGAGCAGCGCCTCCGCCCGTTCATGTCGCTCCTGCGGCGGCATGCCGGAGTAAATGGCTGGGACTTCGATGTTTTCGCGCGCCGATGCGCCGCCGATCAGGTTGTAGCTCTGAAACACGAAGCCGAAGGCCTCGCGTCGCAGGCGGGCGAGTTCGTCGCGGTCGAGACCGGCCACGTCCTGACCCATGAACCGGTAGGTCCCGCTGCTGGGGCGGTCGAGGCAGCCGAGCAGGTTCATCAGCGTCGACTTGCCCGAGCCCGATGCGCCCATGATGGCAACGAATTCGCCGGGATAGATCTGCAGGTCGATGCCGTGCAGCACCCGGGTTTCGACCTCGCCATTGACGAAGCTGCGGGTGATGCCGCCCAGCTCGATCAGGGGCTGCACCGCGCGCGCGTCCGGGCCGATCTCCGCGAGAGGCGCCTCCCGCTTCATAGACGTGGCGTGCGGCTGGGGCGACGACTTTCGCTGGCGCCGGCGCCAGCGCCGGAGACGACCTTGTCGCCTTCGTTCAGCCCGGACACCACCTGGGCCTGGACGCGGCTGGACAGGCCGATCTCGATGCTGCGTGCTTCCAGCGAGTTGTCTGCCATGAGCACCTGAACGGTGGCGCGCCGTCGTGGCTGAGCTTGCGTTTCCGCTGTCTCGCCAGCGGGCCGGGCTTCCTTGCGCGATGGCCTTCGCGGCGGGGTGTCCAGCGTCAGTGCGCCCATCGGCAACTGCAGCACGTCGCTTGCCCGCGCGACCACGAAAAACACCTGAGCCGTCATCTGCGTCATCAATCTGCCGTCGGTGTTGGGGACATCGAACAAGGCGTTGTAGAGCACGACGTTGTTGGTGACTGTGGGCGTTGGTTCGATGCTGGCAAGCTTACCCTCCCAGCGTTTGCCCTGACTGCCCAGGGTGGTGAAATAGGCGTCCATGCCGATCTTCAGGCGGCCGATGTCGGCTTCCGAGACCTGGGTCTGCACCGTCATTGTCGACAGGTCGGCGACCCGCAGGATGACCGGCGCGGACTGGTTGGTGTTGAGCGTCTGCCCCTGACGGGCGGTGATCGACACCACGGTCCCCGCCATCGGCGACAGGATGCGGGCGTACTGCAGGTTGGCTTCGTCGCCGCGCAGTGTGGATTCATTCTGTTCGATCTGCGCGCGCAGGGCTTCGAGCTGGGCATTGCTCGACTTCAGCGAGGCTTCAGCGATCTGCAGCGCTTCGGTGGTGGTGGCGTCCTCGGCCATCAGCGCCGCCTGGCGCCTGAACTGGATCTGCGCCAGCGTGAGCTGGGCTTCGCGGTCCTTGAGCTGGGCGCGCAGGTTGCGCAACTGGGCACGGGCCGCATCGACTCGCGACAGATAGACGGTCGGGTCGATCTCGGCGAGCAGGTCGCCCGCCTTGACCTCGGAGCCAACCTCGACATGAATCTTCTTCAGTTGTCCTGAAACCTGCGCGCCGACATCCACGTACTCGCGCGGTTGCAGGGTGCCGGTGGCGGTGACCACATCCTCGACGTCGCCACGTTGTACGGTCGTGATCTGGTAGCCGGCAGCAGGGTCCGAATTGCCGAACAGCCGCGGCCAGAGCAGCCAGATCGCGGCGGCGACAAGGACGCCGATCAGTACGACAAGCAGGGTACGCCGTCCCCTGGCGGAGCGGGGACGAGGGGCGGTAGAGGCTGACATGAAACTCCCGGAAACGGCATTCGCCTGAAACAGACCGCATTGCGTGCAAAAAGGTCACCGAGCAGGAGCATCGATGTGGTCCTTTGCGCCCGTATTGTATTGCATGCAGTTCGGCCTGTTGGCCAGGCGCCATGACCGCCCACGCGAGGGCGGTCAGGCGCTCGCGCCGGGTCCTTACTTGGGCGGTATGGTGATGAAGCCCATTTTCTCGATACCGGCTTCGCGCGCTGCCGACATCACTTCGGCCAGTATCTGATAGCGGGTGTTCTGATCCGCGCGCAGGTGCAGCTCCGGTTGCGGGCTGCGCGCTGCCGCAGCCTGCAGGCGCAGGGCAAGATCCGCGTCCGGCATGGGTTCGTCATTCCAGAACAGGCCGCCATTGGCGTCGAGCGCGAGGGTGACGGTGTCCGGCTTCTCCGTGTTCGGCGCACTGGATGCCTGAGGCAGGTCGATCTTGACCGAGTGGGTCAGCAGCGGCGCGGTGATCATGAATACGATCAGCAACACGAGCATGACGTCGATCAGCGGAACCATGTTGATCTCGCTGGTCGGCATGCGCTCGCTGCCCTGATCGAAGCTGCCGAAGGCCATTATGCGGCCTCCGTCGACGGCAGTCGGGCTGTCTCGGCTCTGGGCTGCGCACGGCCATTGACCGGCGCGATGCGGGCGCCGGTGCAGAACCATGCGTGAAGGTCGTGCGCGAAGGCGTCGAGCTCGGACAGTTCGACGCGGTTGGCGCGCGTGAAAGCGTTGTAGGCGAGGACTGCGGGAATCGCAACGAAGAGGCCGAAGGCCGTCATGATCAGCGCCTCGCCGACCGGGCCCGCGACCTTGTCCAGCGTGGCCATGCCCGACACCGAAATATTGACCAGTGCGTGGTAGATGCCCCAGACCGTGCCGAACAGGCCGATGAAGGGCGCTGTGGAGCCAATCGAGGCGAGCATGGTCTGGCCGGACTCAAGGCTGGAGGTGGACATCGAAATCGACTTGCGCAGCGCGCGGGTGATGAATTCGTCGGTGTTCATCGTTCCGCCGAGGGTTTCCCGGTGGCTGTGCTGACGCAGGTGCTCGGCTGCGGCTGCGCCCTGTTGGGCGAGGGCTTCGAACGGTGAGTCGGGGGCCTGCTCATTCAGGCGCTGCAGACCCGACTTGAGACTGGGCGCTGCCCAGAACGCGTCCACCGCGCCCTCGCTGCGACGAGCGCGCAACTGGCGCAATCCGCGGGTCAGAATCAGGTACCAGCTGGTGATCGACATCAGCAGCAGGATTGCCGCAACGGCCCGGATGGCGAAATCGGACTGCGTCCACAGGTGGGCAAGTCCGAAGGCTTGGGTTTCCATGCTCAGTTTCCTTCGAGTTTGAATATGATTGGAACCAGTACTGCTGCCTCAATGGCACGTTCGCCCTGCCGGGCGGGTACGAAGCGCCAGCGCTCCACCGCGCTGCGGGCTGCCTTGTCGAGCCGCTCGGAGCCCGAGCCTTGCGAAATCTCGACAAGCTTTGGCGTGCCGTCGGCCGATACCACGACCCGCAGCAGCACCTTGCCTTCTTCACGCATGCGTCGCGAAAGCTGTGGATACGAGGGGGGCGGGTTCTTGAGGTAATCGGCATCGAAGCGCGCCGATGTCACCGGTGCCGGTGCTGCTGCAGGCGCCGCGGTCTTGTCGGGGGCCGTGGCCGGTGCAGTTGCAGGCTGAAGCGAAGTTGCCGCGGGGGCGGGTGCCGGGACAGGGGCAGGAGCGGCCTGGGCCGGCTCGGGCGCTGTAGTCTCGATGGGCGTGGGCGTGGGCGTGGGCTTGATTACCGGTTTCGGCGCCGGTTTGACCACAGGTTTGGGCACCGGCTTGGGCGCGGGCCGTGGCGGTGCTTTTGCAGGCTGGATCACGGCTGCCGGAGGCGGTGGTGCGGGGGGCTGAATCTGCGCCGGTGCAGGTGCTTCCGCCTGAATCAGCGCGATCTCGATGCTTTGAACTTCTGGCGCCTTGGGCGGAACGCTCCCCAGCCGCACCAGTGTCAGTATGCCTGCCACGTGCAGCACGATGACGAGCGCGGCAAGGCCGCGACGCTCGCGGCGGCTCACGCGCGGATGTTCAGCGGCGCGGCGCGAAGACTGCTTGCGGTCGGTTTGGGACGTGTCCGGGGACGGTCTTTCCACGGACGGCGTGGAGGGCTGCGATAGTGCGATGGATGCGGCAGTCATTATACGTCGTTAGGTTTGGCCTGATGCCGATGAGGGCTCGAGAGCGCGGAGCCCGGGGCGCAGCGTGTCGGCTCAAGCCATTCCGGGGCTGATCATGAAGTACAGCAGGGCCGCTGCGACCACCAGATAGAGCGTGAAACGACCGGCCGGAAACGATGGCAGCGCGTTGCGGCGGGGGGTGTGCTCGGGAACGTGCGGGGGCGGAAGGAACTGCATGGTGTTGTTTCCTTTTTGATGTGCCCGGGCCGTTCCCGGGCGGCTCAGGATGAAGCGTGATCCATCTGGGATTGCAGGTAGTTCTGCACGCCCACCTTGTCGATCAGTTCGATCTGGGTTTCGAGGTAGTCGATGTGCTCTTCGGTATCTTCAAGGATGTGTTCGAAGATCTCGCGCGACACATAGTCCCGACAGGATTCGCAGTAGGCGATGGCTTCAATCAGGTTGGCACGACCGCCTGTTTCCAGCGTGAGGTCGCCCTTGAGGCACTCAGGCACGTTTTCGCCGATCAGCAGCTTGTCGAGGTTTTGCAGATTGGGCAGCCCTTCGAGGAAGAGGACACGCTCGATCAGCATGTCCGCATGCTTCATCTCTTCGATCGACTCTTCGTACTCGTGCTTGCCGAGCCTGCCCAGCCCCCAGTTCTTGTACATCCGCGCGTGCAGGAAGTACTGGTTGATCGCGGTGAGCTCGATGGTCAGCTGCCTGTTCAGAAACTGGATGACTTTCTTGTCGCCTTTCATATGGCCTCCAGGGCTAGTGGAAAGATGCTCCGTTGCAAGAGTTTGCCCTGCGTTGCATGCCGCTCCGTCGTCTCGTCAAGCGCCGAGCGCAGGCAGTCGCGTGCGCATGTGGCACAGCGCCCGCACTCCGCACTCACGCCCAGTTCCAGGCGCAGGTGGCGCAGGGTCGTTGCACCCTTGCGGACGGCTTCTCCGATGTGATTTTCGGTTACAGCATTGCAGACACAAACGTACATAGTCTAGCCCCGTTTATGGTTCGTATCGCCCGGAGACGATCTATTTGGTCAGGATCAGTTTTCCCGCGCGGGTCGCACGCAGAACGTAGCGCATGCCCTCGTGGTCGATCGTGACGCTGAGTTGCCCATCCAGAAGTTCGCTGCTCGAAATCGACCGCGGCGCCCGAATCGTCTCCGAGCCCGCCCGGGTCGCGTGCCTTGCGCACGGTTCCCCGGCGCGGCTTGCTTCAGGCTCGTCTGTGGAAGGGCACCGTTCAGTGGTCATGCTGCTTTTCTTAATAAGAATGATTTGCATTAAATCATTCGGGCAAGCGCAGCGTCAAGGTGTTTTTCACTCATGCAGCGTTGATGCTGACTGCAGGCTTCGAGTGAGCCCGCTCAGGGCAGGCGCAGCAGAATCTGCAGCCGGTTGTCGATGACGTCTGCGGGGAGGTAGCCGATCGCGTCCGGGGTTGTCGCCAGCCAGTCACGCGCCTGCTGCTGACTCTCGGCCTCGCGCGGGGGGAGGGCGCGTCCGGTGAATACCTGTCGCGACCAGTAGGCACGGGTTTGAATCGGGTTTTTTCCGGTCAGCAGCAGGTACAGGCGGTCGCGTACCGTGCCAGCCGGCAGGTCAACAAGTTTGACCGGCGTGCCATTCGAGAGGCTCGTTCTGCGCCCAAGATAGAGTTGCTCTGCTTCGTCGAGGCTGAGGTTCGCAATCTGCCCGCCGCGCGCTGAAACAAGATGGATTTCGGCCGCGTCTGCCGCAGATGCCATTCCCCCCGCCCACGCAAGGGTGAAGAGTGCCGGAAGGAGTGTGAGCAGGAGTCGTCTAGAACGTAACATCGAGCGCTACACCTAGCATGTTGACCGAACGGTTTCTGAGTTCTGTAAGCGCCGGGTCGCCGCGTGGGAAGAAGCTGTTGCCCCAGCTGCTTCCGGTCGACTGAACGTGGCTGAACTCCACCTTCAGGGCCGCGTCACGGCGGAAGTCCCAGCGAGAGCCCAGGGTGATGCTGCGCTGCGCACCGTTGCGCGAAATCAGAAAGCCCTCGAGTGCCGCGGTCTGATAGGGGCCAATGAAGGGGTCGGTGAACGTGGCCTGGGTGACGGCACGGTCCTGGGTCTGACGCGCGATGGTCACGTAGGGCATGATGTTGCCGAAGCGCCTGCCGAGTGTCAGGTGCCAGCCGTGGCCGCTATTCACGTAGCGACTGGCCGTGCGTTTCGCGTATTCGCCGATCAGCAGCCACTCACTGTCGTCCCACTGGAAACCGGCGGAGCTGAAGGTGGTGTAGCCATCGTTACCGGACAGTCTGGCGATGACCTCGGGGGGCATCAGCGATTCGAGGACGGTGTAATTGTCATCGCCCCAGTGCAGCGTCAGCGGAGACTCGCCATGTCCGACGAAGACTGTCAGTTGCTCGGTGCTCAGGGTCAGGTTAATCCCCATCAGACGTGTCAGGCGCGCACTTCCGCTGCTGTAGATCGTGATTGAGCTCTGGCCCAAATAGGGGTGGATCTCAAGGTCGGCAGACCCCACACGGGTTCGATACAGCAGGTCGATGCCGTTGAGATCGGTGAAGGGGTTGAGGCCATACACTTCGGCCGGGGGGCGTATCCACGGATTGGCAATATTGATGTTGAGAGAGTCTGACAGCATGAAGAAGGGAATTCGCAGCCGGCCCAGTCGCACCGTGGCTTCCTGGGAGACGTTGTGGCTGAGGAATGCAAGGCTGGGGCGCGGATCGTAGTTGCCCCTCGGATTCTCCCTGCTGACAAGCTGGAGGACGGCTGAGGTGTCTGGCGAGAACACCATGTTCGCCTGCACGCCGAGCACGCTGTCGGGGGCAAAATCCGGATTGTCCGAGCCCGGCTGGTCGATGCCGAAGTTGGTGAAGCGCAGGTCGGACTGACCTGTGAACACCATCCCCAGGGTGCCGAAGCCCGATAGCTGAAGTCCAGAAAGCTCGGCGTGCGCGAAGGTCGCGGATAGCGTCAGCAGGAGTGCGGAACCGAGTGCCGCAAGGCGTCGGGTCATGGCTGGGTTTCCTTGGATGCGGGTGTCAGGAAGCGTGAAGCCTCCTCGGCAGGCAGTGGGCGCGAGAACAGGTAGCCCTGACCGAAGTCGCAGCCCATGCCGTTGAGCGTGGTGGCTTGTTCCCCGCTTTCAATGCACTCGGCGACGACGCCAATGTTCAGGTCATGGGCGAGTTCGATGCTGCGGCGGACGATGGCGCGCAGGCGAGGGTCGTTTGTAATCGCGCCGACAAAGGAGCCATCGAGCTTGATGATGTCGCACGGGATCGTATGCAGGTAGCTGAGTGCAGAGAATCCGGTACCGAAATCGTCGATCAGGACCTTGATGCCTGCGCTTCGCAGCTGGCGCAAGGTGTTGCTGGCAGGACCGTCGGCGCGGGCAAGAATGCTCTCGGTGACTTCGAAGCGGATCCGTTCCGGTTCAAGCTTGCTGGCCTTGATGATGGCGATGAGTTCGTCAGCGAGATTGCTGCGCGAAAGCTGTCGTGCCGACAGGTTCACGCTCACGGGCGGAACCTGTTCGGTGCCGGTCTGAGCCTGCCAGCGGTGGATGTCTTCGCAGGCCCGGCGCAGGACGAGGAGGCCCAGCTCGTGGATCATGTCGAGCGCCTCCGCGAGCGGGATGAACTGTGAGGGCGGGATCATGCCGTGCACCGGATGTTCCCAGCGCACCAGTGCCTCGAAGCTGCTGATCCTGCGGTCCATCAGACGCATGATCGGCTGGTAATGCACCGACAGCGTCCCGGTGCTCAGTGCGTTGCGCAGATCGGTTTCCAGTTGCAGCGTATTGAGCGCCAGCGCATGCATCGAGGCGTGGAAGACCTTGATCGAGCAGCCGTCGCTCTGTCTGGCGATCTGCAAGGCATTGTCGGCGTCGCGCAACAGGGCTTCGCCGTCGGTGCGCTCGTTGTCGCTCATGGCCAAGCCGATGCGGCACTTTGGGTGCAGGGTGCGATCTGCGCCGGGGGCGTCGAAGCCGGGCAGTTCGACCATTGTTTTCGCAATCTCGAGCGCTTCCGTGCTGTCCTCGAGCCCGTTCAGCAACACCGCGAACTGGTCTCCGCCAACCCTTGCCAGCAGATCGCCCGCCCTGAGCAGGTCGTGCAGCCGGTGGGCGACTTCGCGCAACAGGAGATCGCCGGTGGCGTGCCCGTAGCTGTCGTTGACCAGGTGGAAGCGCTCTAGGTTGATCGCGAGCACGGCGAAGCGATAGCTTTCGTCGCGACGCTGCTGCCCCAGGGCAAGCCGGACATGCTCTATGAACAGGGCACGATTGGGCAGTCCGGTGAGACCGTCGTGCAATGCGTCGTGGATCAGCTGCTCTTCGGCCCGCTTGCGCAGATGCACGTCGCTGATCGATCCGGCCATGCGGATGGCGCGCCCGCACGCGTCCCTCAGAGCTACGCCGCGGGTCATGATCCAGCGATAGCTGCCATCGGGCTGGCGAATGCGATGCTCAAGCATGAACTGAGGATTGTCACCCCGCAGGTGGTCGATCATGCGCGCGCGGTATCCGGCGGTTTCATCCGGATGCAGTCGGGATACGAAGGGTTCGGGATCGGTCGCCGCGTCATCTTCCGGGATGCCGATCAGCTCGCAGAAGCGCGGGGCGAAATAGGTCCGGTTGGTATTGATGTCCCAGTCCCATAGTCCGTCGTTTGCGCCGCGCATGGCCAGGGCGTAGCGCTGCTCGCTGGTCTTCAGTCGCTCGGCCGTCTGTTGCAGTTCGGACACCCGCTGCTGCAGGGTGGAGGCCATGATGTTGAAATGCTTGGCGAGCCGTGCCAATTCGTCGCCGCCGTCGTCGGGCAGGCGGTGGTCGAGGTAGCCGTCCGTAATGGCCTTGCTGCCGGCGAGCAGGCGGGCCAGCTTGTTGCTGAGCAGGTAGCCGATTCCCGACAGCAGGACGAAGGTAATGACGATTTCAATCAGCGCGATCAGGGCCCCTTGCTGGATGATCGACTGTCTTGCCTTCGCCAGCACCGATACCGACACGCCGAACTGAAGGAAGCCGACCTCGTTGCGGGCAAGTAGGAGCGGGCGCCGGACGTGAATCACGGGATGGTCGAGCATCTCGCCGATTCCGATGCCAGGGGTCGCAGTTGCCGGTGGCAGGCTGCGCATGCTGGTCTGTCCGGCGCTCAGCAGTATCCTGCCGGTGGAGTCACCGATGCGGACGTAGATCAACCCCTTGTCCGAGTCTGCCAGCAGTTCGCCGAGCGTGTCCTGCAAGGGGCCGTAGCTCGGCTGTTCGCCGTACGCTGTTGCCATCGCGTGCAGCATGCTCGCGTTCTGACTGATCAGTGTGTCGAGACTGGCGGTGGTGGCGTCGTTCATCAGGCGCACGCTGTTTGCCAGCAACAGGCTCAACAGGACGACCTGCACCGCGGTGCTTGCAAGGAGCAGCCGGGTGCGTATCGAACTGTTGCGGAAAGGCATGCGCACGTAGTATCCCCGGGGCCGCGTTTTCAGCGTTTCGCCAGGCGTCGGACAGCCGCCGATGCGTCGATTCGCCCTTCACGCGCAAACGCCTCGAGGTTGGATTCGATGCGGTCGGGGTCGTAGAGATAGTTCACCATGATTCCCCAGGACTGCGAAAGACCCTTTGGCGAGGTGTCGGCGAGCCAGTTGAGGCGTTCGATGCGGGCGCCGTTGCCAAGGTGGAAGCGCGCGACCGGGTCCACCGGTTTATCACCGCGCCGTGCCTCGCACAGGTAGCGCGCGGCAAGGCGCAGCAGCGGGTCGCGCAGCGCTGCGCAAAGCGCTTCGTCGCTGGCCCAGTCGCCCCCGCCTTCGAGCAGCGCGTGCAGCACGGGGGCGTTTTCGTCCTCGACCCCTGCGGCCGTGAGCCGTTTCCAGTCTGCTGCAGTAATCGCCTCGCCAAGCGTCTGGGGATTGCGGTTCACCCATTTGAGCAGGCCGGGAATCGGCGACAGGGTGGCGAACTGTTGCAGCTTCGGAAAATCGCGCTGCAAGTCTTCCACCACGCGCTTGAGCAGGAAGTTGCCGAAGGATACGCCGCGCAGGCCGGTCTGGGTTGCACTGATCGAATAGAAGATCGCGGTATTGGCTTTGCTGGCGTCGGCCAGCGGTGCGTTGATGTCGAGCAATTGCTGGACGTCGTCGGCGAGCCCTTCGGTAAGAGCGACCTGGACGAAGATCAGCGGCTCGAGCGGCATCCGTGGATGGAAGAAGCCATAGCAGCGGCGGTCGGAGTCGAGCCGGTTCTTCAGGTCGAGCCAGGACTTGATCTCGTGCACAGCCTCGTACTCGACCAGCTTCTCGAGCAGCGCTGCGGGCGAGTTCCACGTAATGCGTGCGAGCTCGAGGAAGCCAACATCGAACCAGGCGCCCAGACGGGCTTCGAGTTCGCGGTCGAGCGGTTTCAGCAGCGGGTTGTCAGGCAGAAAGCGCAGCAGGTCGGCGCGCAGGTCGACGAGAAACTTGACCCCCTGCGGGATGGCGTTGAACTGGGTCAGGATGCGGATGCGACGCGAGCGCATGGCACCACGCAGACGCGCCTCTGCCTCCCACTGGTCCTTGCTGCCGACGGCTTTCTGGTAGGCCGCATGGGCCTCGGCGATTGCCGCAGGGTCGGGGCCGAAGTCGAGCGCGATCATGTGCAGCATGGCCATGCGGCCACTGTCGTCCAGCTTGAGGTAGGTCTCGGCCAGTCGGGCTGCACGTTGACGGGTGGAGATCTCGCCACCCAGTCCGGCGGCGCACTCCTCCAGCTGCTGGCGAATGCGCTCGAGAACCTTCTCGGAGGGCTCGCGCGTCTTGCCGGTTGCCTGGGCAACCATTTCGCGCATTTTTGACAGGCTTTTCGATACCAGACTGGTCGCTGACATGACGTTCTTTTGTTCCGGCCGGGGTTTCTCTTGCAGGGATCATATCGCGTTCGCTTGATCGCTGCGTCTGCAGTTCCTCACGACTGGGCGGCTTTACCTGCCCGGATACGGATCAGGAGCCCGGCACCCAGCGCGATCATCGGCAGGCACAACCATTGAGCGGTCGATATGCCAAGTGTGAGTGTACCGAAGATGCCCGGATCTGGCGTGCGGAAAAACTCGGCCAGAAAACGAAGGCTGCCATAGCCGATCAGAAAGACGGCAGACACTTCTCGCATGGGGCGTGGTCTTGCGGCGTAGAGCCACAGGATCACGAACAGCATCAAGCCTTCGCCCGCGGCCTGGTAGAGCTGGCTCGGATGCCGCGGAAGCGCGTCGACCCATGGAAAGACCATGCCCCACGCCCAGTCGCCATCCATCGGCCGACCCCAGAGTTCGCCATTGATGAAGTTGCCGATTCGACCTGCCGCCAGTCCGGTGGGGACGAGTGGTGCGATGAAGTCGGTGACCTGCCAGAACCCCTTGCCATGCTTGCGACCGTACACCAGCATGGCCACCAGCACGCCCAGAAAGCCGCCGTGGAAACTCATGCCGCCCTTCCACACCGCGAGAATCTCCCCCGGGTTGGCGAGGTAGTAGCCGGGCTGAAAGAAGATGACCTCGCCCAGACGTCCGCCGATGATGACGCCGAGCACGCCGTAGAACAGGAGGTCGTCGATGGCCTGGGCGTTCCAGCCCAGCTCCGGGCGACGTCGTGCGTGAACGCGTCCCAGGGCCACGAACAGCACGAAGGACACGAGGTACATCAGGCCGTACCAGCGCACGCTGAGTGGGCCGAGGGAGAAGGCGATCGGGTCGAACTGGGGGTGGATGAGCATGGGCAGGGCTTATTCGAACTGGCGGCGGAAGTCTGAGAATTCTAGTTTGAGCGCATCGAGCTCTTCCCGCAGACGGCGAACCTCGTCCTCAAGTTCCGCAGACCGCCCTCGTGAGCTGCCGGCGCTCAGCGTTCCGGAGGCCTGGGCTTCGATCGCAGCCTGCAGCAGGGCGTCGCCGCCAAGCAGATGCATGTGACGGGTTTCCTTGGTACCAGGGGTCTTGGGCAGGCTGGCCGCCATGGCCGGGTATTTCTCGGCCAGATGTTCCAGCGCGGCCTCGACGGTGGAAATGTCGTCGAAATGATGCAGGCGCTCGCAGCGCGTACGGACTTCGCCGGCCGTCTGTGCGCCGCGCAGCAGCAGCGTGGCAAGGACAGCCTGTTCCGGCGGTGGCAGCGAGTGGCGCAGGCGGACCTGATGCTCGTACTTTGGCACTCTGGCGCTGGCCTGGTCGCGGCGCGTCACCAGGCGACGCTCCATGAGGCTGTCGATGGCGCGCTGCACCTCGGCCTCGCTCAGTGACATCACCGGCTCTCGTGCGGTGAGCTGGTTGCAGCCACTCAGCAGCGCATTGAGCGAAAGCGGATAGGCGTCGGGGGTCACGAAGGCCTTTTCGATCAGGACTCCGAGGACGCGGATCTCGATCGGGTCAAGATCGAAGCCTGCTTCGGTTGCGGTCGGCGAGTTGTCCATGCGTGCTCCGTATAAGGCGGGAGGGGCGATCATAAAGGACGGGGGCGAGACGTGCTCGCCTGTCGTGTGAGCAAGCCGGCGCGGATGGTCCGCAAGGCAGGGCGCATGGCGGGGGCAGGCTGCACCCGGCTATCATGCGGAATCTTCCCGCATGCGTGCTGCCGACTTGCGCCCCATTCTGCCGAAATCTGCCGCTCTGCTCCCGTTCGGGGTTCTGCTTGCCGGGCTCGTCCTGATGGTAAGCGAGCCTGCGGTGCTGGTGTCACTGCGCCATGCCGTGTTCGACCACTTTCAGCGCCTGCAGCCCGCGGTGGCGCCGGCAGAGCCCGTGCAGGTGATCGACATCGACGATGAAAGCCTTGCGCGGATCGGGCAATGGCCATGGTCGCGCACCGTGCTCGCCAGGCTCACCCAGCGCCTGAGCGAAGCCGGTGCAAGCGTGATCGGCTTCGACGTGCTGTTTGCCGAGCCCGACCGCACGGCTTTGAGCGGTGACGACGGCCAGCTGCCCGCGCCGCGCACGACCGCATCCGACCAGGTTTTTGCCCACAGTCTCGGCAGTGTACCGAGCGTGCTCGGATTCGCGCTCGGGCCGCGCGGTGCGAGCGCGCCACCCGATGGCCGGCCGTCGGTTTTTGCGGGTGGCCGGCCCGGGGTGTTCAACGGGCTTCACCGATTTGCCGGGGGGCTGTTCCCGCTGCCGGAACTCAGCCTGGGCGCCGGGCTGGGGGCGATCAACTTCGTTCCCGATGCCGACGGTGTGGTCCGACGCTTGCCGCTGGTGCTTGCCCTCGGCGATCGCCAGGTCCCGTCACTTGTGAGCGAGATGCTGCGTCTGGCGCAGGGCGCGTCGGGCTTTGTGCTGCGCGAGGATGCGCTCGCGGGGCGACTGCTGCACATCGGGCTGTTGCGGATCCCGGTGTCAGAGGCCGGGGAGCTCTGGATTCATTACGGCCAGTTGCGTCCCGACCGATATCTGCCTGCATGGAAGGTTCTCAATGGTGAAGTCGATCTGGCGGGCCTGCGCGGGCGCCCTGTGCTGATCGGGGCCTCGGCGCAGGCCTTGATGGATCTTCGCTTCAGCCCCCTGGGCGAGGTTGTGCCGGGCGTCGAAGTCCACGCCCAGTCGCTTGAGCAGGTGATGGCAGGGCACTGGCTGCAGCGCCCCGCGAATGCGATGGCGATCGAAGTTCTGGCCCTTTGCCTGGTGGGCGGGCTGGTCGGTGGGCTCGCCCTCCGGGCGCGTGCGCTGATGTCCGCGACAATTGCCGCGCTGCTGTTGCTTGCGCTTGCGTGGGGCGGTTGGCATGCGTATGCGGCACACGGTCTTCTGCTCGATCCTGCGGTGCCGGGCTTGCTGATCGCGCTGATCTTCGTCAGCACCAGCGTCGCGCGTCACATTGCCACCGAGCGGCGTCAGCGCTGGGTGCGGCAGGCCTTCGAGCGCTATGTGTCGCCCAACCTTGTCGACTATCTGGTTTCGCACCCCGAAGAGCTCGAGCTCGGCGGTGTGCGACGGGTCTGCAGCTTCGTGTTCACCGACCTCGCCGATTACACCACGCTGGTGGAGAGCCATGATCCGGCGCAGGTCGTGAGTCTGATCAATGCCTATCTCGATGGCCTGATTCGCATTGCGTTCGCGCATCAGGGCACACTCGACCGCATTGTGGGCGATGCGGTCGTGGTGATGTTTTCGGCACCGCTGGTGCAGGCCGATCATGCCAAACGCGCACTCGCGTGCGCCGGCGAAATGCATGCCTTCGCCAGCGCGTTTGCGCGCGCGCGCGGTGCGGAAGGACTGGTATGGGGACAGACGCGAATCGGGGTGCATACCGGTGAAGTGATCGTGGGCAACTTCGGCGGCGCCACCATCTTCGATTACTCGGCGCTGGGCGACCCGGTCAATACGGCCTCTCGCCTCGAGGGGGCAAACAAGTACCTCGGCACCCTGGTCTGCGTTTCGCAAGCGACGCTCGACGAATGCCCGGAGGCGCTCGCCCGGCCTGCGGCAAGGCTGGTGCTCAAGGGGCGCTCCGGCGTGATCGCGGTGAGCGAACCCCTGTTCGCGGCATCACGGGCCGATGGTACGCGTGACACCGAGTACGAGGCCGCCTATGCCTTGCTCGCGCTTGGCGCCGACAGCGCACTGGCCGCATTCGAGCGTCTTGCCCTGCAACGCCCGGCCGACCCGCTGGTTGCGCTTCACCTCGGGCGGCTGCGCAAAGGCGAGCGCGGTGACCTGATCGTGCTGACGGAAAAGTGAGGGGCGTGGCGTGGACGGGAGCGCCCGCGTGCCCGCAGGGGGGCAACTGCGTTGCTTTCGCCTTGCGAGGTGTTCAGCGGATGGTCAGTTCGACCCTGCGGTTTCTCGGCTCACTGACGCCGTCGGCGGTCGGCAGAAGCGGATTGCGCTCGCCATGGGAGGCGACTTCGACCGAGACTGCCGCGGTGATTTCCCGGGTCAGCATGTCGCGCACAGCGTGTGCCCGCGTCAGCCCGAGGGCCTCGTTGGCGGCGTCATCGCCGGCGCGGTCGGTGTGACCGACGATGGAGACGTCGGGCGCCGGTCGGGTACTCATGATCTTGCGGATGTCGTTGATCTTCGCCTGCGACTCTGGCGTCAAGGCAACGCCGACTCCGTCGAAGTAGAGCACGAAGGTTTGCGGCGGCAGAGGCTGTGCGGCCATCGCCGCGCCGAAATCGGCCTGGATCTGCGCGGGATCCACGTCTATCGGGCTCGGGCCGTCTGCATTCAGGGCGAGGCCTGATCCGGCCTTGTCCAGGCTGGCGCTGCGACCTGCGTGGGTGACCACGACACTGCCGGTGCGGCCGTCTTCCTGCTCCAGCAGGACCATGTAGGCTTTGGGCGCGCAACCGGTGGCCAGCAGGACGCAGGCGAGGTTCAGGCCAATGCGGCGCAACCGCAGTGCGTTCAGGTTAGGGGTGGTGGATTCTGCGTTCGTCATTCGCCGGCCTTGACCACAAAACGGGTTCCACGCACGCCGATCGTGGCGGAGGGGGTTTCGATGCTCACCGCCTCAGGCTTGAGTTTCGCAATCACCCCGGAAATGAAATGCAGCGTGCCGTGCAGGAGGCGCGTGGCAAGACGCAGCTCTTCTCGGGCAGGCTCGAAAAGATACGCGTCGATGCTGAGTTCGCTGTTGGGGCCAAGGGACAGCATGGTGTTGTCCTTGAGCGTGAGGCCGACGCTGCCGTCCGCTGCCGTGCGAAGGAGATCGCCGACCCTCACCGGGGTGCCGACTGCAGCCGCAGCGGGTTGTCCCGCGCTCATCAGGACCACGGCGCCGGAGCTCGTTTTGACGTAGCCGACAACAGGGCTTTCGTCCGCCTGCACGTTGAGGCTGAACAGGCAAAGCAGCGTGAGAAGGATATAGCCGAACGTTTTCAATGTGGCGCTCATGGCTTCAGGGTATGTGCTGGTTTTACCGCTTATGAGTTTGCGGTGCAACATGCAGATGCCGAATTGTATGCCTTTTGTCATGAGTCGGAGGTGTCCGCATGTGCGGTTGCGTGCTGTCGTGAAATGCGTTGCTGAGCGAACGTTCATCCAGTCTTCATCCCGTAGTCACGTCTCTGTCGTCTGAGATGTTCAGCATTCGCGCTCATGGACGCGCCGCTCTCCCTCCAGCATCTTGCCCACGCCGCACGCCAGTTGCGTATTGCGGTCGTGACCGAAACCTATCCGCCCGAAGTCAATGGGGTGGCGATGACGACAGGCAGGGTGGTCGATGGCCTCCTCCGTCTCGGGCATCGCGTGCAGCTGGTCCGGCCCCGCCAGGGTGCCGGCGACCATGCGGCGAGCGGCGAGGGCTTCGAGGAGGTATTGTCGCGTGGCTTGCCGATTCCCAGATACAACCACCTCAAGATGGGGCTCCCAGCTCGCAGCGCCTTGCTGCGCATGTGGTCCTTGCGGCGACCGGACGTGGTCCAGGTGGTCACGGAGGGTCCGCTGGGGTGGTCGGCGGTCGCGGCCGCGCGCAAGCTCCGGTTGCCGGTGATTACCGAGTTTCACACCAACTTTCACAGCTATAGCCGATATTACGGCATGGGCTGGCTGAAGCAGCCCGTCGAGGCCTACCTGCGACGATTTCACAACAAGGGAGAGCGTTGCCTGGCCCCGACGGCAGAGCTGGCCGGGCAGTTGATGAATCGCGGCATCCGTCGTGTGGATGTCGTGGCGCGGGGGGTAGACACCCGCCTTTTTTCGCCTCAGCGCCGTGATCCCGCATTGCGGGCTGCGTGGGGGGCGAGCGATACGACGCTGGTGCTGGTCGTGGTGGGGCGGGTGGCGCCCGAAAAGAACCTCGGGCTCGCCGTGCGTGCATTCGAGGCGCTGCGCGGCAGCGTGTCCGACGTGCGCCTGCTGTTCGTGGGCGACGGTCCGGCGCGCGCCGGACTGCAGTCGGGGGATAATGGTCTGGTGTTTGCGGGCATGCGGACCGGCGAGGATCTGGCGGCCCACTATGCATCGGCAGACCTGTTCCTGATGCCGAGCGTGACGGAGACCTTCGGCAACGTGACGACCGAGGCACTCGCCAGCGGCCTGCCGGTCATCGGTTTCGACTATGCCGCTGCGGCGGAGCGCGTGCAGACGGGGCATAACGGCTGGCT
Organism: Parazoarcus sp. PS-13 R2A; assembly: GCF_057621855.1. Classification (NCBI taxonomy): domain Bacteria; kingdom Pseudomonadati; phylum Pseudomonadota; class Betaproteobacteria; order Rhodocyclales; family Zoogloeaceae; genus Parazoarcus; species Parazoarcus sp. PS-13 R2A. Next base: position 328,725 of record NZ_JBYEXN010000001.1, read on the forward strand.
TGCTGCGCTGGGCGACGAGCCGGCTTTTGTGGACGCGGTGCTGCGCGTTGCTGGCGATGGCGTGCTACGGCAGCGCCTCGCGGCGAACGCACGCGCGAGCGTGAGCGATGCGGACTGGGGGGCGATCGCGCGTCAGCTGGCCGCGGTGATGGAAGATGTGGTGGAGGCGCATGAGGCACGCATGACGCCCGATGCGAAGGTCGCTGGCCTGGCCGGTTGATCGCCGTGCGCTGAGTGCCGCCGTGTCCGCTTCCCGGGGGGGCAGCCTATAATTGCGGTCTTTACTCAAATACAGGCCTGCCATGTCCATCCTCGTCTGCGGTTCGATGGCTTACGACACCATCATGGTGTTTCATGACCGTTTCAAGAACCACATCCTGCCCGAGCAGATCCACATCCTGAACGTGTCCTTCCTGGTGCCGGATCTGCGTCGCGAGTTCGGTGGCTGTGCCGGCAATATCGCTTACAACCTGCGACTGCTCGGTGACGATCCGCTGATCATGGCCACGGTTGGTGACGACGTGGCGCCCTATCGGGAGCGCCTTGAGTCGCTCGGGCTGCGACAGGATCACGTGCTCCACGTGCCGGGCACCTATACCGCGCAAGCCTTCATCACCACCGACACCGACGACAACCAGATCACGGCCTTCCATCCCGGCGCGATGATGCATTCGCACCTCAACCGGGTGCAGGATGCTGCGGACGCGACGCTGGGCATTGTGGCGCCTGACGGCCGTGACGGCATGCTGCGTCACGTCAATGGATTTGCCGAGGCGGGTGTGCCTTTCATCTTCGATCCCGGCCAGGCTTTGCCCATCCTCTCCGGCGACGAGTTGCTGCACTGTCTGAAACTGGCGCGCTATTGCACGGTCAACGATTATGAGGCCCGCCTGATGTGTGACAAGACCGGCCGCACGCTTGAGCAGCTTGCCGCCGAGGTGGATGCACTGGTGGTGACACTGGGGGCGGATGGATCGGAGATCCATGCCGGCGGCGAGTGCATCCGGATTCCGGTGGTCAAGGTGAATGACATCGTCGATCCCACCGGGTGCGGTGATGCCTATCGTGCAGGGCTGCTGTATGGCTTGTCCCAGGCTTGGGACTGGGGCCGGACCGGGCGCCTTGCAGCGGTCATGGGCGCAATCAAGATCGGTCATCGCGGGGGGCAGAACCACAGCCCGTCGCGCAACGAAATCGCCGCGGTGTACAAGGCGGCTTTTGGAGAGACTTTATGGACTTGAGCAACGGAAAGAAGCTGCGCGCCGTGTGCGGCGCATTGCTTGCGGGCTTGCTGATTACCGGCTGCGCATCGGGTCTGGGTGGCGGGACGTATTCCCGCGGCGAAGCCCGGCGCACCATGGTCGTGCAGTTCGGCGCGGTGGAGTCGGTGCGGGCAGTGCAGCTTGAGGGCACCAAGAGCCCGGTTGGCACCGTGGCAGGTGCTGCGGTGGGCGGCATTGCCGGCAGCTCGGTCGGTGGCGGCCGGGGTGCCTCGATCGCAACCGTGCTCGGTGCTGTGGCCGGCGGTCTAGCCGGTTCGGCGCTCGAGGAAGGCGTGACGCGCGAACAAGGCGTGGAAGTGACGGTGCGTCTCGATAACGGCCAGTATCTTGCCGTTGTGCAGGAAGACCAGGGCGAGAACTTCATGCCCGGTCAGCGCGTGCGCATCCTGCGTGATGGCGGGACGACCCGCGTAACCCGCTGATCTTGCCCGCGGCGGTTCAGCCGAACAGCACCAGCGCCCAGACCGCCGCGAGGTTGATCAGCGCGATGAGGACGGCGGCGCTGCCGATGTCCTTTGCCCGCTTGGCGAGCTGGTGACGCTCAAGAGACACCCGGTCCACGGTTGCCTCGATCGCCGAGTTCAGCAGCTCAACCACCAGCACCAGCAAGGTGCTGCCGATCAGCAGTGCCTTGCCGATGCCACTCGTGGGCACGAAGAATGCGGCCGGAATCAGGATGGCCGCCAGCAGGCACTCCTGGCGAAAGGCGTCTTCATGCAGGATGGCGGCGCGCAGGCCTGCGAGCGAATAGCGCAGTGCGTTCCAGATTCGGATCAGGCCCGTCTTGCCCTTGAAGGGGCTTTCGGCGTGCGGTGTGTTTTCAGGGGCGCTCATGGTCTCGCTTCGGGAAGCATCGGTGGCGACGGCAGTGTGGCACGGCGTGATGACTGCGCCGTGACTTGGTCAAGCAGGGGCGCAGAGGTCAGGGATAGAAGACATACACGCGGTAGCCCGTCGGTGCGACGGCTGTCACGTCGAAGGCCAGCCGCACCACGGCGTCGCCGCGCGGCGCAAACCCGGCTTCGATGCGGCCGCTGGCGACCCATTCAGCCGGGCTGAACACCTTGCGCACCAGTGCCGCGTCATTCGCGTCGGTAAGGGTCAGCTCAAGATGTGGCCAGGCCTGCAGGAAGTCGGCCCGGTTCTTCACCGTTGCATGCAGCACGAAGCGGCCGGGGCGGCCGGGTTCGGATTGCAGGTCGGAAGTGTCGATCGAGATCTGTGCCGCTTCGCGCGGCAGGGGCATTGTGCAGCCGAGGCGTTCGCAGGCGGTGACCAGCAGTGGTCTCAGCCCGGGGAGCGCGCGTGCCACGTCCTGTCGAAACAGGTAGATCGCCTGCACTGCGAGGATGCCCGCAAGCAGGCCGACCGCCAGCCCCCAAAGAGTTCGCCTGAGGCCGCTTGCCTGCGGCGGCTTGCCATAGGTTGCGTCGAGATGCTGGTTGTCGAGCACAGGGGCATCCGGCACGTCCGGATCGGTGTCGACTTCGTTGTCGACACGATGGCGCTCGAACTCGGTGAGCGGGACGTGCTCATTGAGGTCAGGCTGTTTGGTGAGGGGGACGTCGGGGTGGTCCGGCATCCCGGGTTCGACACGCATGTCGGCGCTCGAGCGGCGCTCGGCACGAATCACGTCGGGAAGCGTGAAAGCGGCGGCAGGGGGCTCGATGCCCGATGCGACGCCTGCTTCCGGGGTTTGTGTCCAATCGACATTTGAGCCCGGTTTGTGCTCATCGTCGTCGTAATGACGCTCCAGCTCGGGAAAGGCCGCCATGCCCGGGCCGGATGTTGCTCGGGGCTCGTCCTCGTGCGGTGGCAGTTGCAGACTGTTGCTGTCGGGTTCGAAGAAGCTCGAGAAGTCGATCTCGTCGAGGCGCGGCTCGGTGCGCTCCGGCGGCCGGGGGGGCTGGTCCGCGCCAACGATGTCGTCAGGGATGTCAAAGTCGAGGTTGCTGAGCAAAGCCGGGTCGTGCGCGGGCGGGGCCTCGGCAGGCTGTGTGTCGGGCGCCCCGGCGCCATTTCCGGTGTCGGTGTCATCGGCGGCTGCGGCATCCTGGGCTGTTTCCGACTTGCTTGTGAGTTGCTCGACGGGCTCGGGGTTCATGCTCGCAGGCGCGAACGTTTCCGGCTCGTCGGCTGTGGGGTGCTCAGCTTCTGCCGCGGGCTCATGGGGCATCGGCGCGAGCGGCGGTTCGTTTTCAGTTGCCGGCTCTGCCGCGGGCGCCGGCTGGGGCGAGGCGGGGTCTGCGATGAGCTGGTCAAGCGCGTTGAACGGATTGAAGCAGTGTCCGCATCGCACTTCGCCATGGCGCGCGCGCAGCTGCTCGGCACGCAGCCGGAAAACGGTCTGGCACGCCGGGCAGCGGGTCAGCATCATCGTCGGGCGCTTAGCGCCGGCCTTCCAGTCTGACCCAGCCATCGCTGGTGGCACCGACCTCAAGGGCGATATAGGGAGCCCAGGCGTCGATGACCTGCTCTGACTGTTGTTCGAGTACGCCCGACAGCGCAACCCGCCCGCCCGGCGCGACCCGCGCAGCGATGGCAGGGGCGAGGACACACAGGGGATTGGTCAGGATGTTGGCGACGACGATGTCGAAGGTTTCGCTCAGGGCGATGCCCGAGTGTTGCAGCCGCATGGCGACCGCATTGCGCTGCGCGTTGTCGCGTGCAGCCTCGACCGCTTTTTCGTCAATGTCTACGCCGAGAACATCCCCTGCGCCCAGCCGAATGGCAGCGATGCCGAGGATGCCTGAGCCGCAGCCATAGTCGAGTACGGACTGGCCGGGCTGGACTGCATCGCACAGCCACTCCAGGCAGAGCCGGGTCGTCGGGTGTGAGCCCGTACCGAAGGCCATGCCAGGGTCGAGTTCGATGTTGATCGCCTCGGTGTCCGGTGCGGTGTGCCAGGAAGGGACGATCCACAGGCGCTCGGTGATCCGGATCGGGTCGAACTGGCTCTGGGTCAGCTGCACCCAGTTCTGCTCTTCCACGGCTTCCGTCGTATAGGGTGGAACAGCGTCGAGTCCGACTGCCTTCGATGCTTCGGCGAGCACGGTCTCGAACGCGGCATCGCGGTCGAACAGGGCAATCACCCGGCTGTGATCCCACAAGCTGGTGGGCAGGTGTCCGGGTTCGCCGAACTGGGGCGTCTCTGCCTCAGTGCCGGCGTCCGCGTCCTCAATGGAGACCGACAGGGCGCCGGCCTCCATCAGGGCGTCGGAGAGTGCTTCTGCCTTGTTGGCATCTGCCTGCAGGGTGACCGAAGTCCACATTATTGTTGTCGTGCTCAGCTGGATTTGACTTCGCCACGGTCGGCGAGTTTGTGCTCAAGGTAATGGATGCTGGTGCCGCCTTCGACGAAGCGGGCATCGAGCATCAGTTCCTGGTGCAGCGCGATATTGGTCTTGATGCCGCCGACAGCCATCTCCGACAGGGCAATGCGCATGCGGCGAATCGCCTGCTCGCGGGTGTCGCCGTATGAGATCAGCTTGCCGATCATCGAGTCGTAGTGCGGAGGAACGGTGTAGCCGTTGTATACATGCGAATCAACGCGGATGCCGGGGCCGCCGGGGGTGTGCCAGTTCGTGATCTTGCCCGGCGAAGGGGTGAACTTGAACGGGTCTTCGGCGTTGATGCGGCATTCGATCGAGTGGCCGCGGAACTCAATGTCACGCTGACGGAACCAGAGTTTCTCGCCGGCAGCGACACGGATCTGGGCCTGAACGATATCCACGCCGGTAATCATCTCGGTGACCGGATGCTCGACCTGGACGCGGGTGTTCATCTCGATGAAGTAGAACTCGCCGTTCTCGTACAGGAACTCGAAGGTGCCGGCGCCGCGGTAGCCGATCTTGCGGCAGGCTTCGGCGCAGCGCTCACCGATCTTGGCGATCAGCTTGCGATCGATGCCCGGTGCCGGTGCCTCTTCGATCACCTTCTGGTGGCGGCGCTGCATCGAGCAGTCGCGCTCACCGAGGTAGACCGCATTGCCGTGCTGGTCGGCCATGATCTGGATTTCCACATGGCGCGGGTTCTCGAGGAACTTTTCCATGTAGACCACCGGGTTGCTGAACGCAGCCTGGGCTTCGGCACGCGTCGTCGTGACCGCGTTGAGCAGTGCCGCCTCGGTATGCACGACGCGCATGCCGCGACCGCCACCACCACCCGCAGCCTTGATGATGACCGGGTAGCCAACCGCACGGCCGATCTTGACGATTTCCTTGGGGTCTTCCGGCAGCGCGCCGTCGGACCCGGGAACGCAGGGCACGCCAGCGACCTTCATCGCATCCTTGGCCGAAACCTTGTCGCCCATCAGGCGGATGGTCTCGGGGCGCGGGCCGATGAAGACAAAGCCGGACTGCTCGACGCGTTCGGCAAAGTCAGCGTTCTCGGACAGGAAGCCATAACCGGGGTGGATGGCTTCCGAGTCGGTCACTTCCGCTGCGGAGATGATGGCCGGTACGTTGAGGTAGCTCAGGCCGGACGGTGCGGGGCCGATGCAGACCGATTCGTCCGCCAGCTTGACGTACTTGGCTTCGGTGTCGGCCTCGGAGTGCACAGCGACGGTCTTGACGCCGAGTTCGCGGCAGGCGCGCAGCACCCGCAGTGCGATCTCGCCGCGGTTCGCGATCAGGATCTTTTCGAACATGGCGTTCAGCCGATCACGAACAGGGGCTGGCCGTATTCGACCGGCTGGCCGTTCTCGACCAGCACCGCCTTGACGGTGCCGCTCACTTCACACTCGATCTCGTTCATCAGCTTCATCGCTTCGATGATGCACAGACGGTCACCTTCGTTGATGCTCTGACCGACCTCGGCCAGGGGCTTGGCGCCGGGTGCCGAAGCGCGGTAGAAGGTGCCGACCATCGGCGACTTGATCACGTGGCCATCGGGCAGGGCGTCTGCGTCCGGTTCGCTTGCAACCGCGACGGCCACAGGGGCTGCGGCTGCGGCCTGGGCGGGCGCCTGCATGTAGGCAACCTGAGGGGCAGCTGCGAGGTGCTTGGCGATACGCACCTTTTCCTCGCCCTCGGTGACTTCGAGTTCCGAAATGCCCGATTCCTGGACGAGGTCGATCAGTTTCTTGAGCTTGCGCAGATCCATGCTGTTCTCCGTACGTAACGACGCCGCGGCTGGCGGTCGCCGTCGTGGATGGCTAGTTGTTGTGTTCCCGCAGACGGGTGAGTGCGAATTCGAGTGCGGCGAGATAGCCGTAGGCGCCCAGACCGCAGACGACTCCGACTGCCCGGTCCGAAAAGTACGAGTGCTGGCGGAACGGTTCGCGAGCGTGGACGTTGGACAGATGAACTTCCACGTAGGGAATCTGTACCGCGGCCAGTGCGTCGCGCAGTGCGACACTGGTGTGGGTGTACGCGGCCGGGTTGATGACGATGAAGGCGACGCCTTCGCTTGCCGCAGCCTGCACCCGATCGATCAGCTGGCCTTCGTGATTGCTCTGGAAGGATTCGAGCAATACGCTGTCCGCACGAGCGCGCGACTCCATGGCTGCATGGATGTCGGACAGTGTGGTTTTGCCATAGATATCGGGTTCGCGACTGCCGAGCAGGTTCAGATTCGGGCCATGAAGGACCAGTATTCGAGCTTGCGGCGGCGGGGGCGATTCGGCTTGTTGGCTGCGTTTTGAGCGCGTCATGGCGGCAAGTTTGCCGTAATTGACGACAACTTGTCCAGTACGGTCTGCTCTGGGTCAGGACTTGTCGTCGATCAGCGGACGAATTTTGCGCTCGAGTTCGTCCTGATTCAAGGTCCCGACCTTGACATGGCGCGCGACGCCCTGACGGTCGATGATCACCGTGAATGGCAAGCCCTGTGCTGCATTGCCGAATCCCGGGCCCAGTGCGAGCACATCTGCCGAGGCGATCAGCAGCGGGTAGGGCACATCAAATTCGGCCTTGAAGGCCTTTACCTTGTCGAGCGAGTCGATACTGAGCCCGACGAACTGCACCGGCGCATCACCGAAGCTGCGACTGGCTGCGGAGAAGTCCGGGATCTCGCGGCGGCAGGGCGGGCACCAGGTTGCCCAGAAGTTGGCCACGATGACCTTGCCCCGCCATTGCGTCAGCGGCTGCATGTTGCCCTCGGTGTCCGGGAGCGCCAGCGCCAGCAATGCTTCGGTGGCGCCTGCCGATGCAGTGGATGTGGTGGAGGATTCGGCCGAGCCGCCGATCTGGCTCGTGAAGTAGCCAGCGATGCCGGCAATGCCTGCGACTGCAGCGATCAGGCCGTACTGGAGGTATCGGTTCATGAGCTCATTCCGCGGCTGCGGCGTTGTTCAGGAGGGCTTCGACCTGCGCCAGCCGGGCGCGCTCCTGATGCGGGCGGCGGCCATTGCGCTCGGCACCGGCGCCGTAAATGGACAGCCTGACCGGGACATCGTCCCAGTCGAGACTGAGGACGACTTCGGGCGCGCCGGGCGCGGGGCGCCTCGGTTCCCGGTGCTCGTAAGCGAGGTCCTGGTTGAGGAAGAAGATCTCCACTTCCTTCGCGCTCTCGGGGTAGAGCTCGATCTCCAGTTCGGAGTAGCGGCCCGCAGTGCCGTCGAGGGCGCCACCGGTCAGGTAGGGGCGGAAATCGGCCAGCAACTGCATGATTTCCACCGCTGCCGAGCGCATGGCTTCGAGTCGCTCGGCCTGCTCGTCGTCCTGGTACAGCGCCTGCCAGACTCGCAGTTCGGCTTCGATCTCGGCGTTGTTCGGCAGTGACTCGGAGACGCTTGCGCCGAGTTGCTTGGCGGCCTTGCGCTTGGCGAAGCCGTAGTCGCTGATCCCGTCCTCGGCCATCATGCGGGCGGCCAGTGCGGCGATTTCTCGGCGCAGGGTGCCGATTTTCGGGAAGTTGGCGTTTGCTGGCATGGATGCTGTGGGCTCGGTGCCATCGGGTAGAATGCGGCCCATTCTACACGGGCGGGTTTCATTCGTTTCGCGCTCTTCCGGAGTCTTCATGCATATCCATATTCTCGGCATCTGCGGCACCTTCATGGGTGGGGTGGCGCTGCTTGCCCGTGCCGCCGGTCATCGGGTCACCGGTTGCGATGCCAACGTCTATCCGCCGATGAGCACTCAGCTCGAAGAGCAGGGCATTGAACTCACCGAGGGCTTTGCTCCGGCGCAACTCGCGCTCGAACCTGACGTGTTCGTGGTCGGTAACGCCATTTCGCGCGGCAATCCGCTGCTTGAGGCGATTCTCGATCGTGGCCTGCCCTATGTGTCGGGGCCGCAGTGGCTGGCGGAGTATGTGCTCGCGGGGCGCTGGGTGCTCGGTGTGGCGGGTACGCATGGGAAGACGACCACGACCTCGCTGCTGGCATGGATCCTCGAGGATGCCGGGCTCAACCCCGGCTTTCTGGTCGGCGGCGTGCCGCAGAACTTCGGGCTGTCCGCGCGGCTGACCGAATCGCCCTTCTTCGTGATCGAGGCCGACGAATACGACACCGCTTTCTGCGACAAGCGTTCCAAATTTGTGCACTACCGCCCGCGGACCGTGATCCTCAACAACCTCGAATTCGATCACGCCGACATCTTCGCCGATCTGCCTGCGATCGAAACGCAGTTTCATCACTTGGTCCGCACGCTGCCGGCAAGCGGCCGGATCATTGCCAATGGCGCTGAGGCGGCACTGCACAGGGTGATCGAACGCGGTTGCTGGTCGGAGCTCGAATGGTTCAATACCGCAGAGGGCTGGTCTGCGGGTGTCGGCGCGTCCGACGCCGAGGCAGTGTTCTCGCTGGCAGGGCGTGAGCTCGGGCGGGTTGAACTGCCTCTGGCGGGCAGTCACAACCGCGACAACGCCCTCGCGGCCATTGCCGCAGCCCGTCATGTCGGGGTGACGCCGGCGCAGTCAATCGCCAGTCTGGCGAAGTTTGCGGGCATCAAGCGCCGGCTGGAGGTTCGGGGTGTGGTGGAAGGTGTCACCGTGTATGACGACTTTGCACATCATCCGACGGCGATCGCGCTGACCGTCGAAGGTCTGCGGCGGCGTCACCCCGAAGGGCGCATTCTCGCCGTTCTTGAGCCGCGCTCGAACACGATGAAGCTGGGGGTGATGAAGGATCAGTTGCCTCGCAGCCTGGCGCATGCAGACCGTGTGTTCTGCTATACCCGTGGTCTGGGCTGGGATGCCGCTGGCGCCCTGGCGCCGCTGGGAGCGGTGGCGGTCTGCCATGACGATCTGGATGCGCTGGTGGCCGAGGTGGTGCGTGCAGCTCAGCCCGGTGACCACGTGCTGGTCATGAGCAACGGCGGATTTGGTGGCGTGCACCAGAAGCTGCTCACAGCGCTTGCGTGCGCCTGAGGTGCGTCGGCGGCTGGACGACTCCCGCGGAGGCGTCCAGCGCGCAACGGATGTTTACTATTTCGACTTGCTGCCGGCGGGCGCGTCCAGGCGACGTGCCTCGTCGTCGCTGATGTAGTCGAATACCCGCACGACCTTGCGCACGCCCTGACTGGTGCTTGCGATGGCGCTGGCTGCATCGGCCTCGGCACGCGTCACCAGTCCCATCAGGAAGACGACGTTGGCCTCGGTGACGACCTTGACGTGGTTGGCGGAGAAACGCTGGCCATCCACGAAGCGGGCCTTGACGTTGGAAGTGATCAGGCTGTCGTTGGCTCGAGCGCTCATCGACGAAGCCGGGCCGATCGCCAGTTCGTTGATGATGCCGCGCACGTTCTCCACGCCGGCGATGATGCGCTCGGCTTCCGCGCGCACGGTTTCGTTCTGCACCTCACCGGTGAGCAGTACGTTGCGGTTGTAGGACGTGACATTGATGTGGTTGATGGTGCCGAACTGCTCGCGCAGGCGGCTGGCAGCCTTCCACTCGATGCCTTCGTCTTCTACGTAGACACCGGAGCTGCGACGGTCGGCGATCATCATGGCGCCGGCGCCGACGCCGGTGGCCACGACAGGGAAGCAGCCTTGCAGCAAGGGCAGGGTGCCTGCGGCGCAAAGGCCGAGAAGCAGTTTGCGGCGGGTACGGGATGGGGTCATCAGTCTTCCACTCCTAGTAGCAGACAATCGATGCCGTCGCACAGGCAGTGCAGGACGAGCAGGTGGACTTCCTGGATGCGCGCGGTGCGATCGGCCGGCACGCACAGATGAATGTCGTCGTCGCCGAGCAGGTCGGCAATCGAGCCGCCGCCCTTGCCGGTCAGGGCAATGACGCGCATTTCGCGTTCGTGTGCGGCGTTGATGGCGTCGATGACGTTCGGCGAATTGCCGCTGGTCGAAATCGCCAGCAGAACGTCGCCCGGTTGTCCCAGTGCGCGAACCTGCTTGGAAAAAATCTGTACGAAGTCGTAGTCGTTGCCGATCGAGGTCAGGGTGGAACTGTCGGTGGTCAGTGCCACCGCCGCCAATGGCGGGCGCTCCATCTCGAAGCGGTTGACCAGTTCGGCTGCGAAGTGCTGGGCGTCGGCTGCCGATCCGCCGTTGCCGCAGGCGAGGATCTTGCCGTTATTGATCAGGCAGCCGGTCATGGCCTCCACGGCCTGCGCAATGGGTGCAGCCATCCACTCGATCGAGGCGAGCTTGGTCTGCGCGCTGTCCTCGAAGTGGCGGGAAATTCTGTCAATCAGGTCCATGTCTCGATCGGGGTCATGCCTTGGGGGTTGAAGTCTAGCACGCACTTTCGGGTGCCGACTGCTGCCAAGCATGGCGGCAAGCGCGCCTTTGCGCACGCGGTTTTACATGGGCTTACTGGAGGTTGCGATCAGTCTGCGTCGAACGCCGCCCTGATCCAGTCGAGGTGGTTTGCGTCAGGGGCATCGAACAGGATGGCATCGAAGCGGCACGGGCGCTTGGCGTGGCTGCGGCCGTCGCCGCTCAGCCACCAGCGTGCGGCATGTACGACACGCCTTTGCTTTTCCGCGGTGATGCTCGCTGCAGCACCGCCGAAGCGTGAATTGCCGCGCAGGCGTACTTCGACGAAGACAAGGGTGCCGCGCTCGAGCCCGATCAGGTCGACCTCGCCGCCGCGGCAGCGCACGTTGCGCGCGAGGATCTGCAGGCCGTTGCGTTCGAGGTGTGCTGCTGCGAGATCTTCGGCAATTTGCCCGCGCGCTTGCGCCGGAGTCGCCCGCGCGCCGACAATCGATGTCCTGCCCCCTTCTGCTGACTTCTTCATGACCGACTCTTCTGCAAGGCTCCTGTCCAGGACGCCGTCATTATATGTAGTGGCGACGCCGCTGGGAAATCTGGGTGACATATCCGCGCGGGCTCAGGGCATCCTGGCTGCGGTCGATGTCATTGCGGCCGAGGACACCCGCCATAGCCAGCGCTTGATGGAGGCGTGCGGCGTCCGTACCCGGATGGTCGCCCTGCATCAGCACAACGAGCAACGCGCGGCCGGGCAACTGGTGGAGTGGCTGGCGGCCGGGCAGCATGTGGCGCTCATCACCGATGCGGGCACGCCTGCGGTGTCGGACCCGGGGGCAAAGGCAGTGGCCCGGGTGCGGGAGGCGGGATATCCGGTGGTGCCGGTTCCCGGTGCCTGTGCCGCGATCGCGGCGCTGTCGGTGTCCGGATTTGCGGAGGGTGGTTTTCGCTTCGTCGGTTTCTTGTCACCCAAGTCCGGTGCCCGTCGTGCATCGCTGGCGGCGCTGGTGGAGGATCGCGACGCCCTGGTGTTCTACGAGGCGCCCCATCGGGTGCTTGAGTGCGTCACCGACATGGCCGCAGTGTTCGGGCCTGCACGCGAGATTCTGGTGGCGCGTGAAATGACGAAGCTGCACGAGGAGATCGTGCGCATGCCGTTGGGCGAGGCCGTCGCCTGGTTCGAGGCGGACAGCAACCGTGTGCGCGGCGAGTTCGTGCTGGTGGTCGATGGCGTGCCTGAGCAGGAAGGCCTGGGGGCGGAGACCGAGCGCGTGCTCGACCTGCTGCTTGGCGAATTGCCGGTCAAGACGGCGGCGCGGATCGCGGCCGAGATCACCGGGGCGCCCAAGAATGCGCTTTATGCGCGGGCGCTGGCACTCAAGGACGCCGACTGAGGCTCTGCCCGCTTATAATCCTCACAAACGATCACAGAGCGAAGCGATGCACACGATTACCCTGACCCGCCCGGATGACTGGCATCTGCATGTCCGCGACGGCGATGCGCTTGCCACCGTTGTGCCCCACACTGCGCAACGCTTCGGCCGCGCCCTGATCATGCCGAACCTGCGTCCTCCGGTCACCACGACGGAACAGGCGCTGGCCTATCGCGATCGCATCCTCGCGGCCGTGCCGCAGGGCGTGCGTTTCGAGCCCCTGATGAGCCTGTATCTCACGGACAACATGCCGCCTGACGAGATCGACAGGGCCAAGGCCAGTGGTGCGATCGTGGCAGCGAAGCTCTATCCAGCGGGGGCGACCACCAATTCCGATGCAGGTGTGACCTCGGTCGACAAGATCTATCCGGTGCTCGAGCGCATGGAAGCGTGCGGCATGGTGCTGTGCGTGCATGGCGAGGTGACCGCTGGCGATGTCGACGTCTTCGATCGCGAACGTGTTTTCATCGAGCGAGTCCTGTCACCGGTGGTGCGGCGTTTCCCCGGACTGAAGGTGGTGTTCGAGCACATCACGACAGCCGAGGCCGCGCAGTTCGTGCGTGCGGCCGGGTCGCACGTTGGCGCGACGGTGACCGCACATCACCTGTTGCTAAACCGGAACGCCATCTTTGCCGGCGGCATCCGCCCGCATCACTACTGCCTTCCGGTGCTAAAGCGCGAAACGCATCGTCAGGCGCTCGTCGAGGCGGTGGCTTCGGGCAATCCGCGCTTCTTTCTCGGCACCGACTCCGCACCCCATGCGCGCAGTGCCAAGGAGTCTGCATGTGGGTGCGCTGGCTGTTACACCGCCCATGCGGGCATCGAACTGTACGCGGAAGTCTTTGAGGCTGCCGGAGCGCTCGACCGGCTTGAGGCCTTCGCGAGTCTGAACGGGCCTGCGTTCTACGGCCTCAAGCCGAACCCCGAGCGCATCACCCTGCAGCGCGAGACCTGGCAGGTGCCCGATTCCTACGGCTATCTCGGTGCGGATCCGCTGGTTCCGCTGCGCGCGGGTGAGTCCGTGGCGTGGAAGCTGGTGCCCTGAGGAGGTCTGGCCTGATGTCTTTCCCACGTCTGCGCTGCATTGCCCTGCTTGCCTTGGCTCCGTTGCTGGCGGCTTGCGAGAACAGTGCCGTTGCCTATTCGATCGAAGGCAAGGAGCACGCGCTGACCCTGTTGCGCGAGCAGCCCTATTTCTGGAGTGACGAGGTCACGCAGTACATCGTTGCGGCGCGTCTGCCGCAATGCCAGAAGAAGGTGCGCATTCATCCCGGCCGAACGGCGATGACCGATATCGAAGTCTTCGACGCGGGTTACCAGATGTGGGCGCTGCATCAGGGCGCCCGCTGGTATCTGGCCAGTACGGAAACATGTCAGGTGCAGGATTGGGACAACGCCGGCGATGCGCCGCCGGGCGCGCTTGTGGGACGCTTCCGCCTCAAGGATGGTGTGTCGGCATTCGAGGCCGCTCCCGCAGTCGCGCCCGCTGCGGGCGGGTGAGGCTGCTGCGGAGTTGCGGCTTTCGTGGTGATTTGTCTGCCGCTGGCCCGTGCGCCGGACCTGCTGCACAGCTTGTTTTGCCGATGGCACGCCCGGGGCGGGGTGTTCACGTATAATCCGCCCGGGAAGTTCGCCAGGCAGTCGCTGTGCACCTCAGGGTGCGTGGAGGAAAGTCCGGGCCCCGCAGAGCAGGATGCCGGCTAACGGCCGGGCGTCGTGAGGCGACGGAAAGTGCAACAGAGAGCAGACCGCCGATGGCTTTCGCAAGAAAGATCAGGTAAGGGTGAAAGGGTGGGGTAAGAGCCCACCGCAGGACTGGCAACAGGACTGGCACGGTAAACCCCATCCGGGGCAAGGCCAAATAGGGGAGTAATGGCGTGGCTCGCGTCGCTCCCGGGTAGGCTGCTAGAGCTTCACGGTAACGTGTCGCCCAGAGGAATGACTGCCCGATGGTCCGGTTTGCGCTGGATCGTTCGACAGAACCCGGCTTATCGGCGAACTTCCCAATTTCTTTTCATTCCGAATTCAGCGACTGCTGAACATCAGCGCCGAAGTGGCGACATGCCGTCATCCGGCAGTCATTTGTCGCCCGCGTCCTGCGGGATTTCCCACTTCGCCCCACCCCGGTCAGACCCACTTTCGCTGTTCATGCGCTTCTGCATGAAGCTGCGCTATTTGCCTTGATTTAACAGGGATTATTCGAGCTTGCCCTCTTTGACTTAAGTCATTGTGTAGCAAAGAGTTTCCCCCTCCCGTCAGCTTGACCGGGTTGTGCCTTTACTCTACAGTGGGGATAAGTGGAGAAAAGTGGGGTGGAGTGTCATTTTGATGCTTCGCCCGAACCGTTCAGGGGGCGCGATGTTTCAGGGAGCCGCAGCGCTGAGTCTCGATGCGAAGGGTCGCCTTGCGATTCCCTCGCGGCATCGTGACGCGCTTGCTGTTGAGAATGGGCAGGTGGTCATCACCGCCCATCCTCACGGCTGCCTGATCGTTTACCCGGTTCCTGCGTGGGAGCCGATCCGTGACAAGGTCTTGAGTGCGCCCAGCCTCGACCCGGTCTCGGCCCAGCTGAAGCGACTCCTCGTCGGCTTTGCTCAGGATGAGGCGCTCGACAGCGCCGGGCGCGTGCTGATTGCGCCTTCCCTGCGGCAGTTCGCCCGTCTCGAAAAACAGGTCTGGCTGGTGGGTCAGGGCAGCCACTTCGAGCTCTGGTCCGATGCTGGCTGGCAGAAACAGCAGGAAGCCATGATGGCGCTGGCAGGCACCGGGTTGCCGCCTGGTTTTGAGAGTCTGGCGTTATGAGCGAACAAGCGCTGCACATCACCGTTTTGCTGAAGGAAGGCGTCGATGCACTGGCGGTCAAGTCTGACGGCGTCTACGTGGACTGCACCTTCGGGCGTGGTGGGCACAGTCGCGAGATCCTTGCGCGGCTTGGCCCGGCCGGACGTCTGATCGCCTTCGATCGTGACCTCGTTGCCATTGCGGCCGGACGGGAGATGAATGACGACCGCCTGACGCTGGTCCATGCCCCGTTCAGCGACCTCGATATCGAGCTCGAGCAACTCGGCGTGGGGCTGGTGGATGGCGTGCTGATGGATCTCGGGGTGTCGTCTCCACAGCTCGATGACGGCGCACGAGGGATGAGCTTTCGCTTTGATGCGCCGCTCGACATGCGCATGGACACAAGTCGCGGACAGACCGTAGCAGACTGGCTGGCGGATGCTTCCGTCGCCCAAATCACGGAGGTACTCAGAGATTATGGAGAAGAACGGTTTGCTTATGCGATTGCAAAGGCGATTGCAGCTGCTCGGGCAGGGGGGGCTGTCGAAACCACTGGACAACTTGCCGCGATCGTGGAAAAAACGGTCCGCACGCGCGAGCCGGGGAAGCACCCAGCGACGCGCAGTTTCCAGGCTCTACGGATTTTCATCAATCAGGAGCTTGAGGAGCTGACGCAGGTGCTGCCCGCCTGTGTTCGTCGTCTGCGCACTGGCGGCCGGCTGGCCGTGATCAGTTTTCATTCTCTCGAGGACCGCATCGTCAAGCGCTTCATGCGTGACGGCTCGCGTCCGCCCCAGTTGCCGTCGCGCCTGCCGGTGCGTGCGGCCGACATGCCGAAGCCGCCGCTGGTGCTGGTCGGCAAGGCGGTGCATCCGGGGGATGCAGAGGTTGCACTCAACCCGCGCTCCCGCAGCGCGGTGATGCGCGTGGCCGAACGCACGGAGGCAGCAGCATGATCCGCCTCGATGCACTCCTCGTTGCGCTCGTGGTGGCCAGTGCGCTCGGCGTCGTTGCCGCACAGCACCAGGCCAGAAAGCTGTTCTCCGCGCTTGAGCGCGAGCAGACGCGCGCGCACGGACTTGAGGTCGAGTGGGGGCAACTGCAGCTCGAGCAAAGCACTTGGGCGGCGCATGGACGTGTCGAGAAGCTCGCCCGTGAGCGCCTTGGTCTGCGGCCGCCCGTGCAGGGACAGGTCGTCGTGCTGGAGGCGCAATGATGCAGAAACAGCGCACTGTGACCTTCAACCACAATCCCTTGCTCAAGCGCGAGTTGCCCGTGTGGCGCTCACGTTTTGTGCTGATGGTGCTGCTCGGCTCCATGCTGGTGCTGATCGGGCGGGCGCTGTTCCTGCAGGGCATCAACAACGAATTTCTCCAGGCCAAGGGCGAGATGCGTTACGCCCGTGTGCTCGAAGTGCCCGCAACGCGGGGGCGGATCACCGATCGCAATGGCGACATGTTCGCCGTGAGCACGCCGGTGCGTTCCGTGTGGGCAATTCCATCCGACGTCAGTCTTGAACCAGGCGAGGCACGGCAGCTGGCAAAGCTGCTCGAGATGGATGTGCCCGAACTCAATGCCAAGCTGGCGTCGGGTCGTGACTTCGCCTACCTCAAGCGCCAGCTTTCACCCGATGTGGCTGAGCGTATCGCCGAGCTCAAGCTCCCGGGTATCCATCAGCAGCGTGAATATCGCCGCTTCTACCCGGGTGGCGAGGTGACCGCGCACATGCTGGGTTTCACCAGCGTCGAGGATCGTGGGCAGGAAGGCATCGAGCTCGCGTACGAGGCTCAGCTTGCCGGTCAGCCCGGTTCGCGGCGGGTGATCAAGGATCGTCGCGGGCAGGTCGTCGAGGACGTCGAGTCCATCCGGCCGCCGCGTGATGGCGAGGACGTCGTGCTCGCGATGGATGGCAAGATCCAGTATCTCGCCTACTCCGCCTTGCGCGAAGCCATGCAGAAATTCCGCGCCAAGGCGGGCGCCGTCGTGGTCGTGGATGTGCAGACCGGCGAAGTGCTGGCGCTGGCCAATGCCCCCACCTTCAATCCGAACAATCGCGCCAACCTGACCGGGGCCCAGTTGCGGAACCGGGCGTTCACCGACACCTTTGAGCCGGGTTCGGTCATGAAGCCCTTCGTCGCCGCGCTTGCGCTCGAGAGTGGCAAGTTCAAGGCCGCGACCAAGATCGATACCAGTCCGGGCCGCATGACGATCGGCACTGCAACGATCGGCGACGCGCATCCTCATGGCGTCCTGACGGTTGCCGAGGTCATCCAGAAGTCGTCCAACGTCGGCACCGTCAAGATGGCGCTGCAGTTCAGCCCGGATGAGATGTGGCGCCTGCTGGACGGGCTCGGCTTCGGCTCGCAGCTCAGTCTCGGATTTCCGGGTGAAGCGGCGGGTCGCCTGCGTCCGGCCAAGTCATGGCGTCCGATCGAGCAGGCCACGATGTCCTATGGACACGGGATTTCGGTCAGTCTGATTCAGGTCGCGCATGCATATCTCGCTTTCGCGAGAGATGGCGATCTGCTGCCGTTGTCGCTGACCCGGGTCGACGCGGCAAAAGCGGCCCCGAAGCGTGTTTTCTCGCCGCAGGTGGCAAGAGAGGTCCGGGCCATGCTTGAGCTGGCCGCCGGGCCCGGTGGGACGGCGCCCCAGGCCCAGGTACCCGGCTATCGCGTTGCCGGCAAGACCGGCACCGCATACAAGCTTGAGGGAGGACAGTACGTCAAGAAGTACATCTCCTCGTTTGTCGGTCTTGCACCGGTTTCCCGTCCGCGGCTGGTCGTCGCGGTGATGATCGATGAGCCAACCGGCGCGCATTACGGCGGTGCGGTTGCTGCCCCGGTCTTTGCCCGTATCGTCGAAGGCTCCCTGCGCGCACTGGGTGTGGCGCCCGATGCGCCCATCACGCCACTGCAGCTTGCCCGCAAGCAAGGTGCAGAAGCCCCGACCACCGTGCGGGAGAGCATGTGAGCGAGCAGGCCCAGGCGATCCTCGAACAGCTGCGCATGCAGGGCGTCACGCCCGCGGGCATCACCGCCGATTCGCGCCGCGTTGGCGCGGGCGACGTCTTTGCGGCGTGGCCGGGCTACGCGACCGACGGCCGTCGCTTCATCGACTCCGCCGTCGCCGCGGGTGCTGCTGCTGTGCTTTACGAAGGCAGTGACGGCTTTCAATGCGCCACGGGTGCCCGCCCGCTCATCGCGGTCAATGGCCTGCGGGAACTGGCCGGACATCTGGCGCACGAGATCTACGAGCGTCCCTCGGAGAAACTCTGGCTCGCCGGCGTGACGGGCACCAATGGCAAGACCACGGTCAGCCAGTGGCTGGCGCGGGCGCTGGATGAGCTCGGTTGCCGCTGCGGCATCGTCGGCACGCTGGGCTGCGGCTTTGTCGACCAGCTGTCGGCAAGTGCCAATACCACCCCGGACGCGCTCGATCTGCATCGCCTGCTGGCCGGCTTTGTGGCGGGCGGTGCGGGTGCGGCCGCGATGGAAGTGTCCTCGATCGGGCTCGACCAGGGGCGGGTGAATGGTGCCCGCTTCGATGTTGCAATCTTCACCAACCTGTCGCGGGACCATCTCGACTATCACCGCACGATGGATGCCTATGCGGCCGCCAAGGCCCGCATGTTCGATCTGCCGGGTGTTGGCGAGGTGGTGATCAACCTCGACGATGCCTTCGGCCTGATGCAGGCGCGCCGTCTGCTTGCCGAGGGGCGGCGCGTGCTGGGCTACACCCGTATCGCCTCGAATGCAGACGCGGTGCCGGGCGCTCGCGTGCTGATCGGCGACCGCCTTGAAGCCACGGCTTCCGGTCTGCGTTTCACCGTGCTCTGGGAGGGCCGCAAGTTTGATCTCCAGGTGCGCATGGTGGCCCCCTTCAACGTGTCCAACCTGCTTGCCGTCATCGGAGCGCTGATTGCCCGCGGCGTGGCACTGGATGAAGCACTGCACGTGGCGGCCAGGCTGACGCCGCCCGAAGGCCGCATGCAACTCGTCGGTGGCGTGGGCGAGCCTTTGATCGTGATTGACTATGCGCACTCTCCGGATGCGCTGGCGAAAGTGCTCGAGGCCTTGCGCGGTACGGTGCGTACCCGCAGAGGACGGCTGATCTGCGTGTTTGGCTGTGGCGGTGACCGCGACCCCGGCAAGCGGCCGATGATGGGAGAGGTGGTGCGCGAGCTTGCCGACCGTGTCGTGGTAACGAGTGACAACCCGCGCAGCGAAGATCCGCAGCAGATCATCGACGCGATCATGGAGGGCGCAGGTCCCGGTGCGGAGAGCATCGTTGACCGCGCGCTGGCGATCCGGACCGCGGTTGCGGACGCGGGCGCTGACGATGTGATCCTTCTTGCTGGAAAGGGGCATGAGCCCTATCAGGAAGTTCATGGCACGCGCCTGCCCTTCCTCGATCTTGAACATGCCCGTGCGGCCTTGCGTGAATGGAACGAGGGGAGCAACACATGATGACGCTGCTGGACGCGGTGCGCGCCCTTGCTACCCGGGATGCCCGGGTCATCGGTGCCGCGCGCTTCGAGTTGGTTGGAACGGATACCCGTAATCTGCAGGCCGGGCAGCTCTTCGTTGCCCTGCGTGGCGACCGCTTCGACGGGCACGATTTCATCGATGTCGCCGCTGCCGCCGGGGCCGCCGCTGCACTGGTGGATTCGCGCTGGGCGGAAATGCACCCGGGCGCGCCCTTGCCACTGGTGATCGTGGACGACACACGGCTTGCACTCGGCACGCTTGCTGCCGCCTGGCGTGCCGGTTTCGACCTGCCCCTGATCGGTGTGACCGGCAGCAATGGCAAGACCACGGTAAAGGAAATGTGCGCAGCCATCATGCGCGCGGACGCAGCCCTGAACGGCGCGGGTGGCGATGCCGTGCTGGCGACGCGGGGCAATCTGAACAACGACATCGGCCTGCCGCTGACGCTGCTTGAACTGCGTGACCACCATCGTGCGGCCGTGATCGAGATGGGGATGAACCGTCCGGGCGAGATTGCCTACCTGACCGGCCTCGCACGACCGACCGTGGCGGTGGTGAACAACGCGCAGCGGGCACACCTGCAGGGCATGGGCTCGCTGACCGAAGTGGCGCGCGAGAAAGGCAGCATCTACCAGGGCCTCAGGTCCGATGGCGTGGCGATCATCAACGCCGACGATGCGCATGTGGACTACTGGCGGGAGCTCAACGCCGGTCACAGGATTGTGACATTCGGTATCGACGAGGCGGCGGACGTGCGCGGCCGGTGTACCCTCCACGGCCTCGGATCGCAGCTCGAACTCGACACTCAGCAGGGGCGGGTCGGGATCGCGCTGCAGGTGCCGGGTCTTCACAACGCACGCAATGCCGTTGCGGCGGCGGCAGCCTGCCTGGCAGCCGGTGCAGCACTGGAGGCGGTGGTCGAAGGGCTGACCGAATTTGCCGGGACCAAGGGACGTCTGCAGCGTCGCTCCGGGCCGCACGGTTCGGTCATTCTGGATGACAGCTACAACGCCAACCCCGATTCCGTGCGCGCGGGAATCGACGTTCTGGCGCTGACGCCCGGGCATACGTTTCTGGTGCTCGGCGACATGGGCGAGATCGGCGAGACCAGCGCTCAGGTGCATGACGAAATCGGCGGCTATGCCAAGAGCAAGGGTGTCGACGGGCTTTACGCACTGGGCGATGTAAGCGCGGTGGCCGCGCGCAACTTCGGCGAAGGTGGTGCCCATTTCGGCAGCGTCGAGGCCCTGGTCGAAGCGCTTGCCGGGCAACTCGATGCCGATTCGGTGGTGCTGGTGAAGGGCTCGCGCTTCATGCGCATGGAACGTGTGGCGGATGCGCTCGCTGCACTGCACAATACCGCCCCTCGTACGGAAACAGGTTCCTAATATGCTGCACGAACTCGCGCTCTGGCTCAGTCAGGATATCCGCGGCTTCAATGTCTTCGGCTACATCACGCTGCGTACGGTGCTGGCCGCGCTGACTGCGCTCGCGCTTTCCCTGATGGCAGGGCCGGGCGTGATCCGCTGGCTGGCCGCGAAGAAGATCGGTCAGGCGGTGCGCGACGATGGTCCGAAGTCACACCTGACCAAGACCGGTACGCCGACAATGGGCGGCGCCCTCATCCTGCTGTCGATTGCGGTCACCGTCTTCCTGTGGGGCGATCTCAGCAATGGCTACATCTGGGTGACGCTGTTCGTCACGCTCGGCTTCGGTGCCGTGGGCTGGGTGGATGACTGGCGCAAGGTGGTGCACCGTGACCCCAAGGGGCTGGCCAGCCGCTGGAAGTATCTGTGGACCTCGCTGATTGCGCTGGCTGCGGCGATCTTCCTAGGTGTGACCGCGAGCACGCCAGCCGAAACCGAACTGATCGTGCCCTTCTTCAAGGCCGTGACGTATCCGCTGGGCGTCTTCGGCTTCATCGCGCTGACCTATTTCGTCATCAACGGCACCAGCCACGCGGTCAACCTGACTGACGGTCTCGACGGCCTCGCGATCATGCCAACGGTGATGGTGGCCGGCGCACTCGCGATCTTTGCCTATGTTGCCGGGCATGTCGGCTTCTCGAAGTATCTCGGTGTGCCCTATGTCGCCGGTGCAGGCGAGCTCGCGGTGTTCTGCGGCGCGATCTGCGGTGCCGGGCTCGGCTTCCTGTGGTTCAACGCCTATCCGGCCGAAGTGTTCATGGGCGACGTCGGTGCGCTGGCGCTGGGCGCCGCGCTCGGGACCATCGCCGTCATCGTGCGTCAGGAAATCGTGCTCTTCATCATGGGCGGGCTGTTCGTTGCTGAAACCCTGTCGGTGATGGTGCAGGTGCTGTACTTCAAGATTAGCGGTGGCAAGCGGATCTTCCGCATGGCGCCGCTGCATCACCACTACGAGCTGGGTGGATGGAAGGAAACGCAGGTGGTGGTCCGCTTCTGGATCATCACCATCATGCTGGTGCTGTTTGGTTTGTCGACGCTGAAACTGAGATGAGCACGTTCGCAGGTAAACACGTTCTGGTACTCGGGCTGGGTGAATCCGGTCTCGCGATGGCACGCTGGTGCGGGCGCCAGGGTGCGCGTCTGCGCGTGGCCGACAGTCGCGAGCGGCCGCCGGGTCTCGATACCCTGCAGCAGGACGTGCCGCTGTCCGAGATCATCACGGGTGTTTTCGGAAATGAAGTGCTCGACGGTGTCGATCTGCTTGCGATCAGTCCCGGCCTAGACCCCCGCACGGGCGTGATTGCCGAAGCTACGCGCCGCGGCCTGCCGGTCACCGGCGAGATGAGCCTGCTTGCTGCGGCATTGCGCGACCTCGGTGTGAGGGACGAGACCCGCATCATCGCCATCACCGGGACCAACGGCAAGACCACCACAACCGCGCTGACCGCGGCACTGGCCGCAGCGTCGGGCATGGATGCCGTCGCGGCGGGCAATATCAGCCCGGCCGCCCTCGACGTGCTCATGGACCGTCTCGACAGCGGCGGGGATCTGCCCGCGTGCTGGGTGCTCGAACTGTCGAGCTTCCAGATCGAGACCATGGAAGGGCTCGATCCGGATGCAGCGACCGTGCTCAACGTGACCGACGACCACCTCGACCGCTACGCCGATCTCGAAGCCTACGCCGCGACCAAGGCGAAGATCTTCGAGGGCAAGGGTGCGCAGGTGCTTAACCGGGACGACGAACGCGTGCTGGCGATGGCGCGACCGGGACGGAAAGTGCTCGGCTTTTCTACGTCGGCGCCGCAGTGTGCCGACGATTACGGCCTGATCAGTCAGGCCGGTGAAGACTGGCTTGAGCGTGGTGATGAGCGGCTTATTCCGCTGGCCGCGTTGCCGATCGCCGGGCGCCACAATGCCGCCAATGCGATGGCGGCCCTGGCCTTGTGCGAAGCCGGCCTTGGTCTGGACCCGCAGTCCCTGCTGCCTGCGCTGCGCGCCTTCCGCGGCCTCCCGCACAGGGTTGAACTGGTTGCCGAACGTGACGACGGCGTGCGCTTCTACGACGATTCCAAGGGCACGAACGTCGGTGCCACGGTTGCAGCGCTGGACGGTCTTGCCGGCACGGTCGTGCTGATCGCCGGCGGCGACGGCAAGGGGCAGGACTTCTCGCCGCTTGCAGAGCCGTTCTCGCGCCATGTTCGTGCTGCCGTGCTCATCGGACGTGATGCGGCACGGATCGAGGCGGGTGTCGCGGGATGCGGCGTCCCGCTCGAGCATGCCGACAGCCTCGATGCGGCTGTTGAGCGTGCTGCGCAGCTGGCCCAGCCCGGCGATGTGGTGCTGCTCTCACCGGCCTGCTCCAGCCTCGACATGTTCCGCAACTATGCGCACCGTGCCGACGTCTTTGTCGCGGCCGCGCGCAGGCTGCCGGGGGTCAGCGCCCGATGAAGATTTCAGCCGCGCTCGCCGGAATGTTTGCCTCCCGTACGCCGCCCACCAGCAGCGCCGGGGCACGCACGGTCGCGCGCATGATGCGCCCGTCGGCACCGGCTCGTGAGCTCGATCTGCTGCTGATCTGGTCCGCGGTCGGCCTGCTGCTGCTTGGCTTGGTGATGGTGTATTCAGCCTCGATCGCGATTGCCGAGGGCAGCCGCTTTACCGGCAACCAGTCGCATTATTTCCTGATGCGCCACGCGGTCTTCCTTGCGGTCGGCATCGGTGTCGGGCTGGTGGCGTTCCAGCTGCCGATGACACAGTGGCAGCGGCTCGCGCCCGCCCTGTTCGTGGGCGGCGTGGTGCTGCTGATCGTGGTGCTGATTCCGGGTGTCGGGCGCGAGGTCAATGGCGCGCAGCGCTGGCTGTCGCTTGGCCCGGTCAACCTGCAGCCCTCGGAGCTGATGAAGGTGTTTGCCGCGATCTATGCGGCGGACTACACGGTGCGCAAGCTCGACGCCATGGGCAGCTTCAAGCGCGGCTTCCTGCCGATGATGATGGTCATCCTGTTCGTCGGTTTCCTGCTGCTGCGCGAGCCCGACTTCGGCGCCTTCGTGGTGATCACCGCGATTGCGTTCGGTGTGCTCTTCCTCGGCGGCGTGAATATCCGCGTGTTCGCGCTGCTCGGCGTCGTGGCGCTGATCGGTTTCGTGATTCTGATCTGGACTTCACCCTATCGGCGCGAGCGCATTTTCGGCTTCATGGACCCCTGGCAGGACGCATTCGGCAAGGGCTATCAGCTGTCGCATGCGCTGATCGCCTTCGGTCGCGGCGAATGGTTCGGCGTCGGCCTCGGTGCGAGCGTCGAGAAACTCTTCTACCTGCCCGAAGCGCATACCGACTTCCTGCTCTCGGTGATTGCCGAAGAGCTCGGATTTGTCGGCGTGGTCGTGGTCGTCGGGATGTTTGCGATCCTGATTCAGCGCGCCTTCGTCATCGGTCGTGAGGCAATCAAGCTCGAGCGCTATTTCTCCGGCCTGGTGGCGCAGGGCATCGGCCTGTGGATGGGCGTCCAGTCCTTCATCAACATGGGTGTGAACACCGGCTTGCTGCCGACCAAGGGGCTGACCCTGCCGCTGATGAGCTTCGGCGGTTCGGGCATCGTGGCCAACTGCCTGGCGCTCGCCATTCTGCTGCGGATCGACTGGGAAGTCAGGCAAATGAAACGGGGGGGCGGGTCATGAAAACCCTGTTGATGATGGCTGGCGGCACAGGCGGCCATATCTTCCCCGGCGTGGCGGTCGCCGAGGCGCTCAAGGCGAAGGGCTGGCACATCGTATGGATGGGCAATCCTGACGGTATGGAAGCGCGCATCGTGCCGACCTACGGCTACGACACCGCGTGGGTTCGCTTCGGTGCGCTGCGCGGCAAGGGGCTGATGCGCAAGCTGATGCTTCCGCTCAACCTGCTGTCGGGATTCTGGCAGGCGCTGCGCGAACTGCGCCGTGTCCGGCCCGACGTCGTGATCGGCATGGGCGGCTACATCACGTTTCCCGGCGGCATGATGGCGGTACTGCTCGGGCGGCCGCTGGTGCTGCACGAACAGAACTCGGTGGCGGGTCTTGCCAACCGGGTGCTGGCAATGGTCGCGGACAAGGTGCTGTCCGGCTTTCCGCATGCACTGAAGAAGGCCGGCTGGGTCGGCAACCCCGTGCGTACGGAAATCAGCGCGGTTGCGCCACCTGCCGAGCGATTCGCCGGGCGGGAAGGTCCGCTGCGCCTGCTGGTAGTCGGTGGCAGCCTCGGCGCTGCGGTGCTCAACGAGACGCTGCCGCAGGCCCTGGCCCGGATTCCCGCCGCAGTCCGTCCCATCGTAGTGCACCAGGCGGGCGAGAAGCAGATCGAGGCCTTGCGTGCCGCCTATGCGGGCGCAGGTGTCGAAGGTGATCTGCGTCCCTTCATTCAGGACATGGCCGGGGAATATGCGGCTGCGGACCTCGTCATCTCGCGCTCGGGGGCACTTACCGTAGCGGAACTTGCTGCGGTCGGAGCGGCGAGCCTGCTTGTGCCCTTTCCGCACGCAGTCGATGACCACCAGACCGGCAACGCCGGATTCCTCGCCGATAACGGCGCGGCCTACCTGCTGCCGCAAACCGAACTCAACGCCGAACGACTGGCCGGCATTCTCGTCAGTCTCGATCGAACGCGCCTGTTGCAGATGGCGGAACATGCCCGGGCGCTGGCCAAGCCGCGCGCCACCGAGGCAGTCGTCCGTATCTG
Source organism: Parazoarcus sp. PS-13 R2A (assembly GCF_057621855.1). Classification (NCBI taxonomy): domain Bacteria; kingdom Pseudomonadati; phylum Pseudomonadota; class Betaproteobacteria; order Rhodocyclales; family Zoogloeaceae; genus Parazoarcus; species Parazoarcus sp. PS-13 R2A. The sequence continues at coordinate 354,461 of NZ_JBYEXN010000001.1, forward strand.
CGAAGAACTGGCAGGCGGGGAAGAAAAATGAAGCACAAGGTAAAGAACATTCATTTCGTCGGCATTGGCGGCTCGGGCATGAGCGGCATTGCCGAAGTGCTGGTTAACCTCGGGTTCCGGGTCAGCGGCTCGGATCTGAGCGAAAGCGCAGCGACACGCCGGCTGAAGGCCGCCGGTGCGCGCGTGGTGCTCGGTCACGACGCGGCCAACGTCGAGGCGGCTGACGCCGTGGTTGTATCCACTGCAGTCAAGAACGACAACCCGGAAGTGATCGCTGCGCGTGCGCGCCACATTCCGGTCGTGCCGCGTGCCCAGATGCTTGCAGAGCTGATGCGGCTCAAGAGCGGTATCGCAATTGCCGGCACCCATGGCAAGACCACGACGACGTCGCTGGTCGCCAGCATTCTTGCAGAAGGCGGAATGGATCCGACCTTCGTCATCGGTGGCCGCCTCAATGCGGCAGGCGCCAATGCACGCCTGGGCAAGGGCGACTTTCTGGTGGCCGAGGCCGACGAGTCGGACGCGTCCTTCCTGATGCTGAGCCCGGTGATCTCGGTGGTGACCAACATCGATGCCGATCACATGGATACCTATGGCCACGACTTCGCCCGCCTGAAGCAGGCCTTCGTGGATTTCCTCCAGCGCCTGCCCTTCTACGGTGTGGCCGTGCTGTGCGAGGACGATCCGCACGTGCGGTCGATCATGCCCCTGGTGTCGAAGCAGGTGGTGCGCTACGGTCTGTCGGAGACGGCCAACATCCGTGCCGAGAATATCCGCGCAGAGAACGGGCGGATGAAGTTTGACGCGGTACGGGTCAATGGCACGACTTCGCGCCTGCCGATCGAGCTCAACCTGCCGGGTTTGCACAACGTGCTCAACGCGCTTGCCGCGATTGCGGTGGCAACCGAAGTGCAGGTGCCGGACGCCGCCATCATCAAGGCGCTTTCGGAGTTCCGCGGCGTTGGCCGCCGCTTCCAGCGCTATGGCGAAATCGCACTCGCAAACGGCGGCAGCTTCACCCTGATCGATGACTACGGCCACCATCCGGTCGAGATGGCTGCAACCATTGCAGCCGCGCGCGGCGCCTTCCCCGACCGTCGTCTGGTGCTTGCTTTCCAGCCGCACCGATTTACCCGCACCCGCGACTGTTTCGAGGATTTCGTCAAGGTGCTGTCGACGGTCGATGCGCTCCTGCTGAGCGAAGTCTATGCCGCCGGCGAAGCGCCGGTCGTGGCTGCCGACGGGCGCAGTCTGGCTCGCGCCCTGCGTGTGGCCGGAAAAGTGGAGCCGGTGTTCATCGAGGATATCGCCGACATGCCGCAGGCCATGCTCGACCTCGCCCAGGACGGCGATGTGGTCATCACCATGGGTGCCGGCAGCATCGGCGCCGTACCCGGCAAGCTTTGCAACAGCGAGGATCAGTCGTGAAGGCGCGTTTCGGAAAGGTCGCAGTGCTGTTCGGGGGCTCGTCCGCCGAGCGTGAGGTATCGCTGATGTCGGGCGCAGCCGTGCTCGCAGCGCTGCAGCACGCCGGGGTCGATGCGCACGCTTTCGATCCGGCCGAGCGCGATCTGCACATCCTCAAGGAAGAAGGCTTCGACCGTGTGTTCATCGCCCTGCATGGACGCGGTGGCGAAGACGGCACGGTGCAGGGCGCGCTCGAACTCATGGGCATCCCCTATACCGGCAGCGGCGTCATGGCTTCCGCGATCTCGATGGACAAGTGGCGGACCAAGATGGTGTGGCTGGCGGCCGGTCTGCCCACGCCGCGCTACGCCATTCTTGACGCCGATACCGACTGGGCCGCGGTGGTCGCAGACCTCGGGCTGCCGATCTTCGTCAAGCCCGCGCACGAAGGCTCGAGCATGGGCGCCACCAAGGTGGTCGAAGCCGCTCAGCTCAAGGCCGCATGGGAGTTGGCCGCACGCTACGACAGCCTGGTGATCGCAGAGGAGTTCGTGTCCGGTCAGGAGCTCACCGCTCCCTTCCTCGAGGATCGCGTTCTGCCGCTGGTGCGCATCGTCGCGCCCGATGGCAATTACGACTACCAGAACAAGTACTTTACCGACGTCACCCGCTACGACTGTCCCTGCGGCCTGCCCGAAGCCGAGGAGCAGGCGCTGCAGGCGCTGGTGATGAAGAGCGCACGTGTGCTCGGATGTCGTGGCTGGGGCCGCGCAGACCTGATCCTGACCGAGGACGGCAAGCCCTACCTGCTGGAAATGAATACCTCGCCCGGCATGACCGGGCATTCGCTGGTGCCGATGTCGGCCAGTGTTGCGGGCCTCTCCTTCGAGGCCTTGTGCCTTGAACTGCTCAAGGGAGCCCGCCTTGGCTGAAGCGCGCATGCGATCCGCTGCAGCATCTGCCCGCAAGGCCGGGCAGCGGACGAACGCGCGCGACGACCGTGGGCTGTGGAATCGTCCGGCATTGCTTGATCTGTTCTCCGACGTGCTGATGCTGTTCGCAGCCATCGGTCTGGGCTGGGCCCTGGTGACATGGTTTCTGTCGCGGCCGCTGTTTCCGCTGCGCGAACTGGTGGTATTGACCCCGCCGGGGCAGGTGACCGAGGCGCAACTGCAATACGTGGCACGCACGGCGATCCGCGGCAATTTCTTCACCATCGAGCTTGATTCGGTGCGCTCGGCGTTCGAGAAGCTGCCCTGGGTGCGGCGTGCCGAAGTGCGCAGGCGCTGGCCCGATGGCATCGAACTGCGCCTTGAGGAGCACCAGGCGGTTGCGTACTGGACGGCGACCGAGAGCGGCGACACGCGCCTGGTCAACCGTCAGGGCGAGGTGTTTACCGCATCGAGCGATGCCCGCATGCCCGCGTTCTCCGGCCCGCAGGGGTCGGCAGCAACGCTGCTGGCGCGCTACGAGACCTACTCCGGAATGCTGAAGCCGATGGGCGCGTCGCTGATGGGCCTGATGTTGTCGGCGCGCGAGGCTTGGCAGCTCAAGCTTGATAACGGCGTGCTCATCGTGCTCGGGCGCGAGCAGGAGCGTGTCCCCCTCGAGGCCAGGTTGAAGCGCTTCGTCGCAGCCTGGCCCGAAGTTCGGGACTCCATCGGATTACAGGTCGCCGTGGCGGATCTCCGCTACCCGGGCGGTTTTGCATTGACTCCCATTGATGCCGTGCCGGTCGGCCGGAACCAGGCAACGAAAGGCAAGAAATGAGCAAGGATTTCAAAGAACTGATCGTCGGTCTCGATATCGGCACTTCCAAGATCACCTGCATGGTGGCCGAGGTGCGCCCTGACGGACGACTCAATGTCGTCGGCCTCGGCACGCAGCCGACCAACGGCCTCAAGCGCGGTGTGGTGGTCAATATCGAAGCCACGGTCGATGCGATTTCCCGGGTGATCCAGGAAGTCGAACTGATGGCCGAGTGCAAGATCCATGATCTCTACACCGGCATTGCCGGCAGCCATATCAAGAGCTTCAACTCCAATGGCATGGTGGCGATCAAGGACAAGGAAGTCACGCCGATGGATGTGGAGCGGGTGATCGAGGTCGCGCGTGCGATGCCGATTCCGGCCGAACAGCAGATCCTGCACATCCTCACCCAGGAATTCATCATCGATGGCCAGGGTGGCGTGCGCGAACCGATCGGCATGAGCGGCGTCAAGCTCGAGGTCAAGGTGCACATCGTCACCGGCGCCGTGTCGGCCGCTCAGAACGTGGTCAAGTGCGTGCGTCGCTGCGGGCTCGAGGTCATGGACCTGATCCTGCAGCCGCTGGCGTCGAGCTACGCGGTGCTGACCGAGGACGAGAAGGAACTCGGCGTGTGCATGGTCGATATCGGCGGAGGCACGACCGACATCGCAGTGTTCACTCAGGGTGCCATTCGCCACACGGCGGTGATTCCGGTTGCAGGCGACCAGATCACCAACGACATCGCAATGGCGCTGCGTACGCCGACCTCGGAGGCCGAGGAGATCAAGATCCGCCACGGGGTGGCGATGCACACCCTCGCCGATCCCGAGGAAATGATCGAAGTGCCCGGTGTGGGCGATCGTCCGCCGCGCCCGCTGTCGCGTCAGCGTCTGGCAGATGTGATCGAGCCGCGGGTGTCCGAGCTCTTCGAGCTTGTGCAGGCGGAGCTGCGCCGCAGCGGTTACGAAGAGTTGCTGTCGTCGGGCATCGTGCTCACCGGTGGTTCGGCAGTCATGGAAGGCATGGTCGAACTCGGCGAGGACGTGTTCCACATGCCGGTCAGGGTCGGTGCGCCGCAGTACGACGGCGGTCTGGCCGACGTGGTGTGTCAGCCGCGCTATGCGGCCGCGATGGGGCTGGTGATCGAAGGCGCAGCGCAGCGCAGGAGAGGCTTGCAGGCGCGCGATACGCGCGGCGTGAAACAGTTCTTCGGACGCATGAAGTCATGGTTCGAGCGAAATTTCTGACCGACTGCAGGTGCAGCCAGTCATTTTGAATGAGTGTCTGTTTTGATACCTAGATTTAGTATTACACTTCACAGTTAATACTAAATGCGGGTTAAACGGACGTTCTGAGTGTAGCAGGGCCGTTTATCAAGGAGGCGAGGCAAATGTTTGAAATCATTGAGAAAGAGCCGGTTGGAACGATCATCAAGGTGGTCGGTGTGGGTGGTGCCGGCGGGAACGCCGTCGACCACATGATCCGCGAGGGTGTGAAAGGGGTGGATTTCATCTCCGCAAACACCGATGCGCAGGCGCTGGCACGCTGTCTGGCCCCGACCAAGATTCAGCTCGGCGTTACGGGTCTGGGCGCAGGCTCCAAGCCTGAAGCCGGTCGCGCTGCAGCTCAGGAGTCGCGCGAGGCGATCGCCGCCGCACTGGAAGGTGCGCACATGTGTTTCATCACTGGCGGCATGGGTGGTGGTACGGGTACAGGTGCTGCGCCTGTCGTGGCCGAGATCGCCAAGGAGATGGGCATTCTGGCCGTTGCCGTGGTGACCAAGCCCTTCGACTTCGAGAACCGCATTCGTGTGGCCGAGAGCGGTGTCGAGGAACTGACCCGCCACGTGGATTCGCTGATCGTCGTGCTCAACGACAAGCTGCTCGACGTCTTCGGTGACGACGCCGGCTTCGAGGAATGCTTCCGTTCGGCCGACAACGTGCTGCGTTCGGCCGTTGGCGGTATCGCCGAGATCATCAATGTGCCGGGCCTGGTCAACGTCGACTTCCAGGACGTGCGTACCGCGATGGCCGAAATGGGCCGCGCGATGATGGGTTCCGCAGAAGCCGCCGGAATGGACCGTGCGCGGATTGCCGCCGAGCAGGCAGCCGTATCGCCGCTGCTCGAGGGGACCGAGCTCTCCGGCGCGCGCTGTGTGCTGATCAACATCACCGCCAGCAAGTCGCTGAAGATGTCCGAAGTGCGCGATGCGGTGAAGACGGTGCAGGCGTTTGCCGCACCGGAAGCCTTCGTCAAGTACGGCACCGTGTTTGAAGACAGCATGGAAGACCGCATCCGCATCACCGTCGTCGCCACCGGTCTCGGTACGCCGCGTGCTACCGCTCGCCAGCCGGTGATGCAGGTGGTGCAGGGTACGGGTACCTACGGCCCGAACAGCGGCGTCGATATGAACAATCTCGACGTGCCTGCCGTAATGCGCAGTGGTCGCCGTACGACCGTCGATGCGATGAGCAACAACGGCGTCGGTACCTACGACATCCCGGCCTTCCTGCGTCGTCAGGCAGACTGATCCCGCTTCCTGCGGGCCCGCACGGGCACTCACGCGCGAACCGCCGCCTCCGGTTCGCGCGCGGGTGCCCGTCTCTTTTGTGCACTGCAACTGGAAATTTGGGGCGTGCTAAACTGCGGGTGTGAAACGGGAATGAAACACATGATCAGGCAGCGAACACTCAAATCGATCGTCAAGGCAACCGGCGTAGGCCTCCACGGCGGACGCAAGGTCAATCTCGTGCTGCGTCCGGCCGCGCCGGACACGGGTATCGTCTTTCACCGCGTCGATCTTGATCCGCCGCTCGATCTGCCTGCCGATCCCTATGCCGTGTGCGACACCCGGATGTGCTCCGGACTGGAACAGGGCGGTGAGAAGGTGGGTACGGTCGAACACCTGATGTCGGCGCTGGCCGGCCTCGGCATCGACAACCTGCACGTCGATGTCGATGCGCCCGAAATCCCGATTCTCGACGGCAGTTCCGGTCCTTTTGTGTTCCTGTTGCAGTCAGCGGGCATCGAAGAGCAGTCCGCGCCCAAGAAGTTCATGCGGGTCAAGAAGGCTGTGGAGTATCGCGAGGGCGACAAGTGGGTACGCCTTGAGCCGTACGACGGCTTCAAGCTGCAGTTTTCCATCGTGTTCAACCATCCCGCGATCGACAGTACCTCGACGTCGGTCAATATCGACTTCGCCGAACATTCATACATTCGCGATGTGGCACGGGCCCGCACCTTCGGCTTCATGCAGGACGTCGAGTTCATGCGCGCAAACGGCCTTGCGCTGGGCGGCAGCCTCGACAACGCCATCGTGATGGACGAGTACCGCGTGCTCAACGCCGAAGGGCTGCGCTACGCCGACGAGTTCGTCAAGCACAAGGTCCTCGACGCCATCGGCGACCTGTACCTGTGCGGCCATCCGCTGCTCGCCGCCTATTCGGCTCACAAGGCCGGGCATGCACTGAACAACCAGGTGCTGCGCGTTCTGCTCGAAGACGCTTCGGCCTGGGAAATCGTGACCTTCGAAAAAGTAGCCGCTACGCCTGCTGCTGTCGTGCATCAGTTTGCCGACGCCGCGCTGGCGACCTGAGTCCCCGCGATGCTCGTGCTGCGGATTGTCGGTCTGCTGCTGGTGCTCGGGATTGCCGGCTCCATCCTGCTGTGGCTGCTGACCGGCAACCGCCGCTATCGGCAGTGGGCATGGAAGATCTTTCGTGCCGGCCTGGTCGTTCTCTTTGTTTTTCTGTCCCTGTTTGCCCTCGAGCGCCTGCTGGTGCCCATGATCTGACGCTCTGTCAGCTTTCCCTGCTGAGGCGCGCTAGCCGCTCGAGCGCATCGCGCAGCGGTGAGTCCTTGGGCAGCGTCGCAGCAAATTCCCGCAACTGATTCTTGGCCGCCGGCGACACCGTGCGCACGGTCGGTGCGCGTTGTACGACGGTCTCCTCGGGCGTGGACACCTTGATCCTGATCGACTGCAGCGGGTAGCCCGCGTGCAGGAAGTGGTCCATCAGGGAGGGCGCCATCTGCTTGAGGCGCACTGCAAGGGCGCTGCCACGGGTGGCGATCACCAGCACGTCATCCTTCAGATTGACCACGCTGCACACATGCGCGAACTGGGGGGGCAGGCCGCCGTCGAGGACGGTCTGCAGGCGGCGCAGCCGGGCTGCATGGTCCTGCAGGCGGGCAAGTGCATTGCCGGCGCCAAGGTATCGTTGCAGGAGCTTGCTCATGAGTTTCGGGTCGCTAAATGAGGGAGAAATATGGGAGGACAGTCCGACATGATAAACTCGCCGCTTTGCCGAATCGACGTCGACCCCATCTCATGTTCTCCGGCCTTCTCAAGAAATTATTCGGTACACGTAACGACCGTCTGATCCGCCAGTATTCGCAGACCGTTCGTCGGATCAATGCTCTGGAGCCCGAGATCTCGGCGCTGTCGGACGAAGCGCTCAAAGGCAAGACTGCCGAGTTCAGGCAGCGTGTTGCAAACGGCGAAACGCTTGATGCGCTGCTGCCCGAGGCTTTTGCCGTGGTGCGCGAAGCGGGCAAGCGGGTGCACGGCATGCGCCACTTCGACGTGCAGCTCATTGGCGGCATGGTGCTGCACGACGGCAGGATTGCCGAGATGCGTACCGGCGAGGGCAAGACCCTGGTCGCCACGCTGCCGGCCTACCTGAATGCGCTTGCCGACAAGGGCGTGCATGTCATCACCGTCAACGATTACCTGGCCAGCCGCGACGCCGACTGGATGGGCCGGATCTTCGGTTTCCTCGGGCTGACCACCGGCTGCAACCTGTCGCGCATGTCGCACCAGGAAAAGCAGGCGGCCTATGCGTCCGATATCACCTACGGCACCAACAACGAGTTCGGGTTCGACTACCTGCGCGACAATATGGTGTACAACACCGGCGAACGTGTTCAGCGCAAACTGAACTTCGCCATTGTCGACGAAGTGGACTCCATCCTCATCGACGAAGCGCGCACGCCGCTGATCATCTCCGGCCAGGCCGAAGATCACACCGAGCTGTACCTGAAGATGAACCAGGTTGCGCCGCTGCTGAAAAAGCAGGAGGGCGAAGGCGACGATGTGACCGTGCCGGGCGACTACACGGTCGACCTCAAGGCCCATCAGGTGCTGCTGACCGAGCAGGGGCACGAGACGGCCGAACAGCTGCTGGTGCGCATGGGCCTGCTGCCGGAAGGCAGCGGCCTCTATGAGCCGGGCAACATCCTGCTGGTGCACCATCTCTACGCCTCGCTGCGTGCCCACGCGCTGTATCACAAGGATCAGCACTACGTCGTCCAGAACGGCGAAGTGGTTATCGTCGACGAGTTCACCGGGCGCCTGATGGCGGGCCGGCGCTGGTCCGACGGTCTGCACCAGGCCGTCGAGGCTAAGGAAGGCGCGCGCATCCAGGCCGAGAATCAGACCCTGGCCTCGATCACCTTCCAGAACTACTTCCGCATGTACGGCAAGCTCGCCGGCATGACGGGTACGGCCGACACCGAAGCGTTCGAGTTCCACTCCATCTACGGTCTCGAGACGGTCGTCATTCCGACCAATCGTCCGGCCGCACGGCGCGACGAGAACGACAAGGTCTATCGCACCGCCAAGGAAAAGTGGGATGCGGTGATCGCCGATATCGAAGGCTGCGTCAGTCGCGGGCAGCCCGTGCTGGTGGGTACGACCTCGATCGAGACCAACGAGTACCTGTCCGGCCTGCTGAACAAGGCCAAGATTGCGCATCAGCTGCTCAATGCCAAGCAGCACGACAGCGAAGCCCAGATCGTCGCTCAGGCCGGCCGCCCCGGTGTGGTGACGATTGCCACCAACATGGCCGGTCGCGGTACCGACATCGTGCTGGGCGGCAATATCGAGAAGCCGGTGTCCTTGCTGCGTGAAGACGAGAGCATTCCGGAAAGCGAGAAGGAGGGCCGCATCGCCACCTTGCGCGCGGAGTGGCAGAAGGTGCATGAGCAGGTCTGTGCCGCGGGCGGTCTTCACATCATCGGTACCGAGCGCCACGAGTCGCGTCGTATCGACAATCAGCTGCGCGGCCGTTCGGGCCGTCAGGGCGACCCGGGTTCGAGCCGTTTCTACCTCTCGCTTGAAGATCCGCTGATGAAGATCTTCGCCGGCGAGCGCCTGAACGCGATCATGGTCCGCCTCAAGATGCCTGAAGGCGAGGCCATCGAGCATGCAATGGTCACCCGCTCGCTGGAATCTGCGCAGCGCAAGGTGGAGCAGCGCAACTTCGATATCCGCAAGCAGCTGCTTGAGTACGACGACGTCTCCAACGATCAGCGCAAGGTGATCTACCAGCAGCGCAACGAGCTGCTTGAGAGCGAGAGCATCTCCGACACGATCACCGCGATGCGCCAGGGCGTTGTGCATGACACCTTCCGCCTCTACGTGCCGCTGGACACCGTGGAAGAGCAGTGGGACGTGCCCGCGCTGGAGCAGGCACTCGCGGCCGACTTCCAGCTCAAGCTGGACGTGGCCGAGTGGATCAAGGCCGAGCCGAGCCTGGATGACGACGCGATTCTGAAGCGCATTCTCGAAGCGGCCGAAGCCGCCTATGCCGCCAAGACCGCGACGGTCGATCCGGTGGCGTGGCAGCAGTTCGAGCGCAATGTGATGCTGCAAAGCCTCGACACCCACTGGCGGGAGCACCTTGCGGCGCTGGATCACCTGCGTCAGGGCATCCACCTGCGCGGGTATGCGCAGAAGAACCCCAAGCAGGAATACAAGCGCGAAGCGTTCGAGCTGTTCGAGACCCTGCTCGATGCGGTCCGTGCCGATGTCAGCAAGCTGCTGATGACGGTGCAGATTCGTACCGAATCGCAGCTCGATGAGGCCGAACCGCAGTCAGACGTCGAGAACGTGCAGTATCACCACGCCGATTACGACGAGGCACTGGGCAAGGCCGCTGCGGGCGGCGATGCCCCGCAGCCGGCCACGGCCGGGCCCAAGGTCGGGCGCAACGATGCATGCCCCTGCGGATCGGGCAAGAAGTACAAACACTGTCACGGCAAGCTGAGCTGAGCCGGTCCAGGAGAACACCATGGCTGTAAATCTGACGACTCCGAACCCGGCTGAGCTGAACGCTGTCGCCGGCGTGCGTCTGGGTGTTGCCGAAGCGGGTATCCGCAAGGCCAACCGGCGCGACCTGACCGTGATCGAACTTGCACCGGGCAGCCGTGTTGCAGGCGTGTTCACGCTGAACCGTTTCTGCGCAGCGCCGGTTCAGCTGTGCAAGACGCACCTGCCGCTCGGCGACATTCGTGCATTGGTGATCAACACCGGTGTGGCCAATGCCGGCACCGGCGAGTCGGGCCTGGCCAACGCGCGAACGACGTGCGAAGCGGTGGCGGCGCGGCTGGATATCGGTGCGGAACAGGTGCTCCCGTTTTCGACCGGCGTCATTCTCGAGCCGCTGCCGGTTGACCGCCTGGTGGCCGGTCTGCCGAAGGCCGTGTCGGATCTCCGCGCCAATGGCTGGTTCGACGCTGCGCACGCGATCATGACCACCGATACCCTGGCGAAGGGCGTCTCGAAGCAGGTCGTCGTGGGCGGGCGCACCATCACGCTCACCGGTATCAGCAAGGGCGCGGGCATGATCAGGCCCAACATGGCAACCATGCTCGGTTTTCTCGCCTGCGATGCTGCGATCAGTCAGCCGCTGCTGGAGGCCGTGACGCGCGAAGCGGCGGATCTGTCCTTCAACAGCATCACCATCGATGGTGATACCTCGACCAACGACTCCTTCATCGTGATCGCAACGGGGCAGGCCGGCAACGCAGAGATTACCGACGCGAGCACGGCCGATTACGCCGCACTGCGCGACGCAATCGTCGACGTGTCGATCCGGCTTGCACAGGCCATCGTTCGCGACGGTGAGGGCGCGACCAAGTTCATGAGCATCGTCGTCGAAGGTGGCGCAAGCCGTGACGAGTGCCGCAAGGTAGCTTATGCGGTGGGCCACTCGCCGCTGGTCAAGACCGCGTTCTTTGCGTCCGATCCCAACCTCGGGCGGATTCTAGCTGCGATCGGTTATGCGGGCATCGACGACCTCGATGTCTCCAGGCTTCGCGTCTGGCTCGGCAACACGGCAGAGTCCGTGCTGGTCGCCGAGCACGGTGGCCGGGCTGAGAGCTACGTTGAAGAAGCCGGCACCCGGATCATGAAAGAAGCGGAACTCACCGTGCGCATCGATCTCGCCCGCGGTGATGCGGCTGCCACAGTGTGGACCTGCGATTTCTCCTACGACTACGTAAAGATCAACGCCGACTACCGCAGCTGATTCAGCCCAGCCTGGCAGCACACAAACCGGACACCGCGTCGAGCGCGCTGTCCGGTTTTTTCATGGTTCGCGGGCATGCTGCCCGCGGCGGACGTGAGCGCAGGACTCAGGCACGCAGGTTCGCGCTCGCCGTCGCCTTGGTGCAGAATGTTGCGGTGCATGAAACGCCTGCTGCGGTCCGCACGGGCCGGAGCGGCACGCCTTAGCAGCCTATTGCACAGCGCGCGGAGATCGACGGTGTCGGCACATGATGAGAGTAAGCCTCCTGTAAATGCAGGTCACGGACCCAGAGCGGGCATCGCAGGGCTTGCGGTGTCGGCTATCGGCATCGTTTACGGCGACATCGGCACCAGCCCGCTCTATACGTTGAAGGAAGTGTTCAACGGCGAACACGCCGTGCCGGTGACGCCCGAGAACGTCTACGGCATTCTGTCCCTGGTGTTCTGGGCGCTGATGCTGGTGGTCTCGGCGAAGTACGTGCTTTTCATCATGCGTGCCGACAACGATGGCGAGGGCGGCATCATGGCGCTGACTTCGCTCGCGCTGCGTGCGGTGAAGCCGGGGCGCAAGGCGTGGTGGCTGTCGGTGCTCGGGGTGTTCGGTGCCGCGCTGTTCTACGGCGACGGCATGATCACGCCGGCCATTTCGGTGCTCTCCGCAGTGGAGGGGCTGGAGATCGCGACGCCGGCGTTCCGCCCCTTCGTGCTCCCGATCGCACTCGTCCTGCTGATCGGGCTGTTCATGATGCAGCGCCGCGGAACCGGCAGCGTCGGTGCAATTTTCGGCCCGGTCATGCTGTGCTGGTTTGCGGTGCTGGCCGTGCTCGGCATCAACGGCATTCGTCTGCATCCAGAGATTCTCGGCGCCATCAGTCCGTGGTGGGCGGCGCACTTCTTCGCCACTCAGCCACTGATCGCGTGGCTCGCGCTGGGCGCGGTCGTGCTGGCGATTACCGGTGGTGAGGCCCTGTATGCCGACATGGGGCACTTCGGCCGCCGGCCGATCAAGCTGAGCTGGTTCTTTGTCGTCTTTCCCGCCCTGTACCTGAACTATCTGGGGCAGGGAGCGCTGATTCTCGATCACCCTGACAACGTCCGGAATCCCTTCTTTCTGCTGGTGCCCGATCAGCTGCTGTATCCGATGGTGGCCCTGTCCGCGCTGGCAACGATCATTGCCAGTCAGGCGGTGATCTCGGGGGCGTTCTCGCTCACCCGGCAGGCGATACAGCTCGGCTATGCGCCGCGGATGCTGATGGTGCACACCTCGGAGCGGGAGATCGGCCAGATCTACGTGCCGGGCATCAACTGGATGCTGCTGGGCGCGGTGATCGCCCTCGTGGTGGGTTTCCGCTCGTCGAGCGCGCTGGCGTCCGCCTACGGGATCGCCGTGACGCTGACGATGCTGATCGACACCATCCTCGCCTTCGTCGTCGTGCGCGCCCTGTGGCGATGGAACGTCGCGACCTCGCTCGCCTTCATTGGCGTATTCATCACGGTCGACATCGCCTTCTTTTCCGCCACCGCGGTCAAGATCGTCGCCGGTGGATGGTTTCCGCTGCTGATTGGCGCGCTGATCTTCGTCGTGCTCAGAACCTGGAAACGCGGTCGCGCCGTGCTCGAGGAGCGCTCACGTGCGGACACGATGCGTCTCGAGATCTTCATTCCGTCCCTGTTCAACGACCCGCCGCCCAGGGTGCCAGGGACGGCCGTGTTTCTGACGCACTGGCTCGAGAGTGTGCCGCGAACCCTGCTGCACAACCTCTATCACAACAAGGTTCTGCACGAGCGGGTGGTGCTGCTGAAGGTGGAAACCGCAGACACGCCATGGGTGCCCGACGAGCGGCGCCTGGAGGTGGAGCAACTGGACTACGGCTTCTGGCGCGTGCTGGTGCGCTACGGCTTCAAGGAGGAGCCGGACATTCCGGCGGCGCTGGCGCTGAGTGCTCAGCACGGGCTCGAATTCGATCTGATGAGCACCTCGTTTTTCCTCGGGCACGAGAAACTCGTATCGCGCGCAAGTTCGGGCATGGCCGGATGGCGGGAGAAGCTGTTCATCGTGCTGTTTCGCAATGCCGGCAGTGCGGCCGACTATTTCGGCATTCCGCCCAACCGGGTGGTGGAGCTGGGGGCGCAGGTCGAGTTCTGAGCATGCTGCGGTGGGGGGGCGGTCGGACTGCGACGACGAGGCCTCAGTGTCGGCCACCGCTGCGCCAGATCGAGATCAGGACCCACAGACCGCCCAGCACGGCCGCGCCGAAGCCGAGCCAGCCAAACGAGATGCCGCCGGGCAGGGCGGCATCGTTATCGACCGTCAGGATGATGGCCGAGCCGATGATCAGTGCCGCGGTCACGATGCTCAGTGCCAGACGGCTGATTGCCCGATCCAGCCGTTCACCGAACTGCTTGAGCGGAACGACCTCGACCTGAACCTTCAGCCGGCCGGTGCGCGATGCCCGCAGCAGTTGGCGCAGGTCCTGAGGAAGTCCGGCAATCAGGTCAAGGGCGCCGTTGAGCGTGCGCCAGCCGCGCCTGGCCAGCGCGAGCGGTGCGGCGTGAGCGATCAGGACCTTCTCCAGAAACGGGGTGGCCTCGCCCGCCATATCGAACTCGGGGTCGAGCTGGCGACCGAGGCCTTCGAGGGTGATGAAGGTCTTCACCAGCAGCGCGAGATCGGGGGGCAGGGCCAGTCCGTGATCGCGCAGGATCGTGATCAGGTCGGAAAGCATGGCGCTGAAATCGAGCGCCTTCAGCGGGACGCCATGGTACTGATCGACAAAGGCGTCGATCTCGTCCATCAGCGGCGCGCTGTCGCCCTCCATGCCGCCACTCCAGTCGATCAGGATGTCCGCAACGGCCGCCGCTTCGTGGCGAACGAGGCCGTGCAGCAGGCGCGCGACCTGGTAACGGCGCTCTTCGGTGAGCCTGCCAACCATGCCGAAGTCGATGAAGGCGATGCGGTTGCCCGGCAGGTAGAACAGATTGCCCGGGTGCGGATCGGCGTGGAAGAAACCGTCTTCCAGGATCATCTGCAGCACCGCATTGGCTCCGCGGCAGGCGAGCAGCTTGCGATCGAGACCGGTGGCATCAACGGCGGCGAGGTTGCGCCCGGGAATGCCCTCGATGCAGTCCTGCACATTGACCCGTTCGCTGGTCCATTGCCAGTGGATGCGCGGCAGCACGATTTCCGGACGGTCTGCGAAACGGGCGGCGATGCGCTCCGCGCTGCGGCCCTCGGCGGAAAAATCCATCTCGCGACGCAGGGACCGGGTGAACTGGCGTATGACCTCGCGTGGACGGTAACGCCGCAGATCGGGGGCGTCGGCTTCGACAATCTCGGCGAGGCGGGCCAGCAGGCGCAGATCGGCTTCCACGACCGGACGGATGCCCGGACGGCGCACCTTGAGCACCACCGGCGTGCCGTCCGCGAGCCAGGCTCGATGCACCTGGGCCAGGGAGGCGGCGGCCAGCGGGGAGGTTTCAAGTCGCGGGAAGATGTTCTCGGGTGCCTCGCCGAAGGCTTCCGTCAGTTGCGCGTGGATGTCGGCATAGGGCAGGGCGGGGGCGGCGTCCTGCAGCTTGCTGAACTCGGTCGTCCACTCAGCCGAAAACAGGTCGACGCGGGTGGCGAGGATCTGGCCGAGCTTGACGAAGGTCGGGCCAAGATCCTCGAGCGCTCGACGCACCCTGGCGGGCGGTTCGAGCTGGGCGAGTTCATCCGGGGCGCGCCAGTGCAATACCTTGCCCGCGCGCTCAAGTGCGCCGGCCATGCCGATGCGGCGCACCAGATCGCCGAAGCCGTAGCGAATCAGGACACTTGCAATGTCATGCAGGCGGCCAAGGTCGCGAACGGCGCTGACGGCCTCCGACCACATCAGCGGGGCTGGTCGGGTGGCGTGGGCTTGCTGCTATCGTCCGTCTGCGGATGCAGGCGGTCGGCGATGCCGCGGATCAGGCCGGCAGCGAGGCCGGCGAGAACCGCGGCTTCGTTGCGCACGATACGCGCACCGTCTTCGACCTGGCCACGTGCGGTGTCGGCCAGGCTCTGAGTGAGCTCGGACAGTGCGCTCCGGATGCGCCCGCCCACCGCCGTGCCGCTGCTGCGCGCGTGGTCGTTCAGGTCCTGCAGGGTCGCCCGCGCAATGCCGCTGGCGTTATGTGCCGCATTGCCGAGGGTTTCGATGAACAGGGTTTCAAGCGCGGAGAGTTCGTCGCGAGTCTGCTTGAGCACCTGATGCGAAAACGCTTCGCCGCGCTTTCCTGCCTCCTGCAGCGCAAGCTGGGTGGCCTCCGCTGCGGATGCCAGTGCCTCGTCAAGGCCGGTCATCGCCTGCCTGAGTGCCTGTGCCTCGTCTCCGCCACGGTTGGCCGCGCCTTGCTGGGCGCCCTTTACCACCGCATCCAGCACGCCACGAATCGCATCACCGTTCAGATGGCCGTCGGCGAGGGCCTGAAGGGTGATGGCGCGGACGCGTTCGGAAATTTCCTCGGGGGAGCCCCCGGTGGCATTGCGGGTCTCGCGCTCGATCTCGTCGACTGCCGGTCCCGCGGCTGGCGCGCCTCCGCTTGCATGCGAAGCACTGCCGGTCATAGACGTCTGCTTGCTCATGGTGACGACTCCTTTGCTGGGCGCCCGGCTCTGCAAAGCGGACGCTTCCGCGTGCACTCCGGTGCCTTGCTGCGATCCGCTGGTGGCCGGCGACAACGCGCCGAAAGCCTTCCATGCGTCGACACCATTGTACTGAGCATCGTGCCCGGCGGCACAGTCTGCACCTTTCGAATCAGTGCAGTACGCGCGGCATTGCCAGCATGAAGGGCGGGATCTCGGCTTCGAAGCGATGGCCGTCGGTCGCTTCCATCTGGTAGCTGCCGTGCATGGTGCCCACGGCCGTTTCGAGCACCGAGCCGCTGGAATAGCGGAACACTTCGCCCGGTTCGAGCAGCGGCTGCTCGCCGATCACGCCCTGACCATGAACCTCCTGAACCTTGCCGGTGCCGTCGGTGATGATCCAGTGGCGGCTGACCAGCCGTGCTGGCACGGTGCCGGTGTTGCGAATGGTGATGTGATAGGCGAAAACGAAGTGGTCCTCGTCGGGATTGGACTGTGCCGGAATGAATTCGGCGACAGCTTCGACGGCGATGCGATAGGCGTCTGAAGTGCTCACGCGCGTGATTCTCCTGGAATGACCATCGGTTAAGGTGGCGCAGGCGCCACGGGTTGCCGGTGGATGGTGTTGGCTTTCTTGTCCCGAAAGCGGGCCAAGACGGGGGTCAGAGCGGTAAAATAACATTTTGTCCGGAAAATCTGTCATGTCCGTTTCTGCCCTTACTGCCCTGTCCCCGCTCGATGGCCGTTATCACGGCAAGGTTGGGGGCTTGCGCGACCATTTTTCCGAACACGGCCTGATCCGCAATCGGGTAAGGGTGGAGGTGGAGTGGCTCAAGGCCCTTGCGGCCGACGCCGGCCTCGCGGAGATCGCGCCGTTCTCTGCCGCAACCGTTGCTGAACTCGATGCCGTCGTGGCGGGCTTCTCCCCGGACGACAGCGAGGCGGTGAAGGCCATCGAGGCCACCACCAATCACGACGTCAAGGCCATGGAGTACTGGCTCAAGAAGCGCCTCGGCCATAACGCCGAGGTGATGAAGGTGTCGGAGTTCATCCACTTTGCCTGCACCTCGGAAGACATCAACAACACTTCTCACGCGCTGATGCTCAAGGCCGGTCGCGACGAGGTGCTGCTGCCGGCAGTGGACAAGGTGATCGCCCGTTTCCGCGAGCTTGCACATCAGCTCGCCGATCTGCCGATGCTGTCGCGCACCCATGGTCAGCCGGCGAGCCCGACGACGCTGGGCAAGGAGATGGCCAACATCGCAGCGCGCCTGATGCGGGCGCGCGCGCAGATCGCAGCGGTGTCGCTGACCGCCAAGTTCAACGGTGCGGTGGGCAACTACAATGCCCACCTCTCGGCCTGGCCCGAGTTCGACTGGGAGGGCTTCAACCGCCGCTTCATCGAGTCGCTGGGGCTGGAGTTCAACCCCTACACCATCCAGATCGAGCCGCATGACGCGATGGCCGAGCTGTATGACGCCACCGGCCGCATGAACACCATCCTGATCGACGCCTGCCGCGACATCTGGATGTATATCTCGCTGGGTTACTTCAAGCAGCGTCTGAAGGACGGCGAAGTGGGTTCGTCGACCATGCCGCACAAGGTCAATCCGATCGATTTCGAGAACGCAGAGGGCAACCTCGGCATCGCCAACGCGGTGCTGCGTCACTTCTCGGAGAAGCTTCCGGTGTCGCGCATGCAGCGTGACCTGACCGACTCGACCGTGCTGCGCAACATGGGTGTGGGCTTTGGTCATACGGTGCTGGCAATCGACAGCGCGCTGCGCGGTCTGGGCAAGCTCGAAGCCGAACCGGCCCGTCTGGCGGCCGACCTCGACGACTGCTGGGAAGTGCTCGCCGAGCCGGTGCAGACCGTCATGCGCCGCTTTGCCATCGAGAACCCTTACGAACAGCTCAAGGCCATGACGCGCGGCAAGGGCATCACCCGTGAGGCGCTGCAGTCCTTCATCGCCACGCTGGCGATTCCGCAGAGCGAGCGTGACCGTCTGCTGGCGATGACGCCGGCGAGCTACATCGGCAAGGCCGCAGAACTGGCCCGCGCCATCTGAGCGTTGCCGAAGTGCCGAGGGCGTGAGCCCTGGCACGATAAGACATTCAACGCCACCCCCGGGTGGCGTTTTCCATCAAACAGGGAGTGTGAACATGGCGTTTGCCGATAACCTCAAGCAGTTGCCCAAGGTGTCCCACCTGGCGGCAATCAATCTGATTGACGCTGCGGGCGCAGTCGTGGGAACGATCGAGAACAAGCCCGGCCAGGGCGGCTCGCTGGCGGTGTACAACCATCTGGCGCAGATTCATGGCGCGATCAGCCCCGAAGCCGCCGCAAAGGGGCTGGAGCTGTATGCCGAGCATACCGAGGATGCGCGCCAGAACCCCGGCAAGCACCCGAACATCGACCGCCTGATCGGTCTGATCGAGCGCGGCGAGACGCTGCGGGTGAAGCAGGTGTTTGCCGTTTGATGCAAGGCAGTCCGGCGCTGCCGGGCAGGGTGGCATGAAAAAGGGCGCCAATCGGCGCCCTTGTCATGTGTGCTGCAGGAAGCGTCAGACGACGGCTTCTTCCTTTTCCTTCTTCGGCTTGATGAACTGCTCGCGCGACACGCCGAGCCACATCACCAGCGGGCTGGCGACCAGCACCGACGAGTAGATGCCGAACAGGATGCCGATGGTCAGCGCGAGGGCGAAGTAGTACAGCGTTTCGCCGCCGAAGATCAGCATGGCCAGGACCATCATCTGCGTGCTGCCGTGGGTGATCACGGTACGCGAGATGGTGCTGGTGATGGCGTGGTTGAGCACGTCGGGCGTGGTCATGCTGCGCTTCTTCTTGAAGGTCTCGCGCACACGGTCGAACACCACGACGGATTCGTTCACCGAGTAGCCCAGCACCGCGAGCACGGCCGCCAGCACCGGCAGCGAGAACTCCCACTGGAAGAAGGCGAAGAAGCCGAGAATGATGATCACGTCGTGCAGGTTGGCGACGATGGCCGACACCGCGAAGCGCCATTCAAAACGGGCGGCAAGGTAGAGCATGATGCCGATGATCACCAGCAGCAGCGCCATCGCGCCATCGGTGGCGAGCTCCTTGCCGACCTGGGGGCCGACGAACTCGACCCGGCGCAGTTCAGCCTTGGGGCCGTCGATGGTTGCCAGCGTGCTCATGACCCGCTCCGACACCCGGTTGGTATCGAGGTCTTCGCGGTTCGGCAGGCGGATCAGCACATCGCTCGCGCTGCCGAAGTTCTGTACCTGGGCATCCGGGTAGCCTTCGGTGCCAAGCGCCTGACGGATGGGCTCGAGCTGCGCCGCTTCGGTGTAGCTGACCTCGATCAGCGTACCGCCGGTGAACTCGACCGACAGATGCAGGCCGCGGGTGGCGAGAAAGAACACGGCCAGCACGAAGGTGATCAACGAGATGATGTTGAACAACAGCGCATGGCGCATGAAGGGGATGTCTTTCTTGATGCGGAAAAATTCCATGATTGCTTGTCCTTGTCTTCCGCTCAGTTATTGCCCGGCTTCCAGACCTGGCCGATTGCCAGCTTTTCCACCTTGCGCTGACGACCGTAGATCAGGTTGATCATCATCCGCGACACCAGTACCGCGCTGAACATCGAGGTCAGGATGCCCAGGCAATGCACCACGGCGAAGCCGCGCACCGGTCCCGAACCGAATACCAGCAGCGCAATGCCTGCGATCAGGGTAGTGATGTTGGAGTCGAGAATGGTGTCGAAGGCGCGGTCGTAGCCGGCTGCGATGGCCGCCTGCGGGCTTGAGCCGTTCCGCAGTTCTTCGCGGATGCGCTCGTTGATCAGCACGTTGGCGTCGATGGCCATGCCCAGGGTGAGCGCCATGGCGGCAATACCCGGCAGGGTCAGCGTGGCCTGCAGCAGCGACAGCAAGGCCACCAGCAGCAGCAGGTTGGCTGCCAGTGCGATGGTCGAGACCACACCGAAAAGCGCGTAATAGGCGCACATGAACACGGCGATGGCGAGGAAGCCCCACAGCGTCGAGTTGAAGCCCTTGGCGATGTTCTCGGCGCCGAGGCTGGGGCCGACGGTGCGCTCCTCGATGATCTCCATCGGTGCTGCGAGCGAGCCGGCACGCAGCAGCAGGGCAACGTCGTTGGCTTCGGCGGTGGTCATGCGGCCGGAAATCTGTACCCGGCCACCACCGATTTCGCTGCGGATGACCGGTGCGGTCACCACTTCGCCCTTGCCCTTCTCGATCAGCAGGATGGCCATGCGCTTGCCGATGCTTTCACGGGTGACATCGCGGAAGATCCGGGCGCCGGCTGCATCCAGGGTGAGGTGCACAGCCGCTTCGTTGGTCTGGCCGTCGAAGCCGGGCTGGGCGTCGGTGAGGCGGTCGCCGGTCAGCACTACCTGCTTCTTCACCAGCAGGGGCAAGCCGCCACGCTCGGTGTAGAGCTCGGTGCCGAAGGGCACCTTGCCGGCAATGGCGTCCTCTACCGCGCCGGGGGTGTCATCGACCATGCGCACCTCGAGGGTGGCGGTACGGCCGAGGATGTCCTTGGCCTTGGCCACGTCCTGCACGCCAGGCAGCTGGACAACGATGCGCTCTGCACCCTGCTGCTGGATCACCGGCTCGGCGACGCCCAGTTCGTTGATCCGGTTGTGCAGCGTGGTGATGTTCTGCTTGATCGCGAAGTCGCGCATGGTCTGCTGTGCCTGCGCCGTCAGCGTGGCCACCAGCTTGAGGTCATCGCTGCCGTCGTCGCGGTCGGACAGCTGGAGGTCGGTCGTGCTGTCCTGGATGGCGTTGCGGCCGGCGTCGCGCTGCGCGCTGTCGCGGAAGCGGATGTGAATCGTGTTGCCTTCGCGGGTGATGCCGGCATGGCGCACGTTCTTGTCGCGCATCAGGGTACGCAGGTCGCCAGTGGTGGAGTCGAGGCGCTTGGTGAGTGCCCCCGGCATGTCCACCTGAAGCAGGAAGTGCACGCCGCCGCGCAGGTCGAGGCCCAGATACATCGGCAAGGCGTGAATCGAGGTCAGCCAGGCCGGCGAGGCCGACAGCAGGTTGAGCGCGACGACGTAGGACGGGTCCTGCGGATCGGGGTTGAAGGCGCGCTCGATGGCGTCCTTGGCGCGCAACTGGATGTCGGTGCTGGCAAAGCGGGCGCGGACGCCGGAGACATCCGAGAAAATTCCGTTGTGCTCGATGCCGGCGCTGCGCAGCACCTCGGCAACGCGGTCGGTGACGGAAGCGGGATCAAGCTTGAGCGTGGCCTTTCCGCTCGACACCTGAACCGCGGGCACCTCGCCGTAGAAGTTCGGCAATGTGTAGATCAGGCCCCATAGCAGGACGAGCCCGATGAGGATGTTCTTCCAGAGTGGATAGCGATTCATTGTGGAGGGCAGTGCTTTGAGGATGAGGCTGTACGGGAAGCGGGCCGGTCATGCACCCGCCTTCCGGACAACGTAAAAGGCATCCCCTGCGCCTCGGCAGCGCGGGAGTGTCGGTACGGAGGCGGCAGAGCGCCACCTCCGTTCAGGCAATGCTCAGAGTGCCTTCAGCGTGCCCTTGGGCAGCACCGTGGCGACGGCATTCTTCTGCACGGCGACAACGGTGTTGGGCGCGACCTCGACCTGCACGAAGCTGTCGTTCACTTCGGTGACGCGGCCAGCGATACCGCCGCCGGTGACGACTTCATCACCCTTGCCCAGCGCTTCAACCATGGCCTTGTGTTCCTTGGCCTTCTTCATCTGCGGCCGAATCATCAGGAACCACAGCACCACGAACATCAGGATCAGCGGCAGCATGCCCATCAGGCCACCGGTAGGATCGGCGCCTGCGGCCTGTGCGTATGCGTTGGAAATCAGCACGTTGTTACTCCAAAGTTGGCAAAAAGCGTTGAATTATAGCAGCGAAGCATGCGCTGCCTTGGTGGGGATCAGACGGTGCCTGTATTGCGATCGCGCTGGAAGCGCTCGACAAACGCAGCGAAGCCATCGACCGCAATGGCGTCGCGGAGTTCGGCGGTGAGTGTCTGGTAATAGCGCAGATTGTGAATCGTGTTGAGCATGCTGCCCAGAATCTCCCCGGTACGGTGCAGATGGTGAAGATAAGCCCTGCTGAAGTTCTGGCAGGTGTAGCAGTCGCAAGTGGGGTCGAGTGGCCGGGTATCAAGCTTATGCGTGGCATTCTTGATCTTGATGTCGCCAAAACGGGTGAATAGCCAGCCGTTGCGGGCATTGCGGGTCGGCATCACGCAGTCGAACATGTCGATGCCGGCCGCCACGCCTTCCACGATGTCTTCCGGCGTGCCCACGCCCATCAGGTAGCGCGGTTTGCCCACGGGCAGGCGCGGTGCGGTATGGGCGAGGATGCGGCGCATGTCCTCCTTGGGTTCACCCACCGACAGGCCGCCAATGGCAAAGCCGTGGAAGCCGATTTCATCCAGCGCGGCCAGCGATTCGTCGCGCAGGTCTTCGTACATCCCGCCCTGGACGATGCCGAACAGTGCGTTGGTGTTTTCCAGGCGGTCGAATTCGTCGCG
This sequence comes from Parazoarcus sp. PS-13 R2A, assembly GCF_057621855.1. Taxonomy (NCBI): domain Bacteria; kingdom Pseudomonadati; phylum Pseudomonadota; class Betaproteobacteria; order Rhodocyclales; family Zoogloeaceae; genus Parazoarcus; species Parazoarcus sp. PS-13 R2A. The sequence continues at coordinate 377,069 of NZ_JBYEXN010000001.1, forward strand.
CGAGCGCTGCGCCCAGCGCTGCGACATGCGCATCGATTTGGCGGCTTCATCGCGGGTGGCAGGGTAGGGCGTGCACTCGTCGAAGATCATCACCACGTCCGAGTTCAGCGTGTGCTGAATCTGCATGGAGATCTCGGGCGTGAGGAAGAGCTTGGCACCGTCGATCGGGCTGGCAAACTTCACGCCTTCTTCGGTGATCTTGCGCAGGGCGCCGAGACTGAAGACCTGGAAACCGCCGGAGTCGGTGAGGATCGGTTTGTCCCAGCCCATGAAGCCATGCAGGCCGCCGTGTGCCGCAATGACATCGAGCCCCGGGCGCAGCCACAGGTGGAAAGTGTTGCCGAGGCAGATCTGGGCGCCGATGTCCGCGAGCATCGTCGGCGTCATGGCCTTGACCGTGCCATAGGTGCCGACCGGCATGAATACCGGGGTTTCGACCACGCCGTGAGCCAGGGTCAGGCGGCCGCGGCGGGCGCTGCCGCTGGTGGTGAGGAGTTCAAACTGCATGGTCGTTCCGGGTCAGAAGCATGGCGTCGCCGTAGCTGAAAAAGCGATAGCGCTGGGCGATTGCGTGGCGATAGGCCTGCCGCATGGTGTCCATGCCGGCAAAGGCGGAGACCAGCATCAGCAGGGTTGATTTGGGCAGGTGAAAGTTGGTGACGAGGGCGTCCACCACGCGAAAGCGGAAGCCGGGCAGGATGAAGATCTCGGTCTCGCCGCTGCCTGCTGCGAGCGGGCCTTCCTGCGCAGCGGCTTCAAGCGCGCGCATGCTGGTGGTGCCGACTGCGATCACCCGCCCGCCGGCGGCGCGGGTGGCGGCGATCGCGTCTACGGTTTCCTGCGGAATCACGTAGCGCTCGCAGTGCATGCGGTGTTCGCCGAGGTCGTCCACCCTGACCGGCTGAAAGGTGCCTGCACCCACGTGCAACGTCAGCCAGGCGCACTTGGCACCGCGCTCGGTGACACGCTTGAGCACGGACTCGTCGAAGTGGAGGCCAGCTGTAGGCGCCGCCACCGAGCCCGGCGAGCGTGCATACACCGTTTGATAGCGGCTCTCGTCGGCGTCGCCAGCAGCACGTTGAATATAGGGCGGAAGCGGCAGCTTGCCGTGGCGTTCGAGCAACTGGACGAGGTCTTCATCGTCCGGGAAGCGGAGGTGGAAGAATTCGCCCACGCGCCCGAGCACGGTCACGTCGAACGCATCTGCCAGCCGCAGGGTGCTGCCCGGTTTGGGAGACTTGGATGCGCGGATCTGCGCAAGCGCTTCGTGCGGGCCCACCGGGCGCTCGATCAGCACCTCGATCTGGCCGCCCGAGGCCTTGGTGCCGTGCAGGCGCGCATGCAGCACACGGGTGTCATTGAACACCAGCAGGTCGCCGGGACGAATGTAGTCGGGGAGGTCCGAAAACTGCCGGTCATCGAGCGTATCACCCACAATCAGCAGGCGGCTGGCGCTGCGCTCGGCAAGCGGTGCCTGCGCAATCAGCTCGGGTGGAAGCTCGTAGTCAAAATCGTTGAGGGTCAGAGGCATCAAATAACAGTAACGGCTTGCCGCAATCGGTCGAGTTCAGTGATAATGCGTGCCCCTCCCTGCCGGGATGGCGGAATCGGTAGACGCAGCGGATTCAAAATCCGCCGCTGGTAACAGTGTGAGGGTTCGAGTCCCTCTCCCGGCACCAGGCAAGACAGCACGCATCGAAAGCGGCGGATTCTAGCAGCTTTCATCGGCGGGCTCGGTCTCTGCCACTCTTCCCTTGGCCTTACCTGCCTTCCAGTGTGTTTCGTCCGCTTGATGCTGCTGGATGTGTCTGACCCTCACGACGTCGTGTCATTTGAGTCCGATTGCATCGGGCCGGCATTGCTGATCGCGCGCACTGCGGGATGCGTCAGCCGGCGCTCCACGGAAATCGCATAGAAGGATTCCCTGACGCTGTCGGCCGTGCCCAGGCGTTGTACGCCGTGCTGCCTGCAGACCTCGTCGGAGATCAGGTCGGCCGAGGGAAAAATGCCGACACCGGCCTCTCCGAAAGCCTTCATCAGCGCGCTGTCGTCGAATTCTCCGACGATGCGCGGGTGTACCTTGTGATCTTCGAGCCAGCGCAGCAAGGGGCGCCGCACCGCGGCATCGGCACCCGGCAGCAACATGGGCGCACCATGCAGGCAGGCGGGGAAGCCGCCTTTGAGACTGGCCGAGAGGGCCGGCGTGGCAAAGAAGCTGACCGGCGACTCGCCCAGCTTGTGGCTGAAGCCGCGCACGTCCATATGCGGTGGAAGCGGGCTGTCGGCCAGCACCACGTCGAGTTTGTGGACGGCCAACTCCCCAAGCAACTGGTCGAGCTTGTTTTCGCGGCACACGATGCGCATCGGTTCGGGCAGGGCGATCGAGGGGGCGAGCAGGACATAGGCGATTGCCTTGGGCACGACATCTGAGACGCCGACGCGAAAGGGCAGGGCGCGGCCGGCCGAACGCGTGCTGAGGGCGTCTTCCAGTTCGGTGCCGAGGCGGAAGATCTCCTCTGCGTAGTCGAGCACCATGTCACCGGTTTCGGTCAGCACCAGTCGCCGCCCCTGGCGGCGAAACAGATTGACGCCGAGCGTGGTCTCAAGCGCGGCAATCTGGCCCGACAGCGTCTGTGGTGCAAGGCCGGTGCGCTCGCTGGCCCTGACCACGCCGCCGGCACGCGCCACGCTCCAGAAATGGTGAAGCTGCTTGAAGTTGATCATGTGTATAGTTCGGTAAAACCAGATGAAAATTCAGTTGAACCCGGAGTTTATCGAACAGTCTGAGCCTTAGCATCCGAACTGTGTATTGCAGGGCGGTCATTGCACCAGACAAAGGAGACTCAGACATGCGAATCGATCTGCATTGTGACGGCGTTGAAGCGGCTCCCGGTTTGCAGGACTACGTGGCGCGGAGGATGCGCTTTGCTGTCGGCAAATTCAGGGATCACATCCAGTGGGCCCGGATCAAGGTGGCCGACGTGAACGGGCCGCGCGGTGGCGCGGACAAGCGCTGTGTGGTGCAGTTGCGCTTGCGCAACCTGCCGGACGTGGTATTCGCGATCACCCAGCTCGATGTCAGGGCGGCGGTCGATGAGGCGGCGGACAGGGTTTCGCGCGTTCTCGCCCAGCGCCTGCGTCGTAACCGGCGCGTGGATCACACCCGCTGCGCGGCATTGATCGAAGCGCCCGCCTGAGCACGCATTCAGCGTTTATATTTCGAGCAAATCAAAACTAGACTACGGCATCGCCGCTTGTTTCAAGGAGAATCACAGATGGAAAATCGCATTGCCTCGATGAACCGGTCGGAAGCCTCGGTGCTGTCGACCAACAAGGTCATCCGCAACACCTACATGCTGCTGTCGCTGACGCTGGCGTTTTCGGCAGTGACCGCAGGTGCCTCGATGGCGTTCGGGCTGCCGCATCCGGGCCTGATCCTGACGCTGGTCGGCTATTTCGGCCTGTTGTTCCTGACGACCAAGTTCCGCAACAGCAGTCTGGGCATCCTGTTCGTCTTCGCGCTGACCGGGTTCATGGGTTACACCCTTGGTCCGATCATCTCGCACTACCTGTCCATGCCCAACGGCAGTCAGGTCGTGATGCAGGCGATGGGGGGCACGGCGGCGATTTTCCTTGGCCTGTCGGGCTATGCGCTGACCACGCGCAAGGACTTCTCCTTCATGGGCGGCTTCCTGATGGTTGGCATCCTGGTGGCCTTCCTTGCGGGTCTGGGCGCGGTGTTCTTTGAAATGCCCGGCCTGTCGCTTGCCGTGTCGGCGATGTTCGTGATGCTGATGTCGGGCCTGATCCTGTACGAGACCAGCAACATCATCCACGGTGGCGAAACCAACTACGTGATGGCGACGGTCACGCTGTACGTGACGATCTACAACCTCTTCACCAGCCTGCTGCATCTGCTGGGTTTCATGAACAACGACTGACGCGCCTGCTGACTGCAATCCGGGGCGACTTCCGCAAAGGGGTCGCCCCTTTGCATTTGTGCTTGCTGCGGCCTAGAGCTGCGCGAGCGGTTACAATGGATGACTTTTTTTCAACGGGAAAGGTCCCATGAAGACCACCTTTCTGGACTTCGAACAGTCGATTGCCGAGCTTGAAGGCAAGATCGAACAGTTGCGTTTCGTGCAGGACGACTCTGCGGTGGACATCTCCGAGGAGATCGGCCGACTCGAGGCCAAGAGCCACACGATGACCAAGGATCTCTACGGCAAGCTCACGCCGTGGCAGATCGCACAGGTCGCACGCCATCCGCAGCGTCCTTACACGCTGGACTATGTCCAGCATATCTTCACCGATTTCGAAGAGCTGCACGGCGATCGCGCCTTTGCCGACGACAAGGCAATCGTGGGTGGTCTGGCGCGCTTCAATGGCCAGAGTTGCGTGGTCATCGGCCACCAGAAAGGGCGCGATACCAAAGAAAAGATCGTGCGCAACTTCGGAATGCCGCGGCCCGAGGGTTACCGCAAGGCCATGCGGCTGATGAAGCTGGCGGAGAAGTTCGGCCTGCCGGTGTTCACTTTCGTCGACACGCCGGGCGCCTACCCGGGCATTGGTGCCGAGGAGCGTGGGCAGTCCGAGGCCATCGGCCACAACCTCTACGTGATGGCCGAGCTCAAGGTGCCGCTGATCTGCACCATCATCGGCGAAGGCGGTTCGGGCGGTGCGCTGGCGATTGCCGTCGGCGACCAGGTGATGATGCTGCAGTATTCCACCTACTCGGTGATCTCCCCCGAAGGCTGCGCCTCCATTCTGTGGAAGAGTGCGGACAAGGCGTCGGAGGCGGCTGAAACCATGGGCATTACTGCCGCTCGTCTGAAGTCGCTGGGCCTGATCGACAAGATCGTCAACGAGCCGGTGGGCGGTGCACACCGCGATCATCGGGCGATGGCACAGAGCCTGAAGCGCGCGCTGACCGATGCCTTGCGTCAGGTCGATTCGATGACGCCTGCCGATCTGGTGGCGCAGCGGATCGAGAAGCTGATGGGTTACGGCCGCTTCAAGGAACAGGCAGCCTGAGTACATCCCCGCTACAGGCAGCCGCGGCCGTCCTCGAGGCGGCTGGCGTCGGGGCGCACAGCCGCTTGTGCTGTGCGCTCTCAGGCGGGGTTGATTCGGTCGTTCTGCTGGGCCTGCTGGCGGGTTTGCAGCCACGCTTTGGTTTTGCGCTGAGCGCGGCGCATGTGAACCATGGCCTGAACCCTGCAGCCAGTGCCTGGCAGGCGCACTGCGCAGCACTGTGCAGTCACCGTGGCATTCCCTTTGCTGCATTTTCGGTCGATGTCGCACGCGACGATCCCGAGGGGCTGGAGTCTGCGGCGCGCAAGGCCCGACACGCAGTGCTGGAGTCAGTGGCGTGTGACTGGCTGGTGTTTGGTCATCACCGCGACGATCAGGCCGAAACGGTTCTGTTTCGCCTTTTTCGTGGAACCGGCTTGCGCGGCGCGAGCGCCATGGCGGCGGTCGAACCCGGTGCGGCAGGGCGCGCAGGGCGTCTGCGCCCGCTGCTTGGCGTCGGCCGCGCGGCCATCCGCGACTGGGCTCGTGCGCACGCACTGACCTGGGTCGAGGACGACAGCAATACCGACCGTCGTTTTGCGCGCAACGACATTCGCCATCGCATTCTGCCGGCGATTGAGACCGCCTATCCTTCAGCTTCAGCCTCGATCGCTCGCGCTGCGGCGCACTTCAGAGAAGCCAGCGACCTGCTCGACGAGCTTGCCGCCAGCGACGAGCGTGCCTGCGGCGGCCGCATGCTGGTGCGCGAGGCGCTGCTCGCGCTGTCCGATGCGCGCATTGCCAACCTGCTGCGCTGGCAGGCCCGCTGCTGTGGCATGGCAGCGCCCTCGCGTGCGCGCCTGCTGGAGGCTTTGCGCCAGCTGCGTGCGGCGCCTGCGGTGCGGCCGCTCCATTTTCCGCTCGGCGATCTGGTCTGCTGTGCCTACCGCGGCGAGGTCTGGCTGGAGCCGGTCGGGGGCGGTCTGCCGACGCCTTGCCACTGGGCGGGTGCGGCGGATGTCGAGAAACCGTGGGGGGCGGGCAGGGTGGTGTTCAGCGCGGCACAGGGGCGTGGCATTGTCCGTGCTGCGCTGGATCAGGCGGCGAAACTGAGTCTGGTGACGCGCCCGGCGGGCCTGCGCATGCGGCTGGCGCCGGAGCGGCCCAGTCGCACATTCAAGAATCTGTGCCAGGAGGCCGGCATCCCGGCGTGGATGCGCGACCGTCTGCCGGTGCTGGAGGTCGACGGCAAGGTAGCCTGGATTGGCGGGATTGGCGTCGACGCGGCTTTCGCGTGCCCGCCCGGGGATGAGGGTGTCGAGCCGGCGTGGGTGCCCGTCAGCTCCTGAGCGTGGTCAGCATCTGCGCCAGTTCGACGGCCGAGCGTACCTGCATCTTGTCGAACACTTTTGATCTGTGTGCTTCGACGGTGCGCATCGAGATCGACAGTTCGTCGGCAATGACCTTGTTGAATTTTCCTTCCAGAATCAGTTCCATGACCTCACGTTCGCGTGCTGTCAGCGTGGACAGCCTGGCCTCGACCGTGTCGCGATCGGCTGCCGCCTGCTGACTCGCTGCGTCGCGTTCGAACGCGCGCTGCACGTGCTCGATCAGGTCGTTGTCGTTGAACGGTTTTTCGATGAAGTCGAAGGCGCCTTTCTTGAGCGCGCTGACCGCCATCGGTACGTCGCCGTGACCGGTGATGAAAATCACCGGCAGGGTGCAGTTGCGTTCGATCAGCACGTCGAAGCACTCCAGCCCGCTCATGCCTGCCATGCGGATGTCGAGCACAATGCAGCCGCGCCATTCGGGCTGCCAGGCGGCGAGAAAGTCCTCGGCCCCTGGCCACATCCGGCAGGCCACGCCGCGGGTCCGGAACTGCCACTGCAGGGCATCGCGAATGGCTTCGTCGTCGTCGATGATGTGGGCGCAAGCCTGGGTCATTGGCGTTCTACCGGTAGCGAAAGGATGAAGATGGTACCGCCTGAAGGGTTTGGCTCAAAAGTCAGGCGGCCATGGTGGAGTTCGGCAATCGAGCGGCAGATGTTGAGCCCCATGCCCATGCCTTCCTCCTTGGTGGTGAAAAAGGGCTGGAAGAGCCGGGCCGCAGACTCTGCGTCAATGCCTGCGCCGCAGTCGCAGACCTGCACTTCCATCGTGCTCCCGGTGCTGCGGGTGCGGATGCGCACTTCCCGCAATGCTGCAGGCGTACTGCGCATTGCGTCCATGCCGTTACGCGCGAGGTTCACGAGGATCTGCTCGATCATGACCGGGTCTGCCGTCACCATCGGCGGGTTCGGCAGCAGCTCGGTGGTGATGCGCATCCGGCGTTTGCGCGCATCTGCCTCGATGAGGCCGACGGCCTCGACGATGATGGCGTTGAGGTCGACGGTTTCGCGTTTCGGTTCGGAACGGCGCACGAAATCATGCACGCGGCGGATGATCTCGCCCGCACGACGTGCCTGACGGCCGATCTTTTCGTGGATCTCGCGCAGCTCTGCAGGGTCGACTTCGCTCGCATCGAGACGGTTGATGCAGCCGCTGTTGTAGCTGGCAATCGCGGCCAGCGGTTGGTTCAGCTCGTGCGCCAGCGTGGAGGCCATTTCACCCATGGTGACCAGGCGCGAGGTGGCCTGCAGGCGCTCCTCCTGCTGGCGGGCAAGTTCGCGTGCCCGCTTCTGCTCGGTGATGTCCAGTACCGAGCCCATCCAGCCGTTGTCCCGTCCTTCCGCATCGATCAGCGGTGCTTCGAAAATCAGGGCGTCAAAGCGCTCCCCGTTCTTGCGCCGCAGCGAGACTTCGAGCCCGTCCACCGGCGTGCCGGCCGCCATCACATTGTCGTGGACCTCCAGCGTGCGGTCGATCTGATCCGGGTCCCAGTAAGGCATGGGCGGTGTGGCGCCGATCAGTTCGTCGGCGCTGTACCCGGTCATGCGGCAGAAGGCCGGGTTGACGTGGGTGATGCGGCCTTCATGGTCACGCGCCCGCAGGCCGGTGATGACGGAGTCCTCCATGGCCTTGCGAAACGCGGACTCCCGCCTCAGAGCCTGTTCGGCGGCCTGACGGCGCGCAAGCTGGCGTCGCAATTGCCAGGTGCTCCATACGATGACGGCTCCAAAGAGCACGATGGACGCAATCAGCAGGACCAGCACCCACCGGGTTTCGCCCTTGTAGGCCGTGATCTGCAGCATCAGGCCGCGCCCCGGGGGGTCGAAGGGGGTGGTGTAGCTCAGGTGGGAAGCAAGCGGTGCAATCTTGGACTTCGCTGCAATTTCCTGTCCGTCCGGATCGAGCACCGCAACGCGGTATCGCTCCGAGAACCACCACGGCAATTCGCGGGAAACAAGATCGGAGAGTGAGTAGACGGCGACGACCACGCCCAGAAACGCATCGTCCGACCACGCGGGAACATGCACTTCGAAGTGGTACCTGTCGTTGACCACCGGGTAGGCCGGGCCATAGACCGGCCGTCCGAGCCCGCGTGCAAGGGTCATGACCGATTCCGAGGGAACTGCGCCGTCGGCCTCGCCAACCAGGCCGCGGTCCTGGGTCGGGGGCAGGGCCCCCTTGAGCTCGCCATCCTGGTCGAGCCACAGCACGCGGACAATGCCGCGATCCTGGCTCATCAGCTGGCGCAACTGTGCCTCGGTCTGTCCCGACGGTCGTCCGGCACTGAGCAGGAGCTCCGGGCCGATCTGCTGCAGCAGGGCCTCGTTACGATCGAGCTGAAAGCGGAGATTCTGCTCCATCCACAGGACATCGGTGATCAGCGTCGTCTGCTGCTCCTCGGCGTCGTACTGCCGTGTGAGCCAGACCAGCAGCACAATGGTTGCGAGGAACAGGGTGAGGAAGAAATACGGAAGGCGACCGATCCAGCGGTTGCGGGTGGTGTTCTGGGTATCGGACAGAGAGTGCATTACGCGAACGTTCAACCTGGGCTTGGAATCGGCTGCATTGACGGGGTTTATGCCCGCATCCATTAGATTTGCGGTATTCCACAATTGCGATCATTGTTCCGATCGAACAGTATGCTCACACTTTACGGCGGGTTTGGCCGGCCTTGAAGTCTCGTATGGCGGTGTGCAAGGCATGCCGTTCTCGAGTCGAAAACGCATTCAGTGCGTCAGTTTCTCAATTGGAGGAGATGGGTAATGAAAATTCGTGCGCTTCTACTGGGTCTTATTGCTGCCGGCATCACCGCAACTGCTGCTGCAGCCGATCCTATCGTAATCAAGTTCAGCCACGTCGTGGCGACGGATACCCCCAAGGGCAAGGCCGCCGAAAAATTCAAGGAACTGGCCGAAAAATACACCAGCGGTGCCGTGAAGGTCGAAGTTTACGCGAACAGCACCCTGTACAAGGACAAGGAAGAGATGGAAGCGCTGCAGCTTGGCGCCGTCCAGCTGCTCGCCCCGTCGCTGGCCAAGTTCGGCCCGCTCGGCGTGCGCGAATTCGAAGCCTTTGACCTGCCCTACATCTTCGACGGCTACGCCGACCTGCACAAGGTGACGACCGGTCCGGTCGGTCAGATGATGCTGTCCAAGCTTGAGGCCAAGGGCATCAAGGGTCTGGCATTCTGGGACAACGGCTTCAAGTCGTTCTCGGCCAACAGCCCGATCAAGACGCCCGATGACCTGAAGGGCAAGAAGATGCGCATTCAGTCGTCCAAGGTGCTCGAAGAGCAGATGCGCGAACTGAAGTCGCTGCCGCAGGTGATGGCATTCTCCGAGGTCTATCAGGCGCTGCAGACCGGCGTGGTTGATGGCACCGAGAACCCGCACTCCAACCTGTACACGCAGAAGATGCACGAAGTGCAGAAGAACGTGACCCTGACTGAGCACGGTTACCTGGGCTATGCCGTGATCACCAACAAGAAGTTCTGGGATGGCCTGCCGTCTGCCGTTCGCACCGAACTTGAGAAGGCCATGGTCGAGTCGACCGAATACGCCAACACGATTGCCAAGGAAGAGAACGACAAGGCACTGGCTGCTGTCCGCGCTTCGGGCAAGACCGAGGTGTATCAGCTGACCCCGGCTGAAAAGCTGGCTTTCAAGAAGGCGCTGGCGCCGGTACACAAGAAGATGGAGTCGCGTATCGGGGCTGACCTGATCCAGTCCATCTACAAGGAAACGGGATTCGATCCGTCCAAGCTGTAATTCGTTTCTGTACCCGGAAGCGCCCGTCAGGCCGTCACCTGACGGGCGCTTTTTGCAGGGAGATCCCCATGAATAAAATTCTCGATCGTCTCGAAGAGATCATCATTGCGTCGCTGATGGCGGTGGCAACGGTGGTGATCTTCATTTCGGTTGTTCATCGCTACATGTCCGGCTACGAAATTCCGTACCTGCAGGACTGGTTGCTGTCGATGAACTTCGGCTGGGCGCAGGAGTTCTGCATCATCCTCTTTGTGTGGATGGCCAAGTTCGGCGCGGCCTATGGCGTGCGTACCGGCATCCACGTGGGTGTCGACATCCTCGTCAACAAGCTGTCGGACAAGCCCCGTGCGGCCATGATCCAGCTCGGCCTCGTGTGCGGCGTCATTTTCACCGGACTGATCGGCGTGTTTGGCGCGCTGTTCATCTGGGAGAACGGCATGGCCTACGAAACTCTCTCCCTGTTTGGCGCCGATGTTGGCAATTTCTACGAGGGCCCGACGACCCCGGACCTTGAGTGGCCAACCTGGATCGTGTATGCAGCGGTTCCGCTGGGTTCCTTCCTGATGTGCTTCCGTTTCCTGCAGGTGATGGTCAGCTTTGCCAAGACCGGCGAACTCCCCCGTCACGACCACGGCCATGTCGAAGGACTGGACGAGGAACAGGATGCGAGCGTGCTGCTCGAGGGTGAAGCAATCTCGATGTACGAGGATATCGAGCACGGGCAGGCTGGCAAGCCCCGTGCAGATCGTCCCGGCACCGACGACAAGCGCTAACAGGAGCATGCAGGAATGACTAACACACTTGCGATTTTCGGCCTGCTCGTCGTCCTGATGGCGATCGGCATGCCGGTAGGCGTGGCGCTCGGCCTCACCGTGCTGAGCTTCATGTTCATCTTCACTGACGTGCCGCTTGAAGCGGTGGCGTTGAAAATGTTCACCGGTATCGAGAAGTTCGAGATCATGGCGATTCCGTTCTTCATCCTCGCCGGTAACTTCCTGACCCACGGTGGCGTGGCGCGACGCATGATCAACTTTGCCACGGCAATGGTCGGTCACCTGCGCGGCGGTCTGGGCATGTCTGCAGTGCTGGCATGCGCGCTGTTCGCGGCGGTGTCGGGATCAAGTCCCGCAACGGTGGTGGCAATCGGCTCAATCCTGATTCCGGCAATGGTCAAGCAGGGCTATCCGATTCGCTTCGGCGCGGGCGTGGTGGCTTCGGCGGGCGGTCTGGGTATCCTGATTCCGCCATCCATCGTCATGGTGATGTACGCGGTGACGACCAACTCGTCGGTCGGCGCGCTGTTCATGGCGGGGGTGATCCCGGGTCTGTTGCTGGCATTCATGCTTGGTCTATGCACCTGGTATGTGGCCAAGAAGAACAACTACCCGACGCTGCCCCGCGCACCGTGGAAGTTGAAGCTGCGCTACTTCAAGGATGCCTTCTGGGGCCTGATGCTGATCGTCGTGGTGATGGGCGGGATCTATTCCGGCATGTTCACTCCGACCGAAGCGGCAGCGATGAGCGCGGTGTACGCCTTCTTCATTGCGGTGTTCGTTTACAAAGATCTGACCTTCAAGCAGATTCCCCGTGTGCTGCTCGACTCGGCAAACATGAGCGCGATGCTGCTGTTCATCATTGCCAGTGCGATCCTGTTCTCTTTCATTCTCACTTCCGAGCAGATTCCGCAGCGCATGGCTGATGCGATCGTTGCAAGCGGCATGGGGCAGGTCGGCTTCCTGATCGTGGTGAACATTCTGCTGATCGTAGCGGGCGCACTGATGGAGCCGTCCTCGATCATTCTGATCCTGGCGCCGATTCTGTTCCCGGTGGCTGTGGCGCTGGGCATTGACCCGATCCACTTCGGCGTGATGATCACGGTGAACATGGAAATCGGCATGATCACGCCACCGGTCGGACTCAACCTTTTCGTGGCTAGCGGCATCACCAATGCGGGCCTGACGGAGATGAGCAAGGCCGTAATGCCCTGGTTGTACACCATGCTGGTGTTCCTGATGATGATTACCTACATCCCGAGCATCTCGACCTTCCTGCCCAAGGCGCTGGGCATGATGTAATCGGTGCTGTTCGTAGCACGCTGCAGAACCCGGCCTCGTGCCGGGTTTTGTTTTTTGTTCGGCTGTCGCGCTGAATAAGGCAGCGCGATGGTGCCGGCTCAAGGGCCGTATCGCGGGGCGCAGAAGCCTTCCGTGCGCCTTGAGTTCCACTTCGGCGCATAATTGCGCCTGTTTCTCTGAAAACGTCGTCCGACGCCCGAGGTCTGTTTTGAATACTGTCCGCAAGAATCCGCCGCAGCCGGCCCCGTCCCGTATTGCAGGTACGCTCAAGGTCAATCGTCCCGCACCCGAGGCGCCGCCTGCCGACGCCGCAGATGTGCGGCGCAAGCCGAAGAAGGAAGGCGAGCAGGGCGGGCGTGGCGGTCGCGACTCGCGCCCGGATGACAGACGCGCAAAGGACGCGAATCCTCCCCGACGTGCGGGCAAGCCCGAAGCGCGTGACGCTGCGCGCAGCGGCGGGCGTACCGATGCGCGCAGCGATGGTCGCAATGATGACCGCAGCGCGACCCGTTCGGATAATCGTACTTCGCCCCGCGAGCATCGCGCCATTCCGCCCGGCCCGCCGCTGACGCCGCGCACCTCCACCGCTGAAGGACTGCGCCTGTCCAAGGTTATGGCGGACCGTGGTATCTGTTCGCGTCGTGAAGCCGACGAATTGATCGAGCGCGGCTGGGTGTTCGTCGATGGCAAGCGGGTGTCCGAGCTCGGAACCCGGATCGATCCTGATGCACGCATTGCGCTGGCCCCGGAGGCCAAGCAGGAACAGGCGCAACGCGTGACGATTCTGCTGCACAAACCCGTTGGCTACGTGTCCGGCCAGCCCGAGCCGGGGTATCAGCCGGCAATGGCACTGATTGGCAGTGACACCCAGTATGACCACGAAACCTCGCAACGCTTCCACCCCTCGCAGTTCAAGGGGCTGGCGCCTGCCGGCCGGCTCGATATCGACTCGACCGGCTTGCTGGTGTTTACTCAGGATGGCCGCATCGCCCGTCAGCTGATCGGCGACAACTCTTCGGTGGAAAAAGAGTACATCGTGCGGGTCGAGGGACAGCTGGCCGAAAATGGTCTGGCACTGCTCAACCATGGTTTGTGGCTGGACGATCGTCCGCTGCGCGAGGCGAAGGTCGAGTGGATCAACGATGACCAGTTGCGATTCGTGCTGCGCGAGGGGCGCAAGCGCCAGATCCGCCGCATGTGCGAACTGGTGGGACTGAATGTGGTGGGCCTCAAGCGGGTGCGGATCGGCAAGGTCGCCCTGCGCGACCTGCCCCTCGGACAGTGGCGTTACCTGGCCGACGACGAATCGTTCGCCTGAGTCGCAAGCACGGATTGGCGGGCCTGCTGGCATTGGCGGCCTCGCCCGGGCTTGTGGCGCCGCCGCCGTCCCTGACTGTTTGAACGAGCGGCGTGCTCAGCCGCCCTCGTTCGAGTTCGGGTCGGGCGAGGTCATTGGCAGGGCGGTGGCAAGTACCTTGTCGATCCGCTTGCCGTCGAGGTCGATCACTTCCAGGCGCCAGCCTTCCCAGGTGGCGATATCCCCTGTGTTGGGCAGGCGTCCGAGCAGCCACATGACCATGCCGGACAGGGTGTGATAACGGCCCTTTTCTTCCTCAGGCACGGTCTTGAAGCCGAGTCGATCCTTCAGCTCCACAATCGGAATCAGGCCGTCGAGCAGCCAGGAACCATCCTCGCGTTGCATGGCCCAGGCTTCTTCCTTGTTTTGAGGCGTGAACTCTCCGGTTACCGATTCAATCACGTCATGCAGGGTGACCATGCCCTGAACTTCGCCGTATTCGTCGATCACGAACACCGTATGCGCGCCGGAGGCGCGGAGCTGATCAAGCAGTTCCATGCCGGTGAGCGACTCAGGTACATACACCGGGGGCTGCAGGTCGTGGGTAAGATCGACCCGGGCGCCACGTAGCATCTGGTTGAAGAGCTGCTTCGAGCTGACGATGCCAAGGATGTCATCAAGCCCGCCGCGGCAGACCGGGAAGCGTGAGTAGCAGGACTCTGCCATCAGGGTCATGTTCTCCTCGGGCGGACGGTTGACGTCGAGCCAGACCATGTCCGAGCGCGGCACCATCAAGGAAGCGATCTGGCGATCATCCAGTCGAAAGACGTTGCGCACCATCTCGTGTTCGCTTTTCTCGATCACGCCTGCTTCCGACCCTTCGTCGAGCATTGCGTGGATCTCCTCCTCGGTGACACTGGGGCCGCCGGACTCGCGCTGTCCCATCAGTCTCAGCAGCAGCGCGGTGGAGCCGGCCAGCAGGTGAACGAAAGGGCGGGAGGCGATCGACAACAGGTACATCGGCCGCGCCACGAGACGGGCAATGCCCTCCGGATTGATCTGACCGATGCGTTTCGGCACCAGCTCACCGACCACGATCGAGACATAGGTAATGACCACCACGACCAGCACGGTAGAGCCGATCTCGCTCATGCGCTGCTCCATCCCGAGCGTTTGCAGCCAGATTGCCAGCGGGCCCGCGAGCGCCGCTTCGCCGACGATGCCATTGAGGATGCCGATGGAGGTGATGCCGATCTGGATGGTCGACAGAAAGCGCGTCGGCTCTTCGCCGAGTTTCATTGCGACGGCAGCGGAACCGTCACCGTCTTCGGCCAGACGCGCGAGGCGCGCCCGGCGTGCGGTCACCAGGGCAATTTCGGACATCGCGAAAAGGCCGTTCACGACGATGAGGGCGGTAAGCAGGAGTATTTCCATGGAAGGTTTTCAGTTTCCTGAGTCGTGACGTGTGCAGCCCTGCCCGCAGGCATGCTGAAAGATTCGTGATGGGGTGGCGCGAAGGGCAGGGCCGGTCGCCATCAGGCGCTGCGTCGGTGCCTGCGCCGCAGGGGCGCGGAAGGACGCATCAGGAGTGACAGGATCCCCGCGCGGGTGGCCTGACGTGAACCGGTGGCCGGAGGTGTCGGGTGCGCCAATATTCGACGACTGGGGGACGAGGCCCCGGGAAGGACAGAAGCAACTCATAGTGCGGAGTTGTCAAACCCCGCGCAAGCCCTGATCTGTTGAGAAGCGGCGATCATGCCGCAAGTCTGCGTGCTTGTCACGGCCCCGAAGAATGTGCTTGATCCACCCTTCGGTACCTTGACTTTGGCGTAACGCGATATAGACTGCGGGGAATCAAGGGGAGTAGCTTTTCAACGCCGCAGCATCGTCATCACGGCTGGTTCGTCTCGCGACGGCCTCCCGGTGCTTCGGGCGACGGCATACCGTCGCAGGCGAGACCTTGCCCGAGGGCAAGGTCCGTGCATGGATAGCGTGCATCCAGGGTCTGTGTCCTTCGGGAACAGGCCCTTTTTGTTTTCTGTGCGGAGTCAGCGGTGGAATCGATCGGTACGTGGTGGATGTGGGTGGCGTTTGCAGTCATCGTGCTGGCGATGCTGGCGGCAGACCTCTTTCTGTTCAAGGGCGGACAACAGCACCGTGTGTCGCTCAGGGAGGCTGCCGCGTGGTCGGCAGCCTGGGTGTCGGTGGCAATGCTGTTCGCGGCGGGGCTGTGGTGGTACCTCGACGTCAGCCTCGGTCGGGTTGTTGCCAATGAGAAGGCGGTGGCATTTCTGACTGGCTACCTGGTCGAGAAGTCGCTGGCGGTCGACAACGTCTTTGTCTGGATGATGATCTTCAGCTATTTCGCTGTGCCCCTCGAATTGCAGCGCAGGGTGTTGTTGTATGGCATCGTGGGGGCAATCGCGTTGCGTACGGTCCTGATTTTTGCCGGTAGCTGGCTCGTGACCGAGTTTCACTGGCTGCTCTACGTGTTCGGCGCCTTCCTGGTCATCACCGGCATCAAGATGGTGTGGTTCGCCGAGCACGATCCGAACCTGGAGAAGAACCCCTTCATCCGCTGGATTCGCAATCACTACCCGATTACCGAACGGCTTGAGGGCGAGCGCTTCTTCGTGATGCGCGACGGGGTTCGCATGGCAACTCCCTTGCTGCTTGCGCTGGTGCTGGTGGAAATCTCCGACGTGATCTTCGCGGTCGACAGCATCCCCGCGATCTTTGCGATTACCACCGACCCCTTCATCGTGCTGACCTCAAACCTGTTCGCGATCCTTGGTCTGCGGGCGATGTACTTCCTGCTGGCTGACCTGGGTGACCGCTTCTCGCTGCTCAAATACGGTCTGGCAGCGATCCTGGTTTTCATCGGCACCAAGATGCTGATCGTCGAGTGGGTGAAGATTCCGGTGATGGTGTCGCTTGGTGTCGTCGCCGTGCTGCTTGCGTTGGCGGTGGGGGCCAGCCTGTGGCACTCGGCGCGCGAACGAGCGCATGCCCACTGAACGGTCTGTGGGCTATTCGCTCATTCGCACACGCCGGCGCGACACGCCATCGTGATTCAGTTTGTCCGGGCTTTACGGCTTGCCGGTTTGTGCGAGAGAAGTTCAGCGTCTTCTTCGGATAGTCCGCTTACCGGTGTGAAGTGACCGTCGAGCGGACATTCCCTGCCGGGCGGGCACTCGTGTTCGCATGCACACTCGGCCTGGGTTTCGTCCAGCAAGACCATTTCCTTGACCGCTTCGCAGCGGCCGACCGGGGAGTCGAATATGCTCATGATTGCCTCCTGCGCCAGATTTTATTGATCAGTTGCTACCTGCTTTGTCAATGTCAGTTTAGGCGTGGGGTGCGAACTTTGTGCGGCGAATCCGCCTCGGGTTGACCTGGCTCAAACCGGGGGCGCGATGTGCCCGGGGGCTGCGGAGCAGGTTTCTTGCAATTCACGTCCAGATAGGGGCGCGAGAGCTTGTTCCAGCCCGGGCCGGGCGAGGCCTGAGCACAAAACAGGCGTCCGTCCAGCTTGCTTTGCCACCAATGCCAGGCGGCGGGCGCGGCAATCGACGAGGAGCCTGGCAGCAGGCAGAGCAGAATGCTCAGGGTGCGGAGGCAGCGTGAGGGCATGGCTTACTCCGCGCGCAAGGCTTCGACCGCGTTCATGCCCGCAGCACGGCGTGCGGGGATGACTCCGGCGGCCAGGCCAATGAGCACCGCCACGGATTCGGCGACGAAAACAAAGTGCCAGGGCGTGGTCACTGGCAGGGCGGGGACGAACAGTCCGATCAGTTGGGCAATGCCGGCGCCGATGGCGAGGCCGAACAGGCCGCCAATCGCGGCGAGCGCGACCGCTTCGCCAAGAAACAGCCCGAGAATGGTTCTGCGTCGCGCGCCGAGCGCGACCAGCAGACCGATTTCGTTGGTGCGTTCGGCCACTGCGATGGTCATGATGGTGATGATGCCAACGCCGCCCACCAGAAGCGAAATGCCGCCCAAGGCGCCGACGGCCGCGGTGAGAATGTCGAGGATGTTCGAGAGGCTGTCCAGCATGTCCTCCTGGGTGGTGAGGGTGAAGTCATCGCGTCCATGACGCGTGACCAGGATCTTCTTTACCGCGGCGGCGACCCGCGATGCGGCGACACCTTCGTCGTAGGTGATGTTGATTTCCATCAGACCGTCGCGGTTGTACAGCGACAGCGCCCGTGCCGTGGGGATGTAGGCCGTGTCGTCGAGATCGATGCCGAGAAACTGTCCCTTGCTCTCCATGACACCGATGACGCGGTAACGTTCGCCACCGATCTGCACCCGTTCGCCGAGCGGATTCGCGGTGCCGAAGAGTTCTTGCTTGAGCGTGGAGCCGAGCACGATGAAGGCGCGGGCGTTGGCCGCATCGTCAGGGGGCAGGAACTGACCGCTCTTGACCCGCATCGAGAACACGTTCTGCATGTCTGCGCCCACACCCATGATGTAGGTGCGGCGAACGCGGCCGTTGGCACGGACTTCCGAGTTTCCGGACACATTGGGCGTGACGCCGGTGACGAAGGGCGCGCGTTCGAGCGCGGCCGCATCCTCGAGCGTCAGCTCCCGGGTGGTGGAGGGCAGGCCGGGTGGCCCGCCGCGCGCGCCCTGGCGGCCCGGCGTGACCTGGATGAGATTGGTGCCGAACTGGGTGAACTCCTTGAGCACGAACTGATGCAGCCCCTCGCCGATCGAGGTCAGCAGGATCACTGCGGCAATGCCGACGCCGATGCCGAGCAGGGTCAGGAAGCTGCGCATGCGGTGCGCAATCAGGGCACGGAGTGAGAGCTGGAAGAAGTCTCGCCAGAGCATGGCCTGTCCTAACGCTTGGCCAGGGCCTGTACGGGGTCGAGGCGTGCAGCCCGCCGCGCCGGCAACACGCCGAACAGCAGTCCGGTTCCGAGCGCCGTACCGAGGCCGGCCGCGACGGCCCAGTCAGGCGGCCACGCCGGCAGCACCGGGTAGGCCAGGCGGATGCCCCAGGCACCAAGGTGGCCGAGCCCGTAGCCGACCAGCGCACCGGCAATCGACAGCAGCGCCGCTTCGGTGAGAAAGGCAAAGCGGATGTCGCGAGCGGTGGCGCCGAGGGCCTTGAGCAGACCGATTTCGCCGGTGCGCTGGGTGACCGCCACCAGCATCACGTTCATCACCAGAATGCCGGCGACTGCGAGGCTGATTGCGGCGATGCCGGCGACGCCCATTGTAAGTGCGCCAAGGATGCGGTCGAAGGTGCCGAGTACCGCGTCCTGGGTGATCAGGGTGACGTCGAGTTCGCCATCGCGTCGGGCCCTAAGAATGTCCTCGAGCTGCTTCTGTGCGGGGGCGAGGGCCTCGCGATTGCGGGCCTCGACCATGATGCGGAACAGGGTGTTGGTATTGAACATGGCCTGCGCGGTGGCGACAGGCACCATCACCAGTTCGTCGGTGGTCATGCCCAGGCCCTGGCCGGCCGGGGCCATGACGCCGATGACGCGCAGGCGCGTGTCGCCAACGCGCACCATGCGCCCCACCGCGGCTTCGGCGCCGAACAGCTCGCGCCGGATCTTGTCGCCGATCACCGCCACTGCGCTCGCACGCCCGAGGTCCTCCCGGGGCAGGAAACGCCCCTGGGCGACGCTGTACTGACGGATGTCGAGGTAGTCGGCGTTGGTGCCGAGCACCATCACGTCGCGCAGGCGTCCGCCCACCGAAATCTCGGAGTTGCCGACCGACAGCGGGGCGATGCGGCTCACCATCGGTGCGCGCAGCAGGGCTGCGGCGTCGTTCACCGTAAGGTCGCGCGGGGTGCTGGTGATGAAGCTGCCCGCGTTCACGCCCCCGGTCTCGTTGCGACCGGGCAGAACGATGATGAGATTGGCGCCGAGCGAGGCAAACTCGCCGACGACGTAACGGCGTGCGCCATCGCCAAGGGCTGTCAGCACCACGACTGCAGCGACAC
This sequence comes from Parazoarcus sp. PS-13 R2A, assembly GCF_057621855.1. Classification (NCBI taxonomy): domain Bacteria; kingdom Pseudomonadati; phylum Pseudomonadota; class Betaproteobacteria; order Rhodocyclales; family Zoogloeaceae; genus Parazoarcus; species Parazoarcus sp. PS-13 R2A. The sequence continues at coordinate 396,572 of NZ_JBYEXN010000001.1, forward strand.
CGATTGCCATGGCCAGCACCATCAACGAGGTGCGCAGTGGATAGCCCAGTGCCGCGCGGGTGGCAAAGCGCAGGGTGTCGGCGGGGGTCACGATCCGCTGGCCCCCCGATCTGCATCTGTGCCGCCACGCAGATCCCTGACCAGGGCGCCGTCCTCCATCATCAGGCGGCGGCGCGCACGCTCGCCCATCGAGGGGTCGTGGGTGACAACGATCAGCGTGGTGCCGCTGGCGTTCAGCGCCTCGAGCAGGGCGGTGACCTCTTGCCCGGTATGCCGGTCGAGGTTGCCCGTCGGCTCGTCGGCCAGCAGCACGGCGGGTTGCATGATGGTGGCGCGCGCGATTGCGACGCGCTGGCGCTGGCCGCCCGAGAGCTCTTCCGGGCGGTGGTCGGCGCGGGTCTGAAGGCCGAAATCCTTCAGCGCGCGCGATACGCGGGTCGAGCGTTCGGATGCCGGCATGCCGGCAAGCATCAACGGCAGGGCGATATTCTCGGCCGCGGTCAGGCGGGGAACGAGGTGGAAGCTCTGGAACACGAAGCCGATGCGACTGCGGCGCACCGTCGCCTGCTCGTCGCCCGACAGGGTGGTGACGTCGCGCCCCTCCAGTCGGTAGTGTCCGGCATCGGGGCGGTCCAGCAGGCCGAGCAGGTTCAGCAGCGTGGATTTGCCCGAGCCTGACGGCCCCATCACCGCGACGTACTCGCCCGCCTCGATAGTGAGCGACACCGCGTTCAGCGCATGTACTTCACTGTCGCCCAGGGTAAAGACGCGCTCGATGCCTTCAAGCTCGATCTGCGCCATGGCTTTGCCTCCGGCGTGGTCAGCGGGTGCGGCCATCGTCGTCGACGACAGCCTGCGCGCCCGCCGTTACGCCCTCACGCTCCAGCGAGGTGACGATACGCTCGCCAGCCGCGAGCCCTTCGAGTACCTCGGTCTGATCCCAGTTGGCGAGCCCGGTCTTGAGCGCCCGCTCGCTCAGCACGCCGTCGTCGCCCAGGACCAGCACGCGCTGGCCTTCGCGCAGGGCTGCGGTCGGGATTCGCAGGGTTTCCTCGCGGGTGTCGAGCACGATCTCGACATCGGCGCTGTAGCCCACAAGCAGGCCGCGCGCTTCTTCAGGGTGGTCGAAGGCGACGTCGACCTCCACCGTGCGGGCCTGTTTTTCCACTGCCGTAATGTAGGGCGCGATGCGCTTGACCTTGCCCGCAAAGGTTCTGTCCGGCAGCGCTTCGAAACTGATGCGGACGACCTGTCCGGGCTGGATCTTGGGTGCATCGATTTCATCCATCGGCGCCTTGACGTAAAGGCAGGACTCGTCGATGAGGTCGATGGCCGGGGGGGTGGGCACGCCCGGGGGCGACGGGGTGGCGTACTCGCCGAGTTCGCCCGTGATCTTGGCGACCGTGCCGTCAAACGGGGCGATCAGCACCGTACGCTGGCGGTCGATCTCGGTCGCGGCCATCTGCGCCTCGACCGTGGCCACGTCGGCGCGGGCCGTGGCGCAGGCCGAGCGACGCGCCGTGGCCTCGGTGCGGGCCTTGTCCTCGACGCTGGCGGAAACGAAGCCGCGCTTGACCAGCGCAGCCTGCCGTTCTGCTTCGCGCTCGGCATTGTCCGCAAGCGCGCAGGCTTCCTGAACGCGGCGCCCCGCGGTGATCAGCTGGGTCCGGTTGACGCTGAGGCGGGCGTCGATGTCACGGTTCCACAGGCGCATCAGCACCTGCCCGGCCTTGACGCGGTCGCCTTCCCTGACCGGGAGGTCTTCTATCCGCCCGCCGATGATGGTCGACATTTTGGTGCGCTGGCAGGCCTCGACCTCGCCGGCACGGGTATTGGCAATGCTGGCCTCCACCTTGCCGCGACCGACTTCGTGCACCACAACGGCAACCGGCTGCGGTCGCGTCAGCCACCAGATGGCCCCGCCAAGCAGCGCGAAGACGAGGAGGAGATAGAGCAGGCGGCGTGCGAGCGTCATGGCAGTGAGTCTATCAGTGCGTGATGATTCTTGTGGCGTCGCCCGCTACTGCGTCCCTGCTGCAATGAAAGCTTGAGTGCGCGGGACCCCGGAAGGGCCCCCGCGTGCAGGCCGTCAGCCCTTCTTGCTGACCTTTGCCCAGGAATCCTTGAGCGTGACCGTGCGGTTGAACACGGGCGCTCCATCCGCAGAGTCGCGACGGTCGGCGACGAAATAACCGTGGCGCTCAAACTGGAAGTGGTCTTCAGGATGCGCACCGCGCAGCGCCGGTTCGAGCCAGGCGGTGATGACCTGTTTGGAGTCGGGGTTGATGTCGTCAAGGAAGTTCCGCTCCAGATCCTCCGCGTCGCCTTCGCGACGCTGCCCGGGGTGAGGATGGGCAAACAGGCGGTCGTAGATGCGGACTTCGGTCGCATAACCATGGGCAGCAGACACCCAGTGCAGGTTGCCCTTGACCTTGTAGTTGTCGGCGCCGGGGGTGCCGGACTTGGAGTCGGGCATGTATTCGGCCAGTACCTTGACGATGTTGCCGTCGGCATCCTTCTCGCAGCCGGTGCATTTGACGACATAGCCATAGCGCAGACGCACCATGTTGCCGGGGTAGAGGCGGTGAAAGCCCTTGACCGGCTCTTCCATGAAGTCCTCACGCTCGATCCACAGTTCGCGCGAAAACGGCATCTCGCGCTTGCCCAGTTCGGGCTTCAGCGGGTGGTTCGGGGCGTGGCACTGCTCGCTCTGGCCGGCGGGGTAATTGCTCAGCTCGAGCTTGAGCGGATCGAGCACGGCGACCCGGCGCGGGGCAGAGTCGTTGAGGTGCTCGCGCATGCACTCCTCGAGCACGCTCATGTCGATCCACGCGTCGCCCTTGGAGACGCCGATACGCTCGGCGAACAGACGGAAACCCTCGGGGGTGAAGCCGCGTCGACGGGCGCCGATCAGGGTTGGCAGGCGCGGGTCGTCCCAGCCGTCGACATGGCCTTCGTCCACAAGCTGGATCAGCTTGCGCTTGGACAGCACGACGTAGGTGAGGTTGAGGCGGGCAAACTCGATCTGCTGCGGCAGCGGACGCGGGAAGTGACCGGCGGTGGCCAGCGCGTCGAGCAGCCAGTCGTAGAACGGGCGCTGATCGGCAAATTCGAGCGTGCAGATCGAGTGGGTGACGCTCTCGATGGCGTCCTCGATCGGGTGGGCAAAGGTGTACATCGGATAGATGCACCAGTTGTCGCCCGTGCGGTGGTGGGTCGCCTTGCGGATGCGGTAGATCGCAGGGTCGCGCAGGTTGATGTTGGGGCTCGCCATGTCGATCTTGGCGCGCAGGATCTGGCTGCCTTCGGCAAACTCTCCGGCACGCATGCGGCTGAAGAGGTCGAGGTTTTCGGCCACGCTGCGGTCGCGCCAGGGGCTGTTGGTGCCGGGCTTGGTGAGCGTGCCGCGGTTGGCGCGCATCTCGTCGGCCGACTGGGAGTCGACGTAGGCCTTGCCGGCCTTGATCAGCGACACCGCGCAGGCGTACATGATGTCGAAGTAGTCGGACGCGAAATACAGGTGCTTGCCCCATTTGAAGCCGAGCCACTGCACGGCCTCGATGATCGAGTCGACGTACTCCTGCTCTTCCTTCTCGGGGTTGGTGTCATCGAAGCGCAAATGGCAGGCGCCATCGTAGGCTTCGGCAAGGCCGAAGTTCAGGCAGATCGATTTTGCGTGGCCATAGTGCAGGTAGCCATTCGGTTCGGGCGGGAAACGGGTTTCCACGCGGCCGGCCCATTTGCCGCTGCGCATGTCTTCATCGATGATGTTGCGCACGAAATTGGTGGCAGGAGCGGGTGCAGCCTTGGTGTCGTTCGGATTCATCGGGTGGGGCGGGTCCGGGTTGCGGCGCGCGATGCGCCGGGTTGGTTACTGGTTTGGGCGAAATTGTAGCCGATGCGCCGCCCTTGGCGCCTGATCGCGTCCGTGGCGCGTCATCAGCCTTGGGTACAATGGAGCCTGTTTTCGCCTGGTATGTGACTCATGAACCTCGATTCGCTTGAAAGCTGGCTGAAGCAGATTACCGGTGGCGATGCGCTGCTTGCACTGGTGCTGCAGGTCTTCGTTGTCGTGCTGGTGGTCGTGGTGGCCAACTTTTTTCTGCGCAGGGTGCTGGCGCGGCTTGAGGAGCGTACCCGGCTGACCACCACGCCGTGGGACTTCGCCCTGGTCTCGGCGGCCCGCAAGCCGCTCACGCTGCTGGCATGGATCGTCGGCATCACCTTTGCTGCGCGCATCGTGCAGGCACACGCGGATGCCGCGCTGTTCGAAGCGGTTGCGCCGGTGCGCACCATCGGCGTCATCGGCTGCATCACCTGGTTCCTCGTGCGCTTCATCTCGAATGTGCAGGACGGCGTGATGGCGCAGCGCCTGGCGCAGGGCGAGTCGGTCGATCGCACCACGGTGGACGCAATCGGAAAGCTGCTGCGCATCTCGGTGCTGATTACCGCCGTGCTGGTCGGGCTGCAGAGTCTGGGCTTCTCGATATCCGGGGTGCTGGCGTTCGGCGGTGTCGGCGGCATTGCGGTCGGCTTTGCCGCCAAGGATCTGCTGGCCAACTTCTTCGGCGGACTGATGGTGTATCTCGACCGGCCCTTCGTGGTGGGAGAGTGGATTCGCTCTCCGGACAAGGAGATCGAAGGCACGGTGGAGGAGATCGGCTGGCGCCTGACCCGCATCCGTACCTTCGACAAGCGCCCGCTGTATGTGCCCAACTCGGTGTTCACCCAGATCACGGTGGAAAACCCGTCGCGGATGAGCAATCGCCGCATCAAGGAAACGGTTGGGCTGCGCTACGCCGACATCGACAAGGTGGCGCCGATCGTGAGAGACATCAAGGCCATGCTGCGCGCGCATCCGGACATCGACCAGGCGCCGACCATGATCGTGAATTTCACCCAGTTTGCCGCGTCTTCGCTCGACATCATGGTGTACACCTTCACCGTGACGACGGCCTGGGTGGCGTATCACGAGGTCAAGCAGGATGTGATGCTGAAAATCGCCGAAATCGTCGAGCGTCATGGCGCCGAGATCGCGTTCCCGACCCGCACCCTGCATGTGGAGGGCGCCGTCGATACGGTATCGGTGCCGGCGTCGGCGCCGGTTGCGGGTTGATGGACTTCCACTACGAACTTCGGGTTTCGATATGAACTTCTCGGCGTTTGCCGCAGTCGGTGTGGGTGCAGCGTGTGGCGCGTGGCTGCGGTGGGGCTTGGGCGTGTGGCTCAACCCGGTGTCTGCAAAGATCCCGCTGGGAACGCTGGTGGCAAACCTCACCGGCGGATTTCTGATGGGGCTGGCGCTTGCGATGGTGCATGCGCTGCCTTCATTGTCGCCGACCGTGAAGCTGATGCTGACGACGGGGCTGCTGGGCGGTCTCACCACCTTCTCGACGTTTTCCGCTGAGGCCTTTCACTTGGTTCAGCGGGGTGCCTGGCTGTGGTTCGGCGTGCATCTGGGCGCGCACGTCGCAGGATCGGTGCTGATGACCTGGGCGGGCTACAGTCTGTTCAATGCCATCCGGGCCTGATCAGCAGTCGCGCTAACGCTTTGTTGCATTCCGGTCTGTGTGCTCCGGTGTGCAAGACTGCAGAATTGTTGGGCATGAATCGTGGTCCAATAACCATCCGCCAACAAGAAAGGAGGCTCGATCACCATGAAGACCATTATTTCTTCCGTTGTTTGCGTGGCACTTGTCAGTGGGTGCGCAGGGATGAATGAAACCCAGCGTGACACGGGTACCGGTGCGGCCATCGGTGCTGTGGCCGGCGCTGTGCTTGGGGCAGCAACTTCGGGCAAGGGCAATCGCGGAGAGGCGACTGCCATCGGTGCAGCGGCGGGTGCCGCGATCGGTGCGGGCGGTGGCTACCTGTGGTCGCAGCGCATGCAGGAGCAGAAAGCGGCCATGGAGCAGGCGAGCCAGGGAACCGGCGTCGGTGTGATGCAGACATCGGATAACCGGCTCAAGCTTGATATCCCGAGCGACATCTCCTTCGATACCGGTCGCTACGACATCAAGCCCAATCTGCGTCCTGTGCTCGACCGGCTGGCTTCCAATCTCACCCAGTACACGGTGACCACGGTGACCATCGTCGGCCATACCGACAGCACGGGCTCGGATGCGGTGAATAACCCTCTGTCGATCAATCGTGCGGCCGCGACACGTGACTATCTGACGGCGCGCGGCGTGGCGCCGAATCGCATCACCATCGACGGCCGCGGTTCGCGCGAACCGGTGGCTGACAACAGCACTGCGGCGGGTCGCGCGATGAACCGCCGAGTCGAGATCTTCATCGCCGAGCCTGCGAAGTAAACAGGCACCGGTCTGACCGAATGGCAAAGGGCCCGTCCGCAGTCGCTGCGGGCGGGCCCTTTTTGCTGGGTGCTGCCTTGGCCTAGCCCTTGACCGCCGGCAGTGGCGCGAGCAGGGCGGCGATGTCGGATTCGCCAAACTTGGCGAGCGCGTTGCCATCTTCCGACAGCACGCCGGCTGCCAGCGCGGCTTTCTTGTCCTGCAGGGCGAGGATGCGTTCCTCGATGCTGCCGGCACAGATGAGCTTGAACACGAACACCGGCTTGTCCTGCCCGATGCGGTGGGCACGGTCGGTGGCCTGGTTTTCGGCGGCGGGGTTCCACCACGGATCGTAATGGATCACGGTGTCGGCCGCGGTCAGGTTGAGGCCGACGCCGCCGGCCTTGAGGCTGATCAGAAACACCGGCGCGCGGCCCTGCTGGAAGTCTTCCACCGGAATGCGACGGTCGCGGGTGTCGCCGGTGAGGCTGACCCAGCCGATCTGTGCCTCGTCGAGCTCGGCTGCGATCAGCGACAGCATCTGGGTGAACTGCGAGAACACCAGAATCCGCCGTCCCTCATCGATGAGTTCGGGCAGCATGTCCATCAGCATGTCGAGCTTCGCCCGCTCGGTGACGCGCGATGCGGCCGGGGACTTGAGCAGGCGGGGATCGCAGCAGACCTGACGCAGTTTCAGCAAGGCGTCGAGGATCACGATCTGGCTGCGGGCGAAGCCCTTGCTGGCAATCTCGCCGCGAATCTTTTCGTTCATCGCCGCACGCACGGTCTCGTACAGATCGCGCTGTGCGCCTTCAAAGGCGACGCTGCGCACGATGATGGTCTTGGGCGGCAGTTCAGTGGCGACGTCTTCCTTGCGCCGGCGCAGGATGAAAGGCTTCAGGCGGGCGGCGAGGAGGTCGCGGCGCACGGTGTCACCGTGCTTTTCGATCGGCGTACGCCAGATGCGGGTGAACTGCTTGAGGTCGCCGAGAAAGCCTGGCAGCAGGAAGTCGAACTGCGCCCACAGCTCGCCGAGGTGGTTCTCCAGCGGCGTGCCGGTGAGGCCAAGCCGGTGCCGGGCGCGGATCTGGCGAATGACCTGTGCGCCCTTGCTTGCTGCATTCTTGACCGTCTGTGCCTCGTCGAGGATCAGCAGGCTCCATTCGCGGGCCTGCAGCGCCTCGGCGTCGCGCCACAGCAAGGGATAGGTTGTGAGCGCAACGTCGACGCCGTCGAGCTCGTCGAAACGTGCGTGACGATCGGCGCCGTGCAGGTTCAGCACCTTGAGCCGGGGTGCAAAGCGTTTGGCCTCGGCCTGCCAGTTGAACACCAGCGAGGTCGGCAGGATGACCAGGGCGGGCTGGTCGAGGCGGCCGGCCTGTTTTTCGGTAAGCAGGTGGGCGAGTGCCTGCGCCGTCTTGCCCAGGCCCATGTCGTCGGCAAGAATGCCCGCGAGGTCGTGTCGCACGAGATGCTGCAGCCACGCCAGGCCTTCGAGCTGGTAGGGGCGCAGCTCGGCCTTGAAGCCTCGCGGTGCGCGTACGCTCTTGATGCCTTCGGCGTTGCGCATGCGTGCCGACAGCGCGAGCAGGGTGTCGGCGCCGCGACCGGGAAGTTCGAGTTCGGCCAGTCGTCCGGCATCGAAAGCGGGCAGGCGCATGGGCTCGCCGGGGCTGTCGAAGAGGTCGACCAGTGCGCGCACCAGCGGCTTGAGGCGGCGGGCCGGAATGCGCAGCCGGCCGAGTTCCTCGTGGTGCAGGAAGATGGATTCGTCGTCGCCGATCTGGTCCAGCGCCCCCGACAGCCAGCGTCCGTCCTGCGCGAACAGCGTCGTTAGCAAGGGCGCCAGCGCGACCGGGCGGCCATCGACCTCGATTCCCGGCGAAATGTCGAGCCAGCCGCTCTCGGCTTCGTCGACGTCGAGGATCAGCGCGTCGATATCGACTGCGTGATGACGGAAGTCCGCCGGCATCTCGATGATCCAGCCTTCGGCCCGCAGTTGCGGCAGCTCGTTGGCGGTGAACTGTGCCCACTCGTCTTCGTCCGAGAGCCCGAGCATGTGCGCGGGCACAAGGTCGTAGCCACCATGAACCTTGCCTGGCGGGACCTTGGCCAGACCGCTGCGGACCAGGCGGCGTGCTGCGGCGGCCTCGACGTCGGCATCACGCTCGAGGCGGGCGGTGCGGCCGTCCGGCAGCGCGTGCAGCAGTGCGCTGTCATGCGCGTCGATGGTGAGTTCGCCGTAGCGGAAAGCCAGGGTTGCGTAATCGAAGTGCTCCAGGCCGTAGCGCGGATAGCTGCGAAAATTCACGCCCGCCACATCGACGGTGCCAATGCGCAGCACCGGGATGGCGGGGCCGCCGACGCGTACCGCGGGGGCATCGCTGCTGGCCGGCCCGGGGAGTTCGGGCGCGACTTCGCGCAGGGTGTCGGCGACGAGTTCGGATTCTGACGGGGTGAGCGGGGGCAGCAAGAGCAGGCGGACGATCTGCTCGGGCGCTGCGTCGAGCGTGATGAGCCCGGCTTCGTTGGTCTTGCGCTCCACGTACCAGGGCGGCACCAGGGGCATGACCAGTTCGGCTTGCGGTTCGACGCGCAGGGCAGGCGCACGCCGGCCATCCGTGGTGGTCAGCCATTCGAGGCGGCCGGGGCGGGCAGCGCCCGGCTTCAGTGCCGGGTTCATGAGGTCTTCGAAGTGGCATCGCCCGCTTTCGACCAGTGCCTCGACCAGCGCCTGCGAGTTGCGCCCGGCGAGCGGCAGCGGGTTGTCGAAAAGCGGGCCGCGCGGGCGCTGGGCCCACAGCAGGCGCAGGATGTCGAGATCCGTGTCGTCGATGAACGAGGGTGGTGCATCGAGCGCCCGCTCGTAGTTGCTCCAGTTCTCCGAACTGCGGATCTGGCCCTGGCGGTCCAGTCTGACCTTGAAGCAGTTCAGTGCGTACTGGCGGGTTTCGGGGTCAAAGCGGACCAGGTAGCGCAGGCCGTGGGTGGTCGATGCCTGTCGCTCGGTCGGGGCAGAGGGCACCCCGGCTGCGGCGCGGAAGGCCTCAACCCAGGCCAGCACCTGTTCGCGCGGACGATTCGGGTCCTGGCGGCGGTTCAGCCACGCCAGCAGGGTGGCCGCGACGTGTTTGCAACTGCCGCCCACAGGGCAGCTGCAGGTGGACTGCAAGGCGCGTGCGGCCAGCGGGTGAGGGTTGAACCGGATCGCCACACGGTAGGGCTGACGCGCAGAGCCCTGAACCTGTGCCGAAAGCAGGTCGCCCTCAAGCTGCAGGTTGCTCGTCGCACGCAGGCAGGCGCGCCCCTTGTCCAGTTCGCGCTGTCCGAGCCAGGTGATGATGTCGGCTTCAGAGAAAGTATCGAACACGGTCATGCGGCGGTTTGCGGGGAGCGGGACAGGTTGGGCTGCACGGCAGTCGAAGGTGTCCGGGACACGTTGGCGAAAGGCGGAAGTTTACCCGTAAATGGCGCCGCGCCGTGTGATTGCTGTGCTGATTTGCCCGCGATGGAGTCTGCAGCGGCGCAGGCGCGGGGTGTCGGCGCCTGTTCCTGGCCCGAAAGACAGGCGCGCATGCAGCGAAGAGGGTGGCTTGAGGGGGGCTCCGTGCCCGCAGCGTTTGTGCGGGGGCTGCCCGGATGGGATGGGGGGCGCGGTGCGCCGGGTCAGAGCGATCGGGCGCGGGTCCGATGCGTTCTGACCCTGGCGGTTCAGTCGTTGCAGGCCATCAGGTCGGGGGAGAGACGCCATGCGGGTGCGGTCTGTACCGCGAACCCGCAGCCGGTCCTGGCCCGCACTTCATCGAGTGTCACGCCCGGATGCAGTTCGGTCAGCGTCAGTCCGCCTGCCTGATTGACGAGGAAGACGCACAAGTCGGTGATGATCATGTCCACCACGCCTTTTCCGGTCAGCGGCAGACTGCACTGGGGCAGGATCTTGGGCGAGCCGTCCCGCGCCGTGTGTTCCATCAGCACGATCACCCGACCGACGCCGGAGACCAGGTCCATTGCGCCGCCGGGACCCTTGACCATCTTGCCCGGTACCATCCAGTTGGCCAGGTCGCCGTTTTCCGACACTTCGAGCCCGCCCAGAATGGAAAGGTCTACATGCCCGCCGCGAATCATCGCGAAGGAGTCTGCGCTGGAGAAGAAGCTGCTGCCCGGCAGGCTGGTGATGGTCTGCTTGCCGGCGTTGATCAGGTCGGGGTCCAGCGCCTCGGCGGTGGGAAAGGGGCCGATGCCGAGCAGGCCGTTCTCCGACTGCAGCGTCACCTGCATGCCGTCCGGGATGTAGTTGGCGACCAGGGTCGGGATGCCGATGCCGAGGTTGACGTAGAAACCGTTACGCAACTCCTGGGCGGCGCGCTGTGCCATGCGGTCGCGTACAGGGTCGTGCTTGCCGGGTGCGGCGGCGCCGGCCGTGGTGCGGAATTCGATGCGCTTCTCGTAGTCGCGCCCCTGGATGATGCGGTCGACATAGATGCCCGGGGTATGGATCTGGTCCGCATCCAGCACCCCCGGCTCGACCAGCTCTTCGACCTCGGCGACGGTGATGCGACCGCAGGTGGCGATCATCGGGTTGAAGTTGCGTGCGGTTTTACGGAAGACCAGGTTGCCTGCGCGATCGCCCTTCCATGCCTTGACGATGGAGACGTCGGCTTGGATCGCGGGTTCGAGCACGTATTCGCGTCCTTCGAAGGAACGTGTTTCCTTGTCTTTTGCGAGGAGCGTGCCGTAGGCGGTGCGGGTGTAGAAGCCCGGGATGCCGGCTCCGCCTGCGCGCAGGCGTTCGGCCAGCGTGCCCTGGGGAACGAGTTCGAGTTCCAGTTCGCCGGCGAGCACCTGACGTTCGAACTCCTTGTTCTCGCCCACGTAGGACGCGACCACCTTCTTCACCTGGCGCGTCTTGAGCAGCCGCCCCATGCCGAAATCATCGACGCCGGCATTGTTGCCGACGATGGTCAGTTCGCGGGTGCCGGCCTGCAGCACCGCGTCAATGAGATTCTCCGGTATGCCGCACAGGCCGAAGCCGCCCGACGCCAGGGTCATGCCATCGAACAGCAGTCCGTCGAGGGCTGCTGCGCCATCCGTGTACACCTTGTTCATTTCTTTTCGACTCCCCTCAGATCCTGTCTCTGGCAAAAAAAGGGGCAGGCCGTGGCCTGCCCCGCGCGGAACAGCGCTCAGTCAGCGCGTTCCGGCACCGGCATGCCGATCCAGTCCTTGTAGAAGGACTCGATATCCGGCTCGAAGTCGTGGATCACCGGATACCAGGGGGTGGGCGCTTCGACGTCGTGCATCGTGCCGCAGGTCGGGCAGTAGTACTCGCGATAGACCTGCCACTGCGTGTCGGGCGCCATCAGCCTGGGATACACCTCGGTCATCGCCTCTTCGGTGTCGCGCACGTAGATCGAGGCATGCATCTTCCAGTTCTCGCGGTAGTCGCAGAACTCGTGACCGCAGTCACACTTGATGAGCCACTTCTTGCTCTTTGCGGACTGCACGATGTACATGTGCGGGCCGAGCGGCAGGACGATGCGATCCTTGAACGTGACCTTTTTCTGCAAGGCATCGACGTACTGCTTGAAGCGGCTGTTGTCCTTGGGCATGGACAGCATGCGGAAAGTGGTTTCCCAGTCCAGCGAGCCGTCGACCAGGTGCGAAACCTGTTCATTCGTGTAGGTAGACATTGATTGCTCCTTGATTATCTTGGTCGTTTGCCTGGGAGGTCACTCTTCGACCTGGACAACGGTCTTGACGTCCGGCATCAGTGAGAGGTCCATGCGATGCTTGGAGCCGTAGGTCGGCACATCGAGTTCGTCTTCCAGCAACTGCCAGTCGGACGGCAGGGTCCAGAAGTCCTTGAACTGGCGGGTGAACTTCTCCGACAGTGCAAAGCTGGTGGCGAACATGTGCTGCACCTGCACCGACGCATGCTTGTTGAGGATGCGTTCGCGCTCTTCCTTCATCCACTCGCGGGTCGGCAAGGCACGTGCAAGGCGTTCCTTGCGCATCTCGGCACGGCGCGCCTGGGTCGCGGCGGCATCGACCGTGAACACGCCCTTGGCATCCTGCGAGAACACCGCGCCATACACCTTCCGTGCGTACTCGGGGAGCAGGAACTTCTGGTTGAGGTCGCTCTCGATGGCCTTGGGTTCGCGATCGATCGGATCGCCAAAGCCGGGGCCGCCGCGCAGGTAGTTGAGGTAAAGGTCGTGGTTGTCGTAGCAGTCCTCGGTGGTGACGCACTGCTTGTCGCGCTTGACCACCGCGGTGGCATCGATGTGACGCTCGTAATCCGGATTGCTCGGATCGATATCGCCACCCAGCGGCAGGGAGTCGCCGACGGTGATGCGCTGCTCGAGCCCGGTCTTGTGCGCTTCGAAACGGTAGCCGGTGGCCGAGGGGTAGCCGCCCATCATGCCCCAGTCGCTGTTCATGTAGCCGTTGCCCATGAAGAACATCGTCCAGTCCTGGGCGTTCCACACCATGCGCAAGGTCTCGAAGCCGCAACCGCCGCGGTACTTGCCATAGCCACCGGAGTTGGCCTTGACGTTGCGTCCGAGGTAGAGCAATGGCTCGGCCATTTCCCAGATCTCGATGTCGCCCATGTCGCCTTCGGGGTTCCAGATCGCGGCGGCGTGGTTCAGGCCGTCCTTGATGGCGCAGGCACCGGTGCCGCAGGACGAGGCTTCGAAGCTGTTGACCGCGTGGATCTCGCCGTCCTGGTTGATGCCGCCGCCCTGCAGCCAGTTGGAGGTGTTGGCGTTGCCGGCATTGACCTCTTCCAGATAGCCGCGGCTGAAGTAGGACTGGCCGAGGCCGCGCCACAGTGCCGCCCAGCCCGAGACCAGGAAGTGCCAGGCGTAGGCATGGCCGGTGCGGCGGTCGTCAGGGTTGCACCAGGTGCCCTTGGGCAGGTGGAACTCGGTGGCGTAGTAGGCGCCGTCATTGATGCGCTGGGTCGGTACCAGGGTCTGACACATCATCACCCAGATGCCCGAGGTGAAGGCCACCTGGTGGGCATTGAAGGTGTGCCAGCCCCAGCGGCTCGCGCCCTCGAAGTCGAGGCGCCACTTGCCGTCCGGCTTGATCGTCATCTCGCAGGGCGAGTGCATGATCGAGTCGAGCTTGGCGAAGGCGTTGGAGACCTGAACGTCGTCGTGGTTGAAAGGCACGTCGACAAAGGACACCTTGCGATACTTGCCCGGCAGCGTCATCGCCTTGACGCGGCTCATCAGCCCGCGGCGTCCCTCCTCGATGACCTCCTGCGAGAACTTCTCGTAGGCGTCGAGTCCGTCGGCACGGATCACGTCTTCGACCAGCTCGCGGATCATGTGGCAGCCGGCGATGCGGGTCTTTTCGTCGAGGATCCAGTACTTGGGCGTGCGCACCGAACGCTGCGATTCATGCAGCCAGTCGCGCAGCGGCTCGTCATTCACACCGGTCTTGCGGCAGGTGATCATGTAGCCGTCACCGAAGCGCTGGGTCTGGCCGGTGGACATCGAGCCCGGTGTGACCGCGCCGGTGTCGATGACGTGGGTGACGCCGCCCACCCAGCCGATCAGCTTGCCTTCCCAGAAGATCGGCACGATGGTGGCGATGTCGCAGGGGTGCACGTTGCCGATGGCGCAGTCATTGGTGGTGAACATGTCGCCGGGGTTGATCGTGGGGTTGGCTTCCCAGTTGTTCTCGATCATGTACTTGATCGCGGCGCCCATCGTCCCGACGTGGATGATGATGCCGGTCGAGGTCAGGATGCAGTCGCCGGCGGCGTTGTACAGCGTGAAGCAGAGCTCGCCTTCCTGCTCGACGATCGGGCTGGCAGCGATCTTCTTGGCGGTTTCACGGGCGTGGACCAGGCCGCCGCGCAGCTTGGAGAACAGCTTCTCGTAGCCGATCGGGTCGCTGTCGCGCAGCTCGAGCTTCTCCAGACCGTCGTAGTAGCCGGTCTCCTTGGTGCGGGCAATGATTGCGTCGCGGTTCTGCTTGAGCGTCAGGCCGCTCTTGAGCAGGTTGCCGACACCGATTTCCTTGTGGCTCATCATATTCATGATCTGTCTCCTTACTTGACTTCTTTGAGGTGGAACAGGCGATGCTTGTCGATCGTCGTTTCGAAGCCGTCGGGCACGACGAAGGTCGTGGCATCGGATTCGATGATGGCGGGGCCCATGATGTAGTTACCGGCCTTGAGCGACTCCATCTTCCACAGTGATGCTTCGACCCACTTCTTGTGGCGGTAGAAGGGGCGGGTGCCGAGATAGGCCTCCTGCGGCGGAGTGGGGCCGGCATCCGGGTCTTCCGGAAGCACCGGCTTCTGCGTCATGACCATGCCGCGCAGAATCGCGCCGGTGATGGAGAAGCCCAGTTCAGGCGAGCGCGCGGAGTTGGCATAGACGCGACCGTAGGTGGTCTCGAAGGTCTCGATGATCTTGTTCCAGTCATCTGCGGTGGCTGCGCTGGTGACCGGGGAGACGATCTCGAGGTCGTTGAGCTGGCCCATGTACTGCATCTTGTAGCCGGGGATCAGCATCACGTCTTCGGCCTTGTAGCCGTTGATCACGAACTCCTCGATGACCTTGACCGCCAGTTCGCCCCAGGCGTCCTGCAGGCTGGCGCAGGCTGCAGCCTTCTCCGCATCGCTTGCGAACTGCGCCACGCCGAGGTCCACCGATTTGTCGTAGCGGTACTCGAAGTCGGCGCAGGCGCAACCGAAGGCCGAGAAGCCGGCGGCCCAGGCGGGCACCACGACATCCTTGAATCCGACGCCCTCGGTATAGCCGTAGGTGTGCACCGGGCCGGCACCGCCGTAGGAGAAGCAGGTGAACTCGGCCGGGTTGTAGCCCTTGGCGCTGATGTTGGCGCGCAGGTACTCGGACAGGGTGAGGTCGAGCAGTTCGATGACGCCGGCTGCCGCATCTTCGACCGACAGGCCGAGCGGGTCGGCAATCTGCGCCTTGATGTGGTCGCGGGCACGCTGTACGTCGAGCTTGATCGCACCGCCGAGGAAGTTCTCGGGGTTGAGGTAGCCAAGTACGACGTGGCAGTCGGACACCGATACCGTATCCAGCCCGCTGTCGGCCCAGCAGGTACCGACGCGATAGCCGGCGCTGTCGGGCCCGAGCTTGATCGATTTGCTGTAGGGGTCGAGACGCACGAAGCTGCCGGCGCCGGCACCGACCGAGTCCATGGCGACCAGCGGCAGCGACAGCACCAGGCGGGCCATGTCGGGATCGGACTTGATGGCGAAATTGCCCTTGGTGATCAGCGCCACGTCGAAGCTCGTGCCGCCGATGTCGGAGCAGGCAATGTTCTCGTCACCGAGGTACTCGCCCAGCAGCTTGGAGCCGATGACGCCGCCGATCGGGCCGGACACGATGGTGCGGGCCAGCTCCTTGGCCTTCCAGCTGATCGTGCCGCCATGCGTGGCCATCACCCGCAGGTCGAACTTGGCGCCATGCTTCTTGAAGCGGTCGCTCACCTTCTTCAGCGTCTGGCGCGAGGGTTCGGCGCCGTAAGCTTCCAGAATGGTGGTGTTCATGCGGTGGCTTTCCTTGCGCGAAGGGTAGTAATCCACCGAGGCGAAGACCGGAATGTCCACCTTGAGCTTCTGCAGCTCGTCCTTGGCAAGGTCGCGTGCGCGCTGTTCGCTGATCTCGTTCTTGTGCGACTGCAGCAGACAGATCACGATGGCCTGGGAGCCGGCCTCAACCAGTTCGCGTGTGGCCTGACGGACTTCTTCCTCACGCAGCGGAATGACGATCTTGCCCTGCACGTCGGTGCGCTCGGTGACGCCGCGGGTGCGGGAGACAGGTACCAGAGGCTCGTCGTAGCGGTGCGTGTTGAGGTGGATGCGGTCTTCCAGCGCGTAGCCGAGGTAGCTTTGCAGGGCCCGGCCCATGGAGTGGATCTGTTCGAAGCCGCGGTTGCAGATCAGGCCGACGTCGAGCCCCTTGCGCATCAGGATGCGGTTGAGCATCGCGGTGCCGGAGTAGACGCAGGTCGCAAGCTCCGGATAGACATCGTCCACCGTGCGGTTCCAGTGGGCCAGGGCGTCTTCGGACGAGTTGAAGATGGCCAGCGATTCGTCCCCCGGGTTGCTCTGGGCCTTGCCCACCACAAAGCGCCCATCGGCGCGAACGAAGAAGGTGTCAGTCATCGTGCCACCGGCATCGATGCCCATCACCTGTACGGTTGAGTCCTGAACTTGCATGTCGCCTCCTGTCATTGATGTGTCGGGCTTTGAGACTTTTGCCGACGGCCCTTGCCTGGTGATTCGATTCGCCGGCAAGGCATCTCAGTCGCCCCCGGGGTGTTCCCCTGTGCCAGACATCGCAAGGGCTGTTCCAGGTGCGCCCGGAAATGACGGGGAGCTCGTCAATAGAAAAACAAATCAACGGGTTAAATATTTTTATGGTGCACGGGCGCGGTGCCGAGGTGCGTGCTGGAGTGTCCGGATTCCGGACAGTCAGACACTTCTGTCCAGACTTCAGACAGTTCGGAGTACGCATGCTGCGGTGCACAGATTATTGATAACATTGGATATTTTCTTGACGTGCTGATGTGGAGGTATTAGTTTTAACCAGATCCGAATCCCGCATTGACGATGGGGCCATCACACGCTGAAGATGCATTCATCACATCCCATGATTCCACGTGCAGGTAATGAAAGCGCAGTAGCCGACTCCTGGGAGCGCTTCGTGAATGACGATCCGCTCGTGAATGCGCCTGTGCGCGATGTCGTTCTTGAATCATGGCGACGCTGCCGGTCCGAAGCGGTCGACCCCTCGCGGGGGCGCGCTCCGACTGCAGACGAGGCATGGATCAGGGCGCTGCGGGAGAGGCACCGTTCGCTACACGAGGCCGCACGTCCGGTGCTGGATGCGATGAAGGAGGTTCTGCACGAGTCGGGCAGCATCATCATGCTGACCGACCCCAGCGGCACCATCATCGATCTTCATGGCGATACCCGGGCGCGCAATGCGGGTGAGGCGGTCAATCTGGCGCAGGGCGGGCGCTGGGTTGAGAACGTGATGGGCACCAACGCCATCGGCACGGCGATTGCTGCGCTGAAGCCCGTGCAGATCTACGCCAGCGAACACTACTGTCTCGACGTCAAACGCTGGACTTGCGCGGCTGCACCCATACTCGACCTGACCGGCACGGCCTTGCTGGGCGTGGTCGACGTGTCGGGGGTGAAGGAGACCTTTCACGGGCACAGCCTAGGCTTGGTCATGGCCGCTGCAAAGCAGATCGAGGCCGTACTTGCGAGCCGCGAACGCGATCTCCACGCCCGACTGCTTGAACATTCGATGGACAGCTTTGTGCGCTATGGCGGCGACTGCGTCATGGTGTTCGACCGTCGCGGAAGGTTGCTCAAGAGCAATGGGCGGCAGCACCTCGCACGCGAGCAATACGGTGTGCAGTTGCCGTCCATCACCGGGGGCCAGGTCGATGCGCTCGACCTCGAACATTCGCCCGACGAGCGCGCGATCCGTATGCCGCTCTGGCTGAACAGGGAGTGGCTGCAAGTCGTTCGCACCCCGAGCGGCGAGCTGGGGACCATGCTCATCATCCCGCTCAGTCATGGTGCGGGTGAGCAGACACCGAGTGCGGCTGCGCGCGAGGTGCGCGAACCGGCTACATGCCCAAAGGCCGATCCATTCGCCGAGATCATCGGCGTATCGGATGCCCTGGTGGCCGCGAAGGCCCGTGCGCAACGTCTGGCGCCCCTGGATCTGCCGGTCATGCTGCTCGGCGAAACCGGGGTTGGCAAGGAGGTGTTTGCGCGGGCGATCCATAAGGCGGGCGTGAAGCCCGACGCGCCGTTTGTTGCGGTGAACTGTGGTGCCCTGACCCGCGAGCTGCTCGCCAGTGAGTTGTTCGGCTACGTCGAGGGTGCTTTCACCGGTGCGCGTCGCAATGGCTTGCCGGGAAAATTCGAGCTCGCTGATGGCGGGGTGCTGTTTCTCGATGAGATTGGTGAGATGCCGCTCGACATGCAGCCCCATCTGCTGCGCGTCCTGCAGGATGGCGTCGTGGTGCGTCTCGGCGACACGCGCGAGCGTCGCGTGAGCGTCCGGATCATTGCGGCCACCAACCGTGATCTGCGTGGTGAGGTTGCGGCGGGACGCTTCCGTGAAGACCTGTTTCATCGCCTGTGCGTGACAAGCATTCGCCTTCCCGCGTTGCGCGAGCGGCCGGACGACATCAGCCGCATCGTTGATCATCTGAACGCGCGCCTGGCACAGAAGTATGCCTGTCCGGCCAAGCGCATCACGCCGGATGTTGTCGACGCCTTGTTGCATTACCCCTGGCCCGGGAACGTCCGCGAGTTGCAGAACGTGTTCGAGGGGCTGTTCGCGCTGAGTGACAACGGCCTGATCGACCGCAGCGTATTGCCTGAAGAGCTGGTTTCGGCCGGACGGGAAGCAGCATCGCCGGCGGCCTTGCCTGCTGCGGGGCTGAATGGCGCGCGCCTGGAGGATCTGGAGCAACAGGCGATTCTTTCGGCCGTGTCCAATGCCAAGGGGAACATCTCACAGGCCGCAAGGGCGCTCGGTATTTCGCGCAGTACCCTGTACGTCAAACTGGGCGTCTTGCGCGGGCGAGCCGACGGGCTGGCGCATCGGCACTGAGGCGGGGCTCGCCCACGCCCCGGCAAGCGGCTGCGGCATGCCCGTCTGCCCGTTGGCGGCG
This sequence comes from Parazoarcus sp. PS-13 R2A, assembly GCF_057621855.1. Classification (NCBI taxonomy): domain Bacteria; kingdom Pseudomonadati; phylum Pseudomonadota; class Betaproteobacteria; order Rhodocyclales; family Zoogloeaceae; genus Parazoarcus; species Parazoarcus sp. PS-13 R2A. Next base: position 415,564 of record NZ_JBYEXN010000001.1, read on the forward strand.
GCAGATGTGCCGGGCAAACGACTAGGCAAAAAAAGAGCGGGCCGCATCGGGCCCGCTCGTGTGCTGCTGTCAGCTGCCGGTGGCAGCCCGTGCCTTACACGTTCCGATAGACCTCGGCGCCACTCTTCACGAATTCCACCGCTTTCACTTCCATGCCCTTCTTCAGCGCGTCGATTTCGCTGATGCCCTGCTGGGCCGCGAAGTCGCGCACGTCCTGGGTGATCTTCATCGAGCAGAAGTGGGGGCCACACATCGAACAGAAGTGCGCGACCTTGGCGGAATCCTTGGGCAGGGTCTCGTCGTGGAATTCCTTGGCCTTGTCGGGGTCGAGACCAAGGTTGAACTGGTCTTCCCAGCGGAACTCGAATCGCGCCTTCGACAGCGCATTGTCGCGGATCTGCGAGCCCGGATGACCT